>JAYEND010000029.1:0-27482 GCA_034721895.1 Campylobacterota bacterium | reverse complement strand
CGATCGAGAGTCTTCTTTTTAAGATCCTGGCGTTTATCGTGCAGTTGTTTCCCTTTGGCCAGACCGATGCTCACTTTGGCACGATTGCGTTCGTTGAAATAGATCATCAATGGAACGATTGTTAGCCCTTCACGCCCCACTTTCCCAAAGAGTTTATCCAATTCTTTTTTGTGCAGCAGCAGTTTTCTGGGGGTTCTGCTGTCGGGGGAATAGTGAGGGTTGGATGTGTCAAGATGGGAGATATGGACATTCATCAAAAAGAGTTCACCTTTGATAAAACGGCAGTATCCATCTTTGAGATTGGCCCGTTTGGCACGAAGGGCTTTGACTTCACTTCCCTGCAGGACGATCCCCGCCTCGAACTTCTCGAGTATCTCATAGTCATGATAGGCTTTTTTGTTTTTTGCTATGATGTTGATAGGCACAGTCTGCTCTTTTTGCTGGTATTATAGCATAGTTGATATGCGCTTAAGTGAGTGTAGAGTATCATAAAGTGATAAAATTTATGATCGTGTATCAATATTTAAAAAAAGGAAGGAAGGTTGTCTATTATGAAATTTTTGTTTATAAGCATTTGTCTGGTTGCCTCGTTGTCTGCTGAAATTAACAAAAAATGGGAAACAAATAAAAATTGCGAAGCATGTCATACTGAGATATCAAAGACGTGGGAAGCCTCAAGGCATTCAAATTCGCATTTTTCCAAAAATGATCTTTATAAAAAAACACTTGAGTATATGGTTAGGAAGAAACCTGCGCTGATATTGGATGAAGTAAAAATAGAATGTGCCAAATGCCACAACCCAAGACTTTTGAAAAAATCGATGAGCGATGAGGATAAAATCCTGTTGGCAATGGGCAATGATGAGGCGATCAAGGATTATGGAAAGGCATTGAATGCAGAGCATGTAAAGAATGGGATCAATTGTATTGTCTGTCACAACATCGATGAAATACATTTGGATAAAAGCAAAGGTTCCGAAGGAACACATAGTGTAAAATTTGGTCCTCAGGGAACGATGTTCGGTCCATTTGATGATGCCCACTCACCTTTCCATAAAACTGTACAGCGTCCACATTATGTAGATGATAGTCCCGACCTTTGCTTTGTCTGTCACTATAGTGCAAAAAATCGTCATGGATTGGAAATCTATGCGACAGGCAAAGAGTATGATGCCTTCTCGGGGGATGCCAGTGGAAAAGTAGAGGGCTGCAAGAATTGCCATATGAGTGCCAAAGAAAAAGGGCATGCTTCAAACTATGCTCCTCTGGGCGAAAAAGCCAAAGAGCGAATGGTTAGAAAACACCGCTTTACCAGTGTAGACAATAGCAATATTTTGAGCAGGTATACTGAGGTAACAGCAGAAAGTGGTGAGACAAGGCTGGATATCACACTGAAAAACAATTCACCGCATAAAATACCAACAGGTTTTGGCTTGCGGGAGATAGTGATAGAAGTAAACTTCTTAAGCCCGGATAATGAAGAAATAGAAAAGAAGAGCTTTGTGCTGGGTACGAAGTGGAAGGATAAAAACGGAGAACTGACGATCCCTTATCTGGCCACATCACTCGCCAGTGATACGAGACTGGACGGAAAAAGCAGTAAGACGTACAGTTTTGATATCCCCAAAGGTGCAAAATATGCAAAGTATGTGATCTACTATAGGTTGGTTGATGAAGAAATGGCGAAAAAAATGGGTGTCAGCGATCAATTCTTCCTGAGAAAATATATCTTTACGGAGTCAAGAGTGGTCTTTGATTTGGTACGTCAATAAGTAGAATTACTATTGCCCTAGGAGCCTGTAAACTTTAGACTGCTTTGCACTTGGGACAAAGACCTGAAAGCACCAATGCATCCTCATCGATTTGATAATGCGTCAGATTGGATGCTTCTTGGGTAATATCACCCAAATTAAGTCTGATATCTTCTATTTTACCACACTTTCGACAAACTACATGAGAATGTGAAGTTTTGGCTAACTCATATTTTGATTTTTGGCTCGGTATTTTCACTTCTAAAATAAAATCTTTTTCCATCATCGCATTAATGTTTTTATAAACAGTTGCCAAAGATACGGTAGGAAACTTCTTTTTGATTTCTTTATAAAGTTCCTCTATACTCATATGTATATGCCCGTATAGCTCCTCAACAATACTCAACCGCTGCGGAGTTACTTTAATATTGTTTTCTCTTAATAATGATTCATAATTATTCATATTTTTTACTAACTCTCCTTTGATATTTTTTCAATATAGCATCTAATCTTTTAAATAATCCTTAATAATATTTAGTATTTAATTATTAATATCTTTGGAAAATTATTTTCTTTTAAGTAGTTTTCCTGTAAAATTTTTCAATGGAAAAAAATTATCCATTGAAAAAAATTATTTTTTAGGAGGATGAAATGGCAAAAAGAGGAAATTCAATCATCAAGGAACTTGAGATCAGCGAGATTATCAGTGTGTTAAATAAGGCATATGCAGATGAGTGGCTGGCTTATTATCAATATTTCATAGAAGCCAAAGTGATCAAAGGGATCATGAAAGATGCTGCTATTGCAGAGCTGAACCAGCATGCAACAGATGAACTGAGACATGCCAATATGGTCGCTGACAGGATTTTACAGCTTGGCGGTACACCGCTCCTCAACCCAAAAGAGTGGTTTACACATACCAACTGTGGATATGAAGAGCCAAAAGCGTTTGATGTGGTCAAGATACTGGAAGACTCCATCAAGGGAGAGCAGTGTGCCATTTCTGTCTATTCGCAACTTGCCGATATGACACGGGACAAAGATATCGTTACCTATGATATCGTATCGGAGATACTGGCTGATGAGGTGGAACATGAAGAGGATCTTCAGGCACTTCATGATGATATTACAGAATTTATCGATGGTATTAAGAAAACTTTACACTAAATAAGAGGGAAAAAAAATGAAAAAGATCGATTTAACCACAGCAAACGGAAGAAAAGTTGATAACAACCAAAACTCATTAACGGCAGGCCCAAGAGGACCTGTTTTGATGCAGGATGTCTATCTCCAGGAGAAGTTGGCACATTTTGACAGAGAAGAGATTCCCGAGAGGATCGTTCATGCCAAAGGTGCGGGTGCGCATGGTACTTTTACAGTGACAAATGACATCACAGCCTATACTAAAGCTGATATCTTTGGGGAAGTAGGTAAACAGACAAGAACGTTTACAAGATTTTCGACTGTCGGCGGCGAGAGAGGTTCTGCGGATACGGCAAGAGATCCCAGAGGTTTTGCCACCAAGTTTTACACAGAAGAGGGAAATTGGGATCTTGTAGGAAACAACACGCCTGTCTTTTTCATCAGAGACCCGTTAAAGTTTCCCGACTTTATACATACACAAAAACGAATGCCTGACTCAAATCTGAAATCAGACAACATGATGTGGGATTTTTGGTCAAAGTCACCGGAATCTTTGCACCAGATCACCACACTTTTTAGTAATCGGGGAACACCGGACGGCTATAGACATATGAATGGATACAGCTCACATACCTATAGTTTCATTAATGAGAATAATGAGAGATTTTGGGTGAAGTTCCACCTCAAAACAATGCAGGGAATCAAAAACCTTTCAGCGGAAGAAGCGACGAGACTGGCAGGAACAAATCCAGATTATGCAACAGAAGATCTTTTTGTCTCCATTAAAAACGGAGAGTTTCCACAATGGAAAGTACATGTGCAGATCATGCCGGAGATCGAGGCCGAGAGTTATGCGATCAATCCGTTTGATGTGACCAAAGTGTGGCCTCATGGGGATTATCCACTTGTTGAAGTAGGGATTTTGGAGCTTAATAAAAATCCAAAAAACTATTTTAATGAAGTGGAACAGGCAGCCTTTTCACCGTCAAATAAAGTACCAGGCATCGGACTTTCACCTGACAAGATGCTCCAGGGAAGATTGTTCTCATATCCGGATACGCAGAGATACAGACTGGGTGTAAACTATAACTTCCTGCCTATCAACAGACCCAATGTGGAAGTCAACAATGGCTTCAGGAACGGTGCAATGCGTTTTGATGACAATGGCGGCGATAGTTTAAACTATGAGCCAAGTCACTACAATGTGCCGACTGAGTCACCGGGTCTTAGCGAGCCACCATTGAAGATCAGCGAAGATGCAGATCGTTATACTTATGATAGTGATGAAAATAGTGATTTTGTACAAGCTGGGAATCTCTATAGAGTACTAAGTGAAAGTGAGCGAAAAGATTTGATTACAAATATCGTCAGTTCACTCAAAAATGCTATAAAAGAGATTCAGGATTTGCAGGTATCACATTTTAAAAAAGCTGATATGAAATATGGAACAGAAGTAGAAAAAGGGCTCCAAAATTCCTAAAGTGAACTATCATTAGTTGTAAATTAAGTATATTGATGAGTTTTTCATACTCATCAATAGAAAATTATACTCCCATCTATGAATACTGGATTCGATATTTGTCATCAGCTGATTGGGAAGTTTTTGGTATTATTGTAAAATTTATTACTGCACCTGAGTGCCATAAGGAAAACCTATGAAAATAATAGTATCAATACTCTTTGCTCTTGTCTCAATCGGCTATGCTGCTGAGATTGAGAAATGTGACACATGCGCCGTAAACAAAGAGTATGTGAAGTGCGGTCATTATGTGGAGATGAAAGGCGACTTGTCATACCAGAACTCCTGTCTTCTTTTTGCGCAGAGTATCTTTGAGGGCAATAATTACAGCAGGGCTTCATGGTACTACCTCATAGGGGGAGATTTTGACAATGCAATCAAAGCTGGAGAAAAATCACTTGAAGCCAAAGAGTATTTTGTAGCAGAACTGATTGCGGAAGCTTATATCCTTAAGGGTGACCAGGAAAATGCCAAAAAATATTTCAAACTGCTCAAAAAGAGAGTTCCTCCGGAAGCACTGTTTTTGAAGAAGCACTTTGAGATACTGGAAAGAATCTATCCGGATAAATTTGAGAGTGCTTTGGCTATAAAATTGCTCCAAGAGTCATAAGTTTTAACAGGTTTTAGTTTGGTTTTATCCTGAAAAAAGTACTTCCGCTTCCACTGAAAAACCATCCCTGCCTGGTATAGTTTTTCAGTTCAGGGTAGGCCTTCAAAGCTGCAGGATAGAGGTCATTGAGTACACTGGGGTTATCTATTTTGTCTAAAAGTTCCGGCGAAGAGAGAGCATTCCATCCGATGAAAGAACTCAGTTTGATATTCGGCAGGAAATTTTCTTTGAAGGTTTTGTAGACCAGTGCCGTATCGCATCCTACGGGAGGCGTATAGAGCTCAAGCGGTAGAGACTCCTCCTCGAAAGCTTCGACAACTTCGCCAAAACCGCTGACATTGGCGGAAGGGTAGTCATAAATGAAAAAGGGGAGATCCGCTCCGATCGTACTGCCGATCCCCGAGAGTTTTTCAGTGCTCAGTTTCAGATTGCAAATTTCATTGACAAGCCGCGTAAAAGCTGCTGCATCGGAGCTTCCACCGCCCAGTCCCGCCTGTGATGGGATACGTTTGGTGACGACCACTTTGTGGTGCTGGAAGAATTTCGGGATATTGAGATCCGTAGTGTGCGTGCTGAGTGCTTTGTATGCTTTGTAGATTGTGTTGGAATCCCTGGAAACACCTTCGCACCCTTCAATGGTAAAGCTATCACACTCTTCCGGGACCAAAGTGATCGTATCATAAAGGTTTTCAACCTGCATAAATCTGGAGAGAAGGGTATGGTATCCCTCTTTGTGTCCTGTGATCTTGAGAAATATGTTTACTTTTGCATGGGCCTTGATACTGTACATTAGGTTTCCTTACTTTTGGAAGTCTCCACTTCCGTGAATTTTGGTATTCTATTAAATCGGTATTTAACCTCTTCATCAAGTATCTCGATAATAGAAAAGAAGTTTGAAGTTTCTATGAGGTAAATACCATCTTCTTTAGTCTCAAAATACTCTATAGAGAGCTTTTTTCCTAATTCTATATATTCCTCTTCCCCCATATAAACATTGGAAGGAAGGGCTAAATGTGTGAATGGATTTAAGGCTTTTTCATCATCGTAATAAAACTCTCCTTCATGGATACGGTGCAGACTTGAAAGTGTACCATCTACCCCTAATTTGTCTGCAATAAGTGCACCAAGACTTCTAATGTAAGTCCCTTCACTCACGGTCGCTTCAAAGTGTAAAAAAGGGTGATTGTAGTTGATGAGTTTGATCTCATATATGGCTGAGCTGATGGTTTTAAGGTCCACATCTTTTCCCTCTCGTGCCAGTTCATAGGCACGTTTACCATTTATCTTTTTTGCACAGAACTTAGGTGGATGGTAAGTAATTTCACCCTCAAAAGAAGAGAGGACTTCTTTAATTTTTTTTTGACCAAAAGGGGGAACTTCCTGGATACTGTCTACTTTTTCAATGTCAAGAGTGGGAGAATTGGCACCCAGCCAAAGAGTTGCTTTATAACTTTTAGGTGCCTTTTTGAGATATTGAAAAAGCTTGGTGTATTGCCCCGTCGCGACGATCAGGCAGCCGGTGGCGAAAGGATCGAGAGTGCCGGAAAAGCCTACCTTCTTCGTCCTATATTTTTGCTTCACGTAGCCCATATAGCTGTTTGAACTACGAAATATAGGTTTATTTACAACGAATAATCTATTCATTGCAGAGTCCTGCAATAGGTTGAATAAGTGGATGGTAAATAGCTACAGAAAAAACTGCCCACTGTCCACTGCTTATTGCCCACTGTCTAGACTGACTGTACAAAAGAGCTGAGTATCTCTTTTTTGTTGCCGCCGAAGTTGATGAGGAGTTTATACTCCTTGCCGGCTCTATTGACAGCCTGGACACGGCCGATGCCGAAGATCTTGTGTTTGACGAGATCACCTTTTTTGTAAGTGGAGCTTTTGGTGATTTTGAGACTGGCACTCTTGATAAGGCCGGCTTCTCCAAGGAAGCGGCTTTTATCGATCATTTTTCTGCGGCCTTTATAGAAGCGGCTGTCGACATAACAGAGGGTAAGGTGGCTTTTGGCACGGGTGATGGCAACATAGCCAAGCCGGCGCTCCTCTTCCATATTGCAGCCATCCCCGAGTAGCGGGAAGAACTCTTCTTCCATGCCGATGACAAAGAGATGTTCAAATTCCAATCCTTTGGCAGCATGGATACTCATAATGGTGATGATCTCTCCCTCTACCTGATCCTGTTCGCTTTGCAGAGAGATATCATTGAGAAACTCATCGAGAGTCAATTCGGGATTCTTGATGACAGCATCTCTGAAATAGCCGTAAAATTCATCGATATTGAGAATACGCTCGAAACCATCCACCATGTTTCCGTAGTACTCTTTCAGCCTGATCGTCTCTTCGAAGAGATCAATAAAGTTGTAGAGTGACTCCCGGATCTCCCCCTGCAGCATTTTGATCTCTTTTACCAGCTTTTTGATAGCGGTAGAAACCTTTTTCCCGACCAGCTTTTCAAGCTCTTTCTGTGGAGTGCTTTTGATGTAGGCATGAAAGGAGAGATGTCGCTCAAAGGCAGCTTTTTGAAGTTTATCAATTGATGCTTTTCCAATCCCTCTTTTAGGCTTGTTGACCACCCGGATAAAAGAGAAGTCGTCATTTGGGTTTGATAAAATCCTGAAATAGGAGATGACATCTTTGATCTCTGCACGCTCATAGAAACGCATACCGCCGATGAGCTTGAAGCCAAGCCCTTCTTTGGTAAATCCCTCTTCCAGGGAACGGGAGAGGGCATTGATCCTGTAGAGGACAGCAATTTCATCAGGGTGTATTCCCTGGGAGAGGACCTCCTTGATCTCCTTGGCGATCGCTTTGGCTTCATGGGCCTCGTCAAGAGAGTGATGGAGTTTAATATCCGGCCCTTCCCCTTTATGGCTGACGAGATTTTTCCCTAAACGATTGCTATTGTGTTCGATCAGGGTGTTGGCTGCTTCGAGAATCTGGTTGGTTGAGCGGTAATTGGTTTCAAGTTTAACGGTTCTGGCCCCCTTGAAATTATCTGCAAACTCCAGAATATTCCGGATATTGGCTCCCCTCCAGCCATAAATACTCTGATCATCATCTCCGACAACACAAAGGTTATTGTGTTCCGAGGCGAGATGCTCCAGAAGTTTAAGCTGCAGCTCATTGGTATCCTGATACTCATCGACCATGATATACTGATAGCGGTTACTGGTCTCCCTGCGGAGATCAGGGTTCTCATCAAGGATTTGATAGGTGAGCATCAGGAGATCGTCAAAGTCAACAAGGTTATTTTCAACAATATTCGCCTGGTAGGCTTCATAGATTTTGGCCGCTTTCCGGTAGTCTTCAAGTTCTGCTTTTTGCCGTACTACTTCAGGAGCGAGAAGAGAGTTTTTGTATTTGGAGATTTCACTGGCAAGAAAAGAGATGTTGAGATCAATTTTCATCTCTTTTGCAATTGTACGCAGGAGGCGTTTTTTGTCATCACTGTCGATAATGACAAAAGTGTTATTGCGACCCAGTTTCTCAATATGAAATTTTAGAAAGAGAAGGCCAAATTTATGGAAGGTGCAGAGAAGAGGAGGATAGCTGCTTCGGTTTTCGATCAATCCCAATGCCCGTTCCCGCATTTCGGATGCGGCTTTGTTGGTAAATGTCAATGTCAATGTATTGCCCGGATCGATACCTATTTCACCGATCAGATAGGCAAGTCTGGTAGTCAATGTTTTGGTTTTGCCACTTCCTGCACCGGCAAGAATAAGGAGAGGACCATCGATATGCTCTGCTGCTTCACGCTGGTCCGGATTCAGCTCATTTAAAATTGTTTTCATTGTCGTCTCTTCTTTGCCTCACCTCCAAAAACTAATAAGGAGTGATCTTTAATATCTATATATTATATATTATATCTTGACTATGGTTAAAAAAAGCTCAGGGGATGGGGAGGCAAAAGATAATAAAAAAAAGTATTAAAAGAATATAAAATTATTCCAATAAGTATTCCTTATCTAATTCTTTAAGTATAATCAGCTATAATAACCATTATAGAAATAAATATATTATAGAGATTAAGATAAAGGAAAACAATGCTAAAAGATTTCGTTAAACTGGAAACATTTTTAACAGTAGCCCGGGAACGCAGCTTTTCTAAAGCTTCTGCCAAACTTGGAATTTCACAGCCTGCGGTGACACAGCAGATCAAATTTATCGAGAAATATCTTGCGGTCAAGATTATCGAGCGTAAAAAGAATGGTATCAAGCTGACAGCAGAAGGGGATGAGCTCTATAAAGTGGCTTCAAGACTTGAAAAGTCTATCCATAGTGCTGAGAAGGATATTTTGAAGATTATCAATAAAGAGATCACTTTCCGACTGGGTGCATCCTTCACTATCGGAAATTATGTCATTCCGGGAGAGTGTCTGAATACCATCGGTGAAGCGATTGACAATGACATCCATCTCAGCATTGAAGTGAGTGATGTCATTGTGCAACAGCTAAAAGATCGTAAACTCGATGTGGGACTGATCGAATCATATGTTATTGACAATGATTTGATTTACAGAGAGTGGTTGGAGGATGAGCTGGTCCTCTTCAGCAACACACCGCTTCCCAAGATATTGAAGACAGAAGACCTCTATGATTACAAGTGGATCTGTCGCGAAGAGGGAACTCATACCAGACGTATTATCTCTGATGTCTTTGAAGAGCTGGGTGTTTCATGCAAAAACTTTAATGTACTGAGTGAGGTGAGCAATACAACGGCGATTCTTCAGACAATCAAAAAAAGCAAGAAGGACCCTGAGGCACCGGTTGTATCGATTATTTCACAACATGCTATTTCAGATGAGGTACAGAATGGAGAGTTGTTTGAAGCACGCATAAGAGGCTATAAGATGACACGTAAGTTCTATATTGTCTACTCCAAAGAGAATAAGCATAATGCCTATGTTGATAATGTTGTTGATTTTATACTTGGAGGAAACTGCTAGAGGCAAAGAGGTCTACGACAACCTCTATTTCTTCTTCTTCAGAAGCTTCTTGTTTTCCGGATTGCTAAGGAGCGCCTCCATCGATTTACTCGAATCGATTTCTGATTCTTCTTCCATCTTTTCTTTCAGAGCAGGCTCGCTGATATTGATAGCGATCGGGTATTCTCCGACAAAGATCTGCTTGATCGCAAGCAGGGGAAGTGTGACAACTGACCCGAAGTTCTCTTCACCAAACCCGGCTTCGAAACTGAAATAGCCATCTTCAAGTTTGGCTGTCTCATAAGTATAACCTGTCAGAATAAAGAGTACTGTCTCCCCGAAACCTTCTTTGATCTCTTTAGGAAGTTCGGGGGTAAATGACAGGTAATTTATTTCGCAGGCCAGGGCAAATTCCTGATTATTATCAAAGAGAAACCGTATCGTCTGATCGATATGTGAGGATATGAGTTTCTGATAGGTCGGTGTTTGGAATAGATCGTTTTGCATTATCTCACTTTTCAAGGGTCTTCAGTAGTTCCCCAGCAGATTGGATTTAGAATTTTAAATCCTATCATAGCATTCATTAGAGCAAAGCCATCAAAACGATCAATCTCATCACTTCGAATGGTTTTTGGTATCAAAAATCCCTCATCAATCAGTCTCTTTCGTGTGGTTCCTTCCAAAAGAGGTTTTTTCGGTGTGATCCATTTCCCTTTTTCCAAAAAGGCAATATTGGCGATAGTGGTGTCTGCCAAAAGGCCCTCTTTGACAATCAATACTTCATCGCTCCCCGGAGAAGAAGCAAGAAGGTGGTTCAATTCGCTTCGATCAGCAAATTTAAAGGGATAGGAGATATTACTGTTTATCAGTGAAATTTTCTTAATGATCTTGGGAGTGTAGGGAATATAATCCACTTTCAAAATTTTGCGGCTGTAAAGAATTCTGCACCGATAAAGAGTTCCGGAATTCTCTTTGGGAGGGGTAATAAAATCGGCCAGATCCATTGTTTTGTTAATCGAGAAGAGTGTTTTTCGTGCATGGTTGAACCGTTGATTATGATAGTCAAGATGCAATGCACTTCCTCCCTCGATCCGGATGGTTTCCAGAAGAAGAGGTTCGGAAGCAGGCTCAGGCATCAAAAAGATCAGTCGAAAGATAACGCTCGGCAGTGTCACAGAGTATGGTGACGATTGTTTTGCCCCTGTTCTCTTTACGGCAGGCGAGGGAATAGGCGGCCTGGAGATTTGCACCTGAAGAGATACCGACCAGAAGACCTTCTTCTCTTGCAGCTCTTTTAGCCATTGCAAAAGCATCTTCATTGGTTACCTGGATAACTTCATCATAGATCGTTGTATTGAGAATCTCGGGGATAAACCCTGCGCCGATTCCCTGGATCTTATGCGGGCCACCTTTCCCTCCGCTCAATACCGGGGAGTTTTCCGGTTCAACTGCAACAGCCTTGAGAGCAGGAATTTCCGCTTTGAGCACTTCAGAAGTACCGGTGAGTGTTCCTCCGGTACCTACCGCTGCGACAAAAAAGTCAAGTTTGCCATCCGTATCTCTCAGAATTTCCTGTGCTGTGGTTTTGCGGTGGATATCGGGGTTATTGGGATTTTGAAATTGCTGGAGAATGACAGCATTGTCCAGGCTGGACTGTAGCTGTATGGCTTTATTGATCGCACCTCCCATTCCTTCTGCTGCAGGGGTGAGGAGCAGTTCTGCTCCCAGATGGGTCAATAGTTTGCGTCTTTCGATACTCATGGATTCAGGCATTGTTAGGATCAGTTTCAAACCTTTGGAAGCACAGATGGCTGCCAACCCGATACCGGTATTACCGCTGGTGGGTTCGATCACTGTGGTCTCCGGAGTGATATTCCCTGCCCTGATAGCACCTTCAATCATATTGAAGGCGATTCTGTCTTTGACAGAACTGCTAGGGTTCATAAATTCACATTTTCCCAGAATTGTTGTACCACTCTCTTCAGAGAGCCGGTTGAGTCTGACCAGCGGGGTATTGCCGATCAATGCTTCGATTGAATTTGCTATCATTGGTTATCCTTTTACAGTTAATTATCGCTCAGAGTTTTAAACTCATAACTCTCATCATCATAAAATTCTATCGAGCCATTTTCCATATTATAGTACCATCCGTGAAGAAAAACTTTGCCTTCGTTGACACGTTTTTTAACGGCAGGGTACGTGAGAAGATTCTCCAGCTGAAAAATGACAGAGACCTTTTCAGTATATCTGAGCAACTCTTCCTTGTCTCCGGAAGTGACACTCATCATGGCAACCTTTTTGGGTGCTTCTCCCAGTTCAAGCCATTTGATTGTATGAATGTTTTCATCACTTTTTGGAATCTTTTTATAGAGTGAAGCTATAGCACCGCAGTGTGAGTGTCCACAGACAATAATATCCGTGAGTTCCAGTACACTTATGGCATATTCAATCGCTGATGCAGTGGCATGATAAGCTGCATCGGGTTGATAGGGGGCAACAAAGTTTCCGATATTTCGAACGATAAACAGATCACCGGGACCACTCCCGGTGATCATGGCAGGCATGACACGGGAATCACTGCAGCCGATAAAGAGTGCTTTGGGGTTTTGCCCCTCTTCGCAGAGTGCCTTGAAGCGCTTTTCATTCTCTTTGAATTTGACAGCCCGAAAAGCTTCATGGCCTTTTTCGAACATCTTTAATTTATTATCAGACATCTGTCTCCTTAGATAATAGCATGAATCGACTGGGAGAGTTTTCCTCCGGCAGACATCGGTACCACCCCGTCATAGTTGTCTGGTACCGTGAACTCTTTCTCGATCAGAATAACCTCTTTTTCCAAAGGTACGATACCATAGATTCTCTGGGCATTTCCGGAAATGAACTTTTGAAGGTTTTCCAGTGGAACATTGTTTTGCTCAAAGAGGTCTGCAAGTGCCTGCAGTGCGATAGGGGCGGTAAAGACACCTGCTGCACACCCCGGGCACTCTTTTGCCTCTTTGGGGTGGGGTGCGGAGTCGCTGCCAAACATTACTTTGGGGTGGGCAGCGAGAGCAACACGCAGAAGGGCTTCCCTGTCTTCGGGACGTTTTGCGATCGGTTTACAGAAGAGGTGCGGCTGCAGCATACCGCCGGCTACATCATCGAGCGTAATGAGCAAGTGATGCAGGGTGATCGTGGCATAGAGGTTCTCAAAACGGTCAAGTGCTTCCACGCTTTCTTTGGTCGTGATATGTTCCATGATAATTTTAAGTTTTGGAAAGTGATGGGCCAGTTTCTCATAGATGGGTACAAACTCAGCTTCTCGATCCATAACAAAACCACCTGTCTCCCCGTGAATGCAGAGTGGGATCTCCAGATCACTCATCGCTTCGAGTGTGGGGCGAAGTTCATCGATATCAAATCCACTGACGCCCCCTTCAGAGTTGGTGGTGATCCCGGCAGGGTAGAGTTTGATGGCCGTGATCTCATCCCGGACACTCTCGAGAAACTTCCTATTGTAGGTTGGCATGAAAAAGAGTGTCATATAGGGTTCAAATTTTTCGTCACCGATTGCCTCCATGATCCGTGCCTTGTAGGCAAGAACATCCTCTTTCGTTTGAACCGGAGGAACAAGGTTGGGCATAATAATTGCACCAGAGAAACTTTGCGCACTGAGGGGTGCGACCCGTTTGAGCATTTCCCCGTCACGCAAATGAAGGTGCATATCGAGAGGAGAGTGGAGACTAATCGGCATCGTAGTCCTTTATGACATAATAGTATCTATCTGATTTTGGAACAAACCAATATTTGATTTTTATTTTGCCACAAAGAATGTTAATGTATGATGTAAGCTGCATCAAAGGGGGAGGTTTGTACGTGATGACGGGATAGTCGATACCTCCGGGAAAGAGTTGATTGCAACGGAGGATACGGAGGGTTGAATCGAGCAAAGCCTTGTGCGGAGAGGTCGTTTCAAAAGACCATTTTGCATATTCGGAACAGGTAGGATAGTAGCGGCAGCTTCCAGGCAGCATTTTGGAAATATATTGGTATCCCGTAATCGGTGCAATCCAAAACTTTGTCATTTTCAAATCATTATCTCCCGCACTCAATTTACTACTGTCTGAACTATTTTGCCGTTTGCAATAACATAACTTGGCGACATGTTAATGCTATGATAGATGATTGTACCATATTTCCGACTGTAATACTGCAGGAGCAAGCGTTGTTGTGTGGGCTCTATGGAGGGGACGAACCAACCGTTATTGCTCAGTACGATCATTTGTTCAGGATTACCTTCATAGAGTGTTTCACTGCAGGCTTCATAGCAGATAGCATTGCGGTAGATTTTTCCATCCACATCGTAGTCGGTAATTTTTGAACTTGCTTTGTAATCGACTGCTCCATCATAAAAGATCTGGTTGACCCACCTTCCCATCCAGTATGGCAGCGGGTTGCTTTCGCCGAAGGGGACAAGGATGACTTTGTCGGCGATTTTCATTTTACCCTGCTGGAAAATATAAGTTGAGTTGCGGGGAACATTCTCATCCCACTTCAATGCCCCGATCACGATGGTGATAGCAGTTGATTTCTTTCTTAAATCCTGGAGCAGTTCCTGCTCCCTGTTGAGGAAGATCGGCAGGACAGATTCAGGAAATATGATAAGTTTTTTCTCTTTTTTGATCGCATCATCGATTTTCCGGATGACATAACTGGCCTGTGCCGGAAGCTGTTTCGGGTCCCACTTGTCATGAATAGGGACATGGGTGGTGACCAGTTCGATATCCTGAAGAATCACCTGTTTTATATCTGTTACAAAAGTCGGCTGATAGGCAAAAAGTAGAAGAAAGAGATAGAAAAGTTTCTTTTTTTGGAGTGTGAGTGCGAGAGAGAGGAGGATGAGGGCAAAGTGCCACTTTTGAATCCCAAGGTAACTCTCTGTCAGCATCAGCTCCGGCTTGAACCAGTCAAATCCAAAAGGGTGGATATAGCTGACACCGAGCAGAAAAAGAGCTTTGGTCCAAAGTGAAGGCAGTTGCCAGTGTTGTTCAAATTTTTCAGCGACATAGGCTGCAGACCAAAAAAGCAAAGCATAGACTGATGCGACAGCGAAGATACCGATTGGCATAGCCCAGGGAAAACCATAGAGCCGAAAACTCATCGAAATCCACCAAAACCAGAAAATACCGATTAAAAATCCACTGATCATCCAAACTTTTCTCTCTTCGGGCAAGAGGAGGTAAAGTGACAGAATAGCAAAGATGGTATTGATGAGAGGATGGGAAATACCGAGCCAGGAGAGATAGAGAAAAGCGGATGACAAAAGTGCGGCAAAAAAGCCTCTTGTTAGTTGGAAAGTGGTAAAATACTTCCTGATTTTAAAAAATTTACCCAAAAGGATTCCTATGGAAGCAGGAGTAGCTCAATTCCTCCCACTTATAATTTTGTTTGCGATTTTCTATTTTTTGATCATCAGACCGCAGCAGAAACAGCAAAAAGCGCATCGTGAGATGCTTGACAGTCTTGCCAAAGGTGACAAAATCGTCACAACCGGCGGATTAATGGCAGAGATCGTCAAAACTGAGGAAGATTTTATCAAAATCAAACTAAATGATTCCGTAATTGTTAAACTTGACAGAACCTATGTAGCCAAAAAGGTTGAAATCGGAAATGAAAACGCTTAATTACAGAGTCGTTATTTTCATTTTTGCCCTTATCTTCGGGGTGGTTTTCTCTATCCCTTCACTTACCCAAAGCGAAAGTGGTAAAAAGATCACTCTGGGACTTGATCTCCAGGGTGGTTTGCATATGCTGTTGGGGGTGAAAACCGAAGAAGCTATCAAATCACGTATCAAATCAATCGCAGCTTCTCTCAAATATCTTCTCGATGATAAGGAGATTATTTTTGATGAGTTGAAGATCGAAGATGATTCTGTCAAATTTGAACTTCTCGATGAGGAAGATGTTGCCAAAGTGACCCAAATCATTACGGAAGAGCTAAAAGGGACAGTATTGATCCCCAATGGATTACAGTTTACAATGGATATCACACCTGAAGAGGCTGAACAAACAAAGAAAAATGCGATCGACCAGGCTGTCGATACGATCAGAAACCGTCTAGATCAGTTCGGTCTTGCTGAGCCGACGGTTGCCAAGCAGGGTGAAGACAAGATCCTGGTTGAAGTTCCGGGGATCAAGACGCCGGAGCAGGAGCAGCGTATTCGTGAACTGATCGCCAGAGCGGCACATTTGCAGATGATGGCAGTTGATGAGGAGCGCGCGGCAAGAGTGATGACCATGAGCCCCAATGAAGCCAAAAAATACGGTGACGTAATTTTGCCGGATGTCAAAACGGAAGAGAAGTATCTTTTGCGCCAAATTCCTATTCTCGATGGTTCGATGCTGACTGACGCAAAGGTCGGATTCGATCAGAACAACCAGCCGGTGATCAATTTTGTGCTTAATGGACAGGGTGGGCGAATCTTTGGCGATTTTTCAGGCAAAAGTGTCGGAAAGCGTATGGCGGTTGTCCTTGATAACAAGGTTTACTCTGCTCCGGTGATCCGTGAACGGATCGGCGGCGGACGCGGTCAAATCTCCGGAAACTTTACCGTACCCGAAGCACATGACGTGGCGATAGCCCTGAGAAGCGGTGCCTTGCTGGCTCCTGTCTATGTGATGGAGAAACGAAGTGTCGGCCCGAGTCTGGGTGCGGACAGTATCAGGGCAAGTTCGCTTGCATTGGCAATGGGCTTTATATTGGTTGTCATCTTTATGATTCTTTATTATGGTGCTGCCGGTGTGATCGCTGATATTGCACTGGTAGCAAATCTCTTCCTTATCCTGGCGATTATGTCGCTTTTCGGTGCAACATTGACCCTGCCGGGTATGGCAGGTATCGTATTGACGGTAGGGATGGCGGTGGATGCCAACGTCATTATCTCCGAACGTATCAGGGAGTTGCTTCATAAGGGCAACTCTGTCGCCAAATCCATAGAAAAGGGGTACCAGAATGCTTTTAGCGCAATCTGGGATGCCAACGTCACGACACTGATCGCAGCGGTGGTGCTTTATGCCTATGGAACCGGTCCGATCAAAGGGTTTGCTCTGACGATGAGTATCGGTATTATGGCATCAATGCTGACGGCAATTCTCGGTACACATGGGATATATCAGTGGCTTCTTCCTAAAATCGATCGTAAACGACTCGGTTTCTGGTTTGGAATCAAGGCTTAGGAGAAGAGATGGAATTATTTAAATATAAAAAACCTATCAAGCTTATGGAGAAGAGCAAACGCTTTGGTTTGCTCTCGATTGTTGTGGTACTCCTCTCTCTGGGATTGATCTTTGTTAAGGGGTTCAATTACGGGATCGATTTTGCCGGAGGTACATTGATCCAGGTGAAATATGAGGGAAATGCACCGCTTCAGCAAGTCAGGGATACTCTGGATAAAGAGAGCAAGTATAAAGGTGCCAGTGTTACCTATTTCGGAAGTGATGATGAGATCGTTATCCGTACCAAAAGCAGTTCGAAAGTTGTCGGAGAAGATGTAGGGGATGAAATCCGTACCCTGCTGAAAGATACCGGTAAATTTGAAGTGCGTCGGGTTGATATGGTGGGCCCTAAAATCGGTGACGAACTTAAAGAGAAGGGCTTAATGGCGATGCTTCTTGCGATCATCGGTATCCTGATCTATATCTCTTTTCGGTTTGAGTGGCGTTTTGCACTCGCATCGGTGGTAGCCCTGATACACGATGTTACCATTGCGATGGGGGCAATCGTCCTCTTCGGTATTGAAGTCAATCTTGATATTCTTGCCGCACTTTTGACGATAATGGGATATTCTCTAAATGATACAATTATTGTTTTTGACCGTATCCGTGAGGGAATCCGTACGATCAAGAATCCCGATCTTGGAGCAATTATCGACGAGTCAGTTACGAGAACACTTTCCCGTACAACACTCACTTCATTGACAACTTTCTTTGTGGTTTTCACGCTTTATCTATTTGGCGGAGAGATCATTAAGGGATTCAGTTTTACTCTGTTGGTCGGTATCATTGTCGGTACCTACTCTTCGATCTTTGTTGCCTCGCCAGTACTGATGTGGTTGGGCTTCAACGTCAAGAGTTTCAGGGCAAAAGAGGCTGAGAAACAGAAGAGAGAGAAAGAGAAAGAGAAGATGCGTGCCATGTATGAGCAGGGGACGGTATAAATAATTAACAATTAACAATTAAAAATTGTTGGTTGTGGATTGTTTGAGAGTTTTATAAGAGGAGTATAGTATGAAGTGGGGAAAAGTATTTTATATCTTTTTTACCTTGATGAGCCTGACGACCAGTGCTGCGTTTTTATATGAAAATTCATTGTTTTCACTTTTTGTAGCGGGCAGTATCAATGTCGTTTCTACAATTATGAAAGTTGGTGTGAGAAATATACTCTCAGCAGAGCTTCTCGCCGGTTCTCTGGTGGCTGACCTGCATTTGATACCGGCATTCTTTGCCATGAAGTTTTATGATGCGACTACGATTGCTGTCGGGTTGGTTATTGGAGCGGTGATCGCCAATATCTATACATTGATCATATCGATGATCGAGAGCTCCAAAGAGAAAGAGGATTTTTAATATTCTCTCTTTGAATGTGATTTTGCATAAAGCATGAAAAAGATAATACGGATCCCCAGACTCTCAGGTGGTAGCAGCCAGGAGAAACGACAAGAGATCAAACACTATTTTAATAGCGTCTATGAATGTTATGAATCACTTTTCACACTGCTCGCAGAAGAGAAAGCCTACTATGTAAAGGCTGATCGGCTTCGTCATCCTCTGATCTTCTATTACGGCCATACGGCAACCTTTTTTATCAATAAATTTAAACTTGCCAAGATCATTGATCAGCGTATCGATCCGAAGCTGGAGTCACTCTTTGCCGTAGGTGTCGATGAGATGAGCTGGGATGATCTGGATGAGACCAATTATGGCTGGCCTCAGCTTAATGAGGCGAGACAGTATCGCGACAAAGTCAAAGTTCTCGTCAATAAGTTGATCGATACACTGCCTCTTACACTGCCGATCACAGAGGAGTCTCCATGGTGGGTGATCCTTATGGGAATTGAACATGAAAATATCCACGTGGAAACTTCATCGGTGTTGATCCGTCAGCTTCCTCTTCATCTGATCTCTCCTTCTGATGATTGGAAGTACTGCAATCAATGGGGAGATCCTCCCGGGAATATGCTGTTGAATGTCCCTTCCGGCACAGTTTCCCCGGGGAAGTCAAAGCGTTCGAAACTCTACGGATGGGACAATGAATATGGCAGCCATCACGCAGAAGTTCCTTCATTCAAAGCATCAAAATATTTGGTTTCGCATGCAGAATTCCTCCCTTTTGTTGAAGAAGGGGGCTATAATGAAGATCGTTTTTGGGAAGCGGAAGGAGCTGAGTGGAAAAGGTTCAGTCTTGCATCTCAACCAACCTTCTGGACCAAAGAAAATGAGGGTTATCGCCTTCGCATTTTGACAGAAGAGATACCGCTCCCGATGAACTGGCCGGTAGAGGTCAACTACCATGAAGCGAAAGCTTTCTGTAACTGGCTGGCAGAGAAAACCGGCAAATCTATCACATTGCCGACCGAGGATGAGTATATGCGGCTGCGTGATCTCTGTGCTGTTCCCAAACTGATCGAGTGGGAAGAGAAAGCACCAGCCAACATCAATCTGGAGTATTATGCCTCCTCAACTCCTGTTGATTATTTCAAACAGGGTGAGTTTTATGATGTTGTCGGCAATGTCTGGCAGTGGAGCCGTACGCCGATCTATCCTTATGAGGGATTCAAGGTTCATCCTGTCTATGACGACTTCACCGTGCCCACCTATGACGGCAAGCACAATCTCATCAAAGGTGGTTCCTGGGCAAGCTGCGGCAATTTGGCAACAGCGCAGAGCCGCTATGCTTTCAGACGCCATTTCTTTCAGCATGCCGGTTTCCGATATGTGGAGAGTGGCTATGAAGAGCAGGTGGAGACCAACAGCTACGAAAGTGACAGGCTTATCTCCCAGTATTGTCATTTTGGATGGGGAGAAAATTATTTTGGTGTAGAAAATTACCCTGCCGCTTGTGCACGGTTGGCGTTAGAGTATATGGGAGACAAGCCCCGACGCAGTGCACTGGATCTGGGGTGTGCCATCGGACGAAGCAGCTTTGAACTGGCTAAAGGGTTTGATCATGTCATCGGCATTGATTTTTCCGCACGATTTATTCAGCATGCCGAAAAGCTGAAGCAATCCGGACTTTTGCGCTATTCTCTCCCTTCAGAAGGTGATCTGGAAGTTTTTTATGAAATCCGTCTTGAAAATTTTGGCCTTGATGATGTGTGTGGGAAGGTTGAGTTCTGGCAGGGAGATGCCTGTAACCTCAAGCCTCTTTATCATGGCTTTGATCTGATCTTTGCGGGCAACCTGCTGGATAGGCTCTATGACCCGAGAAAGTTTCTGGAATCGCTCTATGACCGCATAAACCCCGGCGGATTGCTCATACTGACGTCACCTTATACCTGGCAGGAGGAGTCCACGCCCAGAGAACGTTGGATCGGGGGCTTTAAAAAGGATGGCGAGAATTTTACGACACTGGACGGACTCAAAGAGATCCTTGAGCCGGGATTCAGTCTGAAAGAGACAAGGGATGTATCTTTTGTTATACGCGAAACAGCAAGAAAATTCCAACATACTGTTGCGCAGATGAGTGTCTGGGAGAGAGAATAGTGGATTTTACGGTCATCAATCGCAGTGATACTTATGCGGTCAAATGGGAAGAGCGCCACAGAAAATTTGGTACAGATGATCTTCTTCCGCTTTGGGTTGCTGATATGGATCTCGCTTCACCGCCAATCGTGCAGGAGGCGATCATTCAGAGGGCGAAACATCCTATATATGGCTATACTGTCTATCCG
This sequence comes from Campylobacterota bacterium, assembly GCA_034721895.1. GTDB lineage: Bacteria > Campylobacterota > Campylobacteria > Campylobacterales > Sulfurovaceae > SZUA-451. The sequence continues at coordinate 6,600 of JAYEND010000029.1, read as the reverse complement.
GAGAACTATTATCAGGTGATCATCTCCTGGATGCAAAGGCGTTTTGGATGGGTGATTGAGAAAGAGTGGATCGTCCCGGCCTATGGCGTGGTGCCATCTATCAACTTTTCGATAGAAGCTTTTACAAAAGTGGGAGACGGTGTGATCGTTCAGACCCCGATCTATCCGCCCTTTATAGCCTCAGTGCACAAGCATCGGAGAAAATTTCTTGAAAATAGACTGCTTTATCAGGATGGGAAGTATACGATTGATTTTGAAGATTTTGAAGCAAAGGCAAAGAAGGCGAAACTCTTTCTGCTTTGCTCCCCGCATAATCCTACAGGGAGGGTTTGGAATAGAGATGAATTGGAAAAGCTGATAGATATTTGCAGGCGTCATGATATTGTGATCATTTCCGATGAGATCCATGCCGATATTGTTTATGAAAAAAAGCACCATATACTGGCTTCTCTGAACCGTGACAGTACTATCGTTCTCAATGCCCCCTCTAAAACTTTCAATGTTGCAGGGCTCAATACCTCTTATGCCATTATTCCTGACAAAAAGCTTCGCAAGGCATACATCAATGAGCAGCGAAAGGCTGGGTTGGGTGACGGAAATCCTTTCGGGATAGAGGCGCTGATGGCTGCTTACGGCTCAGCAGGTTTATGGCTTGATACTTTGAAAGTTTTTCTTCAAAAGAATATAGATTTTGTGAATAATTTTATTCGGCAACATAAACTCGCTATAATTCCAATCAAGACAGAAGCGACCTTCCTTGTATGGCTCGATTGCCGGGGATTAGGGTATGATGATAAAGCTCTGGAAGATTTTTTCAGCAAGGAAGCAAAATTGGGATTGAACAGCGGTAGAAGTTTTGGTGAGGCAGGCAGTGGATTTATGCGCCTGAATGTCGGCACTTCTCATGAGGTAGTGGAAGAGGCAATGATACGATTGCTCCATGCCTGTAACAAAAGGGAGTTGGGGGAGCATGATGGTTAGGATTTGGCTTTTAGTCATTTTATCTTCATTTCTTTTTGGAGAAGTACTCCCGGGTTTTATCAGCAATAAGATCAATCAGTATAAATTTAAAAAAAGCGAATTGGCGATCTATATCAAGGAGACCGGCAAGAATCGAACCATCGCTTCACTCAATATTGATAAAGAGATGACTCCTGCATCGGTGGTCAAAGTTTACGGTGCCTATGCAGTGCTTCTGGAATTGGGATATGATTATCGCTGGCCGACCAAATTTTACTATACCGGTCAATTGAAAGATGGGATAGTTACAGGTGATCTCGTGGTGAAAGGCTATGGTGATCCTGAGCTCAATACAAGAGATATTCCCAGCATTGTCTCTGCCCTGAAATCAAAGGGGATCAGAAAGATCAAGGGCAATATCATCATTGACCGGAGCTATTTTACTGTTCCGAAACAGGACAGTTCCCATTTTGACAAGAATATCTACAGTGCTTATAATGCCATGCCTGATGCGATGATGTTCAATCAGCATACCAGCAGATTCAGTATCGTACCGAAAAATGGCCGGCATCAGGTTCAAAAAAGTATTCCGGGAGAGAGTTATCGCGTGTCCAATACGATCAAATCCGTACCCGGTTCCTGTAAAGGGAGTCGTTCATGGCCGAGCATAAAAGTCGATCACTCTGCTGAGACACCGACATTAATGGTTTCGGGGAAGCTTTCTAAGCATTGCAAAAAGAGAACGCATATCTATATCGTGACAAAACCCTATAAAGAGTTTTATGCTGCATTGATACAAGAGATGAAGCGATCAGGTATTGCCTTTAGCGGTCAGATGAAAGTGCGTAAAGTTCCTGCCGGAGCAAAAAAAGTCTATACCCACTATTCTCCCAGCCTGGAAAAGATCATTTCCACAACCTCCAAGAAGAGCAACAACCTCTTTGCCAGACATCTGTTGTTGACTCTGGGCGCGAAGATCTACGGCGAGCCTGCAAATCTCGACAAAGGGCGCAGGGCTGTTGTTCAGATACTCAATCGATATCGGTTGCTGGATACACCAAAATGTCATATCGATAATGGCTGTGGCCTCTCCAGGGTTTCAAAAATCACAGCAAGAAGCATGGCAAATGTACTTGATCACGCCTATAAGAACTATGGGACACGTTGGATGAAGACACTCTCCATCGCCGGCCAGGACGGGACGATCAAGCGACGATTCCGGAGTACCATTGTCAAAAACAGAGCCTGGATGAAGACGGGTACGCTGAAGAATGTAAAAAATATTTCAGGCTATGTCAAAAGCCAATCGGGCAAGCTCTATACTGTCGTGATCATGGTGAACAGCAAGCGTGCCAAATATCTGGGTGCAAAGCTGCAAAATGACGTCATGAAATGGCTGGTGAAATATCGTGGGTCAGGTGTAAGTGGAGAGCTTGATCCGTTGCCGGAGATATTGAAGGCAAAAGATGACCTTTGGAGTGATATTGATGTGGGTGTGCCGACAAGCAGTTATGAGAAGAGATCGCCTGAAGCTTCTTCCGTGAAAAGTTATTTCGTGCAGGTGGGATCGTTCAGCACTTCTCCGGATGATCGTTTCCTCGGAAAGTTGAGAAACAGCGGCTTTGCCTATCGTATTGTCAAAGATCAGACACTCTCTAAAGTGATGGTAGGTCCGTATGGTAAACGTGCTGATGCTGTTCGGGCACTCAAAACGCTTCAGCAACAGGTAAAGAGTGCCTACGTCACACAGTTATAAGCTTGAATAACAAGTTCTTCCAAATACTCTTTTATGCTATGATTGCAATATGAAACAGATACTTGCCCCCGAATTTATTCCCGTAATTGATGCCATAGAAACACACTTGATCGGCAAACGACATGCTATTGTCTTGACTTTGGCTGCCTATTTTGCCGGGGGTCATGTTTTGCTTGAAGATATCCCCGGAGTAGGCAAAACAACGCTGGCCAAACGTTTTTCTGAAGTGATGGGGCTTGATTTCGGGCGTATTCAATTTACCAGCGATATGCTTCCTTCTGATATTCTGGGAGTCAGTTACTTCAGTCAAAAAGAGGGTGGTTTTATCCTCAAAAAGGGACCGATATTTACACAGTTTCTTTTGGCAGATGAGATCAACCGCTCTATGCCGAAGACCCAGTCAGCACTGCTTGAAGCGATGGAGGAGAACCATATCACTATCGATGGTACTTCTTATCCTCTGCCTGAGCCTTTTTTTGTTATCGGTACGCAAAATCCGCATGAAGAGGTCGGAACCTTTCCTCTGCCACATTCACAACTGGACCGTTTTATCTGCTCTTTTGGTATCGGTTATCCTGATAAAGAATCAGAGAGAAAGGTACTTTTGGGTATTGAAACGACATCCCATGCTCACAATGTGCACCTGTTGACAGCTGATCAGATCGCTGTTTTGATGCAAAAAGCCAAAAGGGTACAGTTGAGTGATGCCATGCTTGATTACCTTCAGGATATCATCACTTTTACCCGGGAAAGTGATCTTTTTGACTATGGTCTCTCTACGCGGGGAGCACTGGCACTTACCGGAATGGTAAAATCATGGGCGATGCTGCACGGTCGCGACTACGCAATCCCTGATGATCTGCAGGCTGTAGCATCTGCAGTATGTTCTCATCGTCTGCGTTTTATTGAGGGTGTGACTACCGCGAAGCGAATTCATCATGAGCTTTTTACACACGTTCGTTCAGACGCGTAAGCGTGTACGTCAACGTGCAACGCGCTACAGCCTGCTCGTTGTCATTCTTCTTTTCGGACTTTTTCTGGAAGCCTATATGCACAATTTCAACCTTGTCTATATCACCCTTTTTTTTGTTTTTGCCGCTGCATTCAGTGCCGGACCGTTCGGACTTTTAAATATCGGACAGCTTGAAGCAGGTTTCGATCATGCGGAGCGGCTCTATGCGCGGGAGGAGGGACGCTGTTTTTTTCGTATCTCAAATCCGGCAAACACTCCCGCATGGGCGATCGAACTGCATTGCGATGATCAAAAGACCAACATAGCACGTATAGATGCTCACAGTGTTGTCAATGCCTCATTGTTGATCACACCGGAGAAACGCGGACGTCTGCAGTACGACTCCTGCGCACTGCAGAGTCTTTTTCCACTCTCAACGGTACGTTTTGTATTGTCTCTGAAACAGTGTTGCGACACTATTGTCTATCCTCAGCCAAAAGGTGAACCGCTGCGCTCTTTTTTACTCCATCAGCGTGTGCCTTTTGGAGAGGAGAAGGATTTTGACGGCCTCAGCTCTTATAGTGGAGCAGAGAGTATGTCACGCATACACTGGCCCTCTGTGGCCAAAGGTGAACCGGCAGTCAAAATTTTTGAGCAGGAGATGCAAACCCTGAGGCTGGAGTTTGATTTTTATCGCTCCGGGAAGAGTGATGAGGCCCGCTTGTCACAACTCTGCCTGTGGGTTTTGGAGTGCGAACGTTCCCGTCAGCTTTTTAACATAAAAATGCCAAATAAAATACTCAAATCTGATAAGGTAAGTATCGATGCGATCCTTGAATACCTCGCGCTTTACTGATGCCTCGCCGCTCAGACTGCTTGATCTTGCTTATCTGACAGTGCTGCTTCCACTGCTTCTCGTTATGAAAGTTCCGATGCTGCTCTTTCTGCTTTTGGTCGTATCCCTGCTTTTTTTTCGTAAAGAACCCTCAGCAGGTACACTCATTTTGACAGCGCTTGCCGGTTTTCTTGCCCTCTTTTTGTCACTTTACGGGACCTTCAATTTTACCGGTCTTTCGCGGCTCAGACTTTTTGTAGAACTGCTTACCTATCTGCTCATCATTGCCGTCTCTTTACAGCGTTTGACGCGAAAGATCAACTTTTATCTGCTTGTCTCCCCTGTGCTGCTTTTGGCTCTATCCCTCTTTTTCTTCCACTCCATTGTGATGCTGGGCTATGTGATCGTTGAGATCTTTGTGCTGTTGTGGTTGATACTGGCACAACGGATGCAGGGAAGCCTGCAGGAGAGCCTGCGTATGGGTGCGATGCTTTTTGCATTTTCTCTGCCATGGGTGGTGCTGCTCTTTATCTTTTTCCCCCGCATCTCTTTTGAGCATGCTTCCTATGGATTCCGGGGTGGTGAGATCAAGCGTATGGGGCACGATGGCACGATGTACCTGGATAACAATGCGCTTCTGGTACCCTCCGACCGTATTGTCATGGAGGTGGGATTTGGCGGCAAAGTACCATCTCCTGATAAACTCTATTTCCGTGGAAGTATGCTCTATATGGACAAAAAAGACCATTGGGAACCCCTGCCAAAACAGATCAAACGTGAAAAAAAGCCGCAATATGAAGCCATTGATGATATTATCGTCTATAAGGTGACACTCTACCCAACCCAAAAGCGCTGGCTCTATCTCCTTGATCTGCCGATTGAAGCGCCAGAGGGGGCAAGTATCGATCTTGACTTTGTCACCACGCTTAAAGCCAATATCGATGATCCTGTGCACTATGAAGCGACTTCTGTGTTGACGTATCGTTATGGCAACTCTATTGAACCTGTTGTTTTGGAAGCGGCTTTGCATGCCAATACAGTTGCCAATCCAAAAAGTTTTGTACTGGCACAGCAGATCAAAGAGCTGTATCCTGATCCCGTGAAGCGTGTCGATGCCATCGTTGGGGTTTTTAAAGATCATAACCTGACATACAGTCTGCGGCCAAAACCACTCGATCTGAACCACTCCGTTGACAGTTTCCTGTTTGATACCAGACGTGGTTACTGTGTCCACTTCGCCTCCTCTTTCGTGATATTTTCCCGCATGGCAGGCATCCCTGCCCGCATCGTTACGGGCTATAAGGGTGATCTGATAAACAGTGTTGAAAACTATCTGGTCATTAAAGAGCGTGATGCCCATGCCTGGGCAGAACTGTTGATCGATAGTCAGTGGGTACGTTTTGAGACAACCTCCTATGCATCTTTTCTCGACCAGGAGACACAGGATATCCTCCAAAGCGAGGGTGCAGATTCAGGGCAGCGCAGTGCTATGGATCAGATAAATCTTTATTTGATGTACGCCAAATACCAGGTTGAGACCTGGATATTGGAGTACAGCCATTTTCGTCAAATGCAGCTTCTGGAACATGCCAGGAACAATCCCGGTTTTGTTTTAAAGTTTTTTGGTGCATTGGCAGTGGTGATCATACTGAGTCTCAGTGTTTTCGCTTATTTCCGCCGTCCGATATGCCATGACAGCGTACTTTGCATCCTGCACCCTCTGTTCAAGCGACTTCAAAAAGAGGGTTACGTGCGCCAGGATGGTGAAACCCTGCACCATTTTTTCAACCGCTATCTCAGTGAGTATCCTCAGGTACAACAGGTCCAGGATATTGATCGGCTTTACGAAAACATACGCTATGCCGGTGATGCTTCAAAAGAGTCAGAAACAATGTTCCGTCAAGCAGTCAAAGAGTTTTTGGCACAAAGATAAATCGAAATTTACGGGCAGCAAATTCAATCGTTCAGGAGCTATGTAACCTATATCACAGACAAATATTAATTATCCTGCCATAATGATGCTATAATAATAAAAAGGAGTTCATTATGTGTAATGAAGGAAAAATTGACAGAATTATCCGTGTGGTCCTCGGAGTA
>JAYEND010000028.1:0-27718 GCA_034721895.1 Campylobacterota bacterium | reverse complement strand
TTATTGCGATGTTTAGAAGTGTGCGTAAAACCAATATTGAACTATCCGCATTCCGTTATGCAATAGAGAACAGTGACAATGTGGTGTTGATGACAGACAAAAACCGCAAAATCCAATATGTCAATGAAGCTTTTGAACAGCATACGGGCTATACGAAAGATGAGGTTATAGGGGAGAATCCGAGTATCCTGAGATCCGAACTTCACAGTGATGATTTTTTTCAAAACATGAATATGGTGCTCAACCGGGGAGAAAGGTGGCAGGGAGAGTTGGTAAACAGGCGAAAAGATGGCTCGCTCCTGTATGAAAAAGCCTCTATCGTACCTATTTTCGTTGACAATGAACTGGTACAGTATTTGGCAATCAAGTTGGATATAACCAATTATATTGAGCAGCAGCAAAAGCTGCTGCAATCAGCAGCTGTTTATGAGAATACGGTCGACGGTATTATGATCACAGACGGTGAGAAAAAAATCCTCTCTGTCAACCCCGCATTTATCCATATGTTTGGCTATAAAGAGAGGGAGCTTCTCGGCAGGGACCCACTGATAATCTCTTCAGGGAAAGAGGACCCGCTTTTTTACAAAAACATGTGGGCTTCACTGACCATAAGAGATCAGTGGAAAGGAAAAATAAACAATCAAACTAAAAGCAGGAAGATTATTCCTATCTGGCTGACTATTACAGTGGTGAGAGACAAAGCCGGAGATGTCCAAAACTATATTGCCATCTATACGAATTTGGAAGAGATCATGGAAATGGAAGAGAAGGCGGATTATCTTGCCTATCATGACAGCTTGACGCAGCTGCCCAACCGTGCACACTTTGAAAAACAGATTATCAATATTTTTCATCTGGCAAAACTCAACAGTGAGAAGGTTGCTATCCTCTTTATCGACCTGGACCGTTTCAAAGTGATCAATGATACACTGGGGCATTATGTCGGAGATGAGATGTTGAAAAAATTGGCAGAACGGATTAAGAAAGTATTGGGAAAAAATGACATGCTTGCCCGTATCGGAGGCGATGAATTCGTTGCCATACTCAATCCTTTGAAAGAGAAGAAAGCGGCAGCTGCCATGGCAGAGAAGATACTCTCTGTCATCAAGGAGCCTATCTGGGTTTGGGAATACCGTCTCAATACGACAGCCAGTATCGGTATTGCCATTTATCCTGATGATGGCGAGAAAAGAAGTACAATTATCAAGCATGCAGACTCGGCTATGTATCATGCCAAAGAGAATGGGAAGGACAACTACAAGTTTTATACTGAGCAGCTCTCCATTGATGTGCAGACGCGTCTGGACCTGGAGCAGGAGCTGAAGCATGCTTTGGAGAAAAGAGAGCTCTTTTTGCATTATCAACCGCAATATGATTTGAACAGTCGTGAAATATCAGGTGCAGAGGCGCTCCTCCGATGGGTCAATTCAAGCCTGGGACATGTTTCTCCCGGAGAATTTATTTCGGTTGCAGAAGAGACAGGCATGATCATCGAAATCGGTTATTTTGTTTTTGAAGAGGCTTGTCGGGAGTTTATGCGATGGAGAGAAGAAGGGTTGGATATCGGTATGATATCGATTAATATCTCCAGTGTGCAGTTCCGACAGGAAGACGTGATTGAAAACTTCAAAAAAATTATTCAAAGGACGGGAATCTCTGCCAGCAATATCGAAATCGAGATTACTGAGCGATATATTATGGAGTATTCGACAAGCAATTTGACGATTCTTGATGATTTGCGTACAATGGGATGTAAAATTTCGATAGATGATTTTGGCACAGGGTATTCATCCATGAGCTATATGAAAACCCTGGCGATCGATACGATCAAGATTGACAGGTCATTTGTTATGGATCTGCCGAATGACCCCCATGATATTGAAGTCTCCACCGCGATCATTGCTCTCTCTACCAGCCTGGGATATCAGTTGATAGCAGAAGGAATCGAAAATCAGCCACAGGAAGATTTCCTCAGAGTGCATGGGTGTCATTATGGACAGGGATACTATTTTAGCCGTCCATTGGATAGTGAAGCATTTGTATTGTTTGCCAAAAACCGTCAACAGGTCCTTAGAGAGAGTCTCTAAGATATCATAGATAAAAAGGAATGAAGATGATTGTAAAGATTATAAAGAGTGTGGCAGGTTTGTTTTTGCTGGGTGCAGTAGTTTATGGTGCAGACTCTCAAAAGAGTGAAAAGAAAGCATCGTTTGATACTGTTTGGCAAGAGACATACGGTGGTGAAGATACTGACAGAGCCATGGCGACAGTGGCACTTGAAAACGGTGATATTGCCGTGGCGGGCATTTGCAAATCATTCGGATCACAACAGAGTGATATTTGCGTGACCCGCGTGAATGGTAAAGGGAAAACAATATGGCGTACCATGCTGGGCGGAAAGAATATTGATGTTGCAGCGGGAATTTCGCGGGCCAAAGACGGGTCGATACTTGTAGCAGGGACAAGCCGGTCATTCAGCAAAAAAAGAGATCGGGACATCTATGTGGCCAAGCTTGCCCTGGATGGCAAGCCTCTCTGGCAGACGACATTTGGCAGGGAGAGGGCAGATTATGGCCGCGGCATCGCCGGGACGGATGACGGTGGTGCGATCGTGGTCGGTGAGACGGAATCCCTTGAGAGTGGATATAAGGATCTCTTTATTGTCAAGATGGATAAAGATGGGCAGATGATCTCCGAGAAGACAGTGGGAGGAGAGAAGGAAGAGTTGGTACGGGGTTTGACCCGGACACGTGACGGAAGTCTGGTACTGGTCGGTTCCCGAGAACTTGATCGTGTGGGAGACAGCGATTTTTTTCTTCTGAAAATGGATCAGAACGGCAAGAAAATATGGGCACGAAACTATGGGGGAGAGTATGAGGACATACTCAATGCTGTTACGCCGACATTGGATGGCGGCATTGTAGCGACAGGATTTACACGTTCTTTTGGCAGTAAACAGACCGACTTGAGTGTGATGAAATTCAGCAAAGAAGGAAAACTGATCTGGCATAAGATCTATGGATATAAGCGTTATGATTTCGGAAATGCCGTGACGATGACTCGTGATGGTGATTTTATCATAGCCGGCGGAACGGATTCGATGGGAGAAGGCGTATATGATGTTTATGTCCTGGCGCTGGACAGACATGGAGAACTCTTTTGGTCCGGTCTCTACGGAGATCGCAATACTGATATTGCCCACGGTATTACCCGCACCAGCGACGGCAGTATTGTTGTGGTCGGAGAGAGTGACAGCTACAGCAACTCCAAAGATTTTTTTCTACTGAAATTACAAAAAAATAAGAAATAAATCTTCTGGTCGTTGCGCAATGAAGGCTAATTATTTACAAAACAAGGTATACTTCTGCCCATGATGAAAGAGAGTCTCAAAATATTTTATCATGATCTTCGAAACTCATTTAAAGATCTCGTACCTATTATTTTGGTCGTAGCCTTCTTCCAGATCTTTATCGTACAGGCTGTTCCTGATAATCTTGTCTCCATTGTCATTGGTCTGGTAATTGTCGCAGTGGGGCTGGCGCTCTTTATACGCGGATTGGAACTGGGTATCTTTCCTATCGGTGAAAATTTGGCAACCGATTTCGCGAAGAAAGGGTCGCTTTTCTGGTTACTTCTCTTTGCTTTTACTATCGGGTTTGCCACGACGGTTGCCGAACCTGCACTGATCGCGATCGCAGACAAAGCGGCGGTGATCAGCGAGGGGAAGATCGATGCCTTTTTCCTCCGTATGACTGTTGCGCTTTCAGTTGGATTTGCGATTGCACTGGGAACCTTCCGTATTTTGGTCGGGCATCCGATCCAATACTATATTATCACCGGCTATATCCTGGTAGTGGTGATCACCTTTTTTGCACCCAAAGAGATCATCGGCCTCGCTTATGACAGTGGTGGGGTGACGACATCAACAGTGACTGTACCGTTGATTGCTGCACTGGGGATAGGATTGGCATCGAGTATCAAGGGGCGTAATCCGGCTATTGACGGCTTTGGATTGATCGCGTTTGCTTCACTGATGCCGATGATTTTTGTACAGGCTTACGGTATTATTGTCTACTCTCCCTCTCCCACACTGGGAGCCAAAGTAGTGGATGCCTCTCAGAAGGTATTGGAGAAGGCTCAGGCCAAGGCTGCTGCTTACCATTTTGATTGGATGGATATTTTTTGGGATTTACTTGGAGTGATCCAGGATGTTATACCGATTTTGGCAGTGATCTTCTTTTTCCAGTATCTGGTGATCAGAAAGCCGGTAGCGCACCTCCCTAAAATAATGGCGGGGATCATATTGGTGGTTCTGGGGCTTTATGCATTTATTGTCGGTCTGGATATGGGGCTTTTCCCTATTGGCGAGACGATTGCTTTTCAGTTGACCGGCATGAAAAACAATCTGCTGATCTATCTTTTTGCTTTTCTTATAGGATTTTCGACGACCATGGCGGAACCGGCACTTCTGGCTATTGCCATCAAGGCGGAAGAGATCAGTGAGGGGAATATCAGGCAGACTATTCTGCGTATGATCGTCGCCATGGGGGTAGCTATCGGAATTGCACTGGGCGCTTATCGGATCATAACAGGTGATCCTATTCACTATTATATCATTGCCGGGTATCTACTGGTGATTATCATGACCTATTTTGCACCCAAATATATTGTTCCTATCGCTTATGACAGCGGAGGGGTCACTACATCGACGGTGACCGTTCCTCTGGTTGCGGCTCTGGGACTGGGGTTGGCGGAAAATATCGAGGGCAGAAACCCTCTGATAGACGGGTTTGGGCTGATCGCCTTTGCTTCACTCTTTCCGATGCTTACGGTTATGGGGTATGGTATTCATGCTGAGTTCATGCGTAAAAGAATAGAAAATCAATTGAGACTGGAGGAAGAAGAATGAAGTTCACTGCATTGATAGTGGTCATAGAAGACAACAAAGAAGAGGAGGCCATCAACGTGGCCAAGGAGGCTGGAGCAGGAAGTGTCACCATTCTACACGGTAGAAATTTGGGATTGAAAGAGAAGAAAATTTTCTTCGGTTTGACACTGGAGGAGAATGTCTCCATCCTGCTGTTTGTTCTTCCTGTGAGAGTTTCACTTCGGGTGATGCGTGCCATTAAAAAGAGGTGTGATCTGATGAGTAATGAAAACAGCGGTTTGGCATTTACCTTGCCCCTGAGCCATGTTGTTGGAATGGATATGGATGAGGTGCATAAATTTGAAGATGATATCCGTCATTTGCTATAAAAGGAGAGAAAATGTTAGTTAAAGAAATTATGACCCCAAGAGAAAAATTGGTAATTGTGCCACAGATGGCTACGGTACGTGAGGCATTGCAGAAGATGAAGGAGCATGGTGTTCGTTCGGTGATCATGGAAAAGAATGGGGAGCATGGAGCTTATGGATTGGTGACTTTTAAGAATGTTCTGCAGACTATCGTCGCTGAAGATGGGGATATTGACCTGTTGAATGTATATGATATTGCAGCATCACCATCAATCTCTGTCTCAGCAAATCTCGATGTAAAATATGCCGCAAGAATGATGGTGAGAAGCAGCATAAAGCGGATTTTGATTATAGACAATAATGAGCTTCAGGGTATATTAACAATGTCAGATATCATTTCTGTATTAATGGATTCAGTAGAAAGCAATTAACAGATCTTGAGTCTTGCTGATTCAAACCGATTTTTTTGTTATAATAAGAGAGATATTAAGTTTGTATATGTTTACAAAAAGAGGAAAGAAGTGAATGCAATTTATCGAGACACGTGGAAATGATGGCAGCAAAGCTGCAAAAGTAAATTTTTCTGAGGCGATTTTGAGTCCCAGTGCCAGCTTCGGTGGTTTGTATGTTCCGGAGAGCCTTCCGTCTCTTGACCAGGGTTTTCTCGCTAAACATCTTGAGAGCAACTATAAAGAGCTGGCTGCAGATTTTTTGCTGGCATTCGGTATCGATATTGATGCTGATATCATTCAAAGTGCCTTAAGCCGCTATGATGAATTTGATGACCCTTCCAATCCGGTTCCACTGAAGCAAATTGAAGAGGATTGCTATGTCAGTGAACTCTATCATGGGCAGACACGTGCTTTTAAAGATATGGCGCTTCAACCCTTTGGTTATATTCTCAGTACACTTGCGCAGCAAAGAGATGAGAACTATCTGATCATGGCTGCGACCAGTGGTGACACGGGGCCTGCGACACTGGAAACGTTTAAAAATCAGCCCAATGTCAAAGTTGCCTGTCTCTATCCGTATGGCGGAACCAGTGATGTGCAGCGTCTGCAGATGGTAACAGAAGAGGGAGCAAATCTTAAAGTGATTGGAGTCAAAGGAAATTTTGACGATACTCAGAACAGTCTTAAGGAGTTGTTGGCTTCAGAAGATTTCAAAGAAGAGCTTGCACAGAGAGATATTAAGCTCTCGGCAGCCAATTCTGTCAATTTTGGACGAATAATTTTCCAGATTATTTATCATATTCACAGTTATCTTGAAATGGTACGCCAGGGTGCCATCGCATTGGGTGATGAAATCTATCTGACAGTACCAAGCGGGAACTTCGGCAATGCACTGGGCGGCTACTATGCGAAGAAGGCAGGTTTGCCGGTCAAAAAGATCCTAATCGCATCCAATGTTAATAATATTCTCACTGACTGGATCAACAAAGGAGAATATGATATGACAAGCCGGACATTGATCCAAACCGAATCACCGGCGATGGATATCCTCAAGAGTTCCAATATAGAACGTGTGATGTTTGACAAATTTGGAGCAGAGCGTACCAGGGAGTTGATGGGACTGCTTGAGAGTGAGGGAAAATATAGACTGAATGCTGATGAGCTGGCACTGTTGAGAGAGGATTTTGACGCCTCTTTCAGTAATGATGCGGAGTGTGAAACTGTGATCTCAGCCTATGCCAAAAAGGGATATATCATGGATCCTCATACAGCAACCTGTATGCGTGCCTACCATGACCTGAGAGAAGAGAAGCTGCCTACCGTGATATATTCTACTGCCGAGTGGACAAAATTCAGTCCGGTTGTATCAAAGGCGTTGGGACATCCTGCAAAAGATGATCTTGATGCTCTTGAGTGGGTCAGTGAGAACGCTGACGCAACAGTACCTGAGATGATCAAAGGGTTGTTCGGCAAAAAGGTCAAACATACGGTTATTGTCGATAAAAAATCTATAAAGGAGGAGATGTTAAAGTTTTTATAGTTTTTAACATCTTATGATGAAAAAGAGCCTTATAATTTTCAGTATGATGACTTTAGTATCAGGAGCGTATGCCGGCAGCAAGAAGATTGTGGATTGCCGTCTGGCTACATCCAATACGACGGAATGCAAAACCTACACCTCAAAATTTATGTTCAGCAAGAAACTCTCTCCTTATGTTTCCGGACACGAGCTGATCGTTTCAAAAACACTTCCTGCTCGTCCCAAACCGCGTCTTGTAAAGATCATCAGCGTTGAAGATATGATCGAAAAACATCTTGAAATTCATGATCCTGTGAGATATAAAGGAAGTCAGCCCAGTCCTCTCATAGATATAGAGGAAGAGAGACAGCGGCTGCAAGCAGAAAAAATTGCGAAAGAAAAGGCTGCACAAGAAGATGCCAGAAAGCTTGCTGAAGCAGCAGAATTACTGGAGAAGCAAAAAGCCTTTGAGAAGCAGATAGCCCTGGAAAAAGAAAAATTGGAAGCAGAAGAGATAGCGGAAGCACAGCGAAAAGAAGCAGAGGCCAGGCAAAAAAAGATAGAGATAGTACGAGAAGAGGTATTGAAGAAAGAGATAGCGAAGCGGGAAAAGGAGCTTTTGAAACAGCAGAAGGAGAGGAAAAGAGAGGAAGAGGCTGCAGAGAAGAAGCTTGCAGAAGAGAAAGATAGAGTTGAAAAAGAGTCCAAAAAGCATGCAAAGTATATAGTACAAGAGGGTGATTCACTTATTTTGATAGCCAAGCGTTTCAAATTAAAAACAAAACAAATCCTTGCTTCAAATACCACGTTAAAGGATATAGCCACCATAAGGATCGGCCAAAAACTTACTATTCCCCTCTCTCAAAAAGAAGTTGATTCAATTGTAGACAAGTTAGAAGATAAAAAAGGCGAAGAGGCAAAAAAGAGCAATCTTTCCAAACAGCTGGAGAAAAAATATAGTTATTTGAACAAAAAGGCACGAAAAAAAGCTATCAATGAATATGACACCAAACTCCTTAAGGCCACACCCAAAGGCAAGAACAAACTGCGTGTTCAGGCAACTGCCTATACTTCACACAGAGGGCAGACAGACAGTACACCATTCCTTGCAGCCTGGAACAATCGTATTAGGCCGGGGATGAAAGTTATCGCTGTCTCCAGGGATCTGATAAGGAGACATGGATTGGGTAACGGTAAAAAGGTCAGAATCCAGGGATTGCCCGGAACCTATACTGTCCGAGACAAGATGAACAAGCGTCTGTCAAAGCATATCGATATCTATATGGGTACCGATCGCCGAAAAGCTTTGCGCTGGGGAAGAAGAAGGGTGGTTATCTATTGGTAGATTTTGCTCTGACTAAGCCTCCAAGTCTTCCTGCAGTTCGAGTACTTCGAGATAGCGCTCGCTTAACTCGTCGTATTCGCTTTGCAGTTTTTCCAGCTCCTGCGTGAGTATATTTAATCCTTTTTCCTGATAGCAGTCCGGATTGTAGAGACAGGCGTTGATCTGATCTATTTTTTCTTCAAGTGCTTCGATCAGAGGAGGAAGATGGTCGAGATCACGCTGATCTTTGTAGCTCAGTTTGGTCTGTTTTTTGACACGTTTTTCCTTTTTTTGGTTTCCATTTTCAAGTTCTTTGTTTTTGACCTCTTTCTCGAGTTTGCCAAGTTCCCCAAGTTCTTTTTCGATACTTAGATACTCGGTATAGGATTGATAGGATTCTTCAACAACGCCATTACCCTTGAAGATAAAAAGTTTGGAGGCAATTTTATCGATGAAGTAGCGGTCGTGTGAAACAAAGAGGATCGCTCCGGGGAAATTGATCAATTTCTCTTCAAGGATATTGATCGTCTGAATATCGAGATCATTGGTGGGTTCATCGAGTATGAGGCAGTCCACTTTTTTGCTCAGGAGTAGTGCTAGGGCAACGCGGTTTTTCTCCCCCCCGCTAAGCATGCCCACCTTTTTTACGAGAAATTCTTTGGGAAAAAGAAAACTTTTGAGATAGCCGAAAACATGCATGTTTTTTCCTTGCACATTGATGATATCACCCCCATCTGGACAGAAGGTTTCGATGAGACTTTTGCCATCATCCAGCATCTCCCGGTGTTGGTCAAAATATCCGATATCAAATTCTCCCTTTTTGATCATCCCGCTATCAGGCTTGAGTCTTCCCAGCATCAGTTTCAAGAGTGTTGATTTTCCTGATCCATTGAAGCCAACAATGGCAATTTTATCTTTTTGAAGGATACGGGTGGTGAAATTCTCGATGAGGTTTTTCCCTGCGATACTATAGCTGAGATTCTCCAGGTCAAAAAGCATCTTCTTTTTTGAGACCCCCTCTTCGCGATTGAAGTGTTTTTTTTCTCTTTCGAGTTCAATCATCATTTTGTGAATGAGTGTTGGGTTTGATTTGGCCTGGTCTCGCAATTCAAAGACGCGTTTTTTTCGTCCCTGGTTGCGTTTTTCTCTGGCTCTGACTCCTTTGGAGAGCCAGGCTTCTTCCTGTTTAAGCAGTCTGAGGAGGTTTCCGTGTTCTTTTTGCATGCTGCGCATGCGTTCCTCTTTTTGCTCAAGATAATTTTGGTACCCACCTTTATAACTGACCAGTTTTTGATTATCTACTTCGATGACTTTGGTGGCGATCGTGTCGATGAAGTGTCTGTCATGGGAGATAAAGAGAAGGGTGAATTTTTCCTTGAGCAGTATCTCTTCGAGAAACTCAACCATGTAAACGTCAAGGTGGTTGGTGGGTTCATCAAGTAACAGTACATCAGGTTTTTTGAGGATGAGTGAAGCCAGTGCAACACGGCGCTGTTCCCCTCCTGAAAGGGTAATGACAGGACGATCTTCATAGGCTTTGAGCTTGAATTCCTGAAGGACCCGTTCTATCTTGTCATCTAGATTCCAGGCGTTGTGGTGATCGAGATATGCAGAGATGTCGGTATGTTTGCGCTGCAGTGATTTGTCGTCAAAATTTTCAGCCAATTGTTGACTGAGCTCCTCATAGCTTTGTTTTGCTTCCTGAAGGTCAGTAAGCTCATTTTCGATCGCCTGGCGTACATTCAGATCTGCTTCAAAGTGGGGTTGCTGCTCAAGCATCTCTATTTGTATAGACTGATCAACGACCCGCTTCCCTTCTGTCGGTTCCTCCTCGCCGGTTACGATCTTCATCAAAGTTGATTTTCCACAGCCGTTCTGCCCGATGATGGTGACACGCTCACCTGCATTGAGATGAAAGTCTACATCATCCAAAAGGAGTTTGATGTCATACTGTTTTTTGATATTGAAGAGATCGACAAGAGCCAATGTTTTTCCTTGTGAGGGGTTTTAGAGATACCCTGGAATAGTTTGTGTGTATTTTAGCAAAAAACATTATAGTTTTAAGCACCTGTAAAGTTCAACCTGTTATATTGCAAACAAAAAAAGAGATTATCATATGTTAGAAACCATAGTATTGATCTATACGATCTATATTTTCCTCAAAATCTATATTTCGATTATGCAGATCGGATATATCAATGTGGAGAAACGTAAAACCCCGGTGTTGATGTCTGAAGCCAAGTATAGGGTTGCAGGTAACTATGCAGTAGCCAAAGAGAAGCTTGGTTTGGTTGAAAACTTTGTGGACTACTTCGTCTTCCTTTGGTGGGTTATGGCAGGGTTTGCCTGGCTTCAGGGTGTTATTCAGATCGAAGGGGAGATAGCACAGGCTGTACTTTTTCTTTTTGGTTTCTTTGCTGTCAACTATGTTATAAGTTTGCCATTCTCTCTCTATCAGACCTTCAAGATCGATGAAGATTTCAGATTCAACAAGACAACACCAAAGCTTTTCATCGTTGATGCGCTCAAGTCGATAGCGATGTTTGTTGTTTTTGGCGGACTGATTTTCGCTCTTTTGACGTGGATCATAGGCAACTATGCAATGTGGTGGCTCTGGGGATTTGTATTGCTGTTTGGTATTGCAGTGCTCATCAATGTCATTTATCCGACTATCATCGCACCGATCTTCAATAAATTCAATCCGCTTGAAGAGGGGGAGTTGAAAGATGCGATTGTCACTTTGATGAGCAGGGTGGGACTGAAGAGTGATGGTATCTTTGTGATGGATGCGAGTAAAAGAGACAGCCGTCTCAATGCCTATTTCGGCGGCTTGGGAAAGAGTAAACGAGTCGTACTCTTTGATACGCTGCTTGAAAAGCTGAAAGACAAGGAGTTGCTAGCAGTGCTTGGGCACGAACTCGGACACTTCAAGCATGGGGATATCTGGAAAAATATCGCCCTGATGGGACTCTTGCTTTTTGTCTCTTTTTTCCTCCTGGGAAATCTGCCTGATACCCTCTTTACCCAGATGGGTACAATTCCTGATGCCGGTGTAAAGATCGCGATGATGACACTGTTGCTGCCTCTGGTAAGTTTTCTCTTTACGCCAGTGATGAGCTATGTCAGTCGCCATAACGAGTATGCAGCCGATGAGTTTGGCTCTGAAATGGGCGGCAAAGAGAATCTCGTCTCCGCATTGCTAAAACTGGTCACAGAGAACAAGGCATTTCCTAAATCACATCCGCTGGTGATCTTCTTTTACTATACGCATCCGCCGATCATCGAAAGGCTTAAAGAGCTTGGCTATGATGCCTCCAATACAGTGATAGAGGAGAATGCGCCTCTGCCAAAAGATGGGATTTTTACCTTTGTTGAAGATGAGCAAGGAAACCATGACCCTCGCTGAAGCCCTGAATTGGGCTGTTCCGGTTCTCAAAAAGAGCTGTGAGCGTCCTCTTTTTGAGGCGGAACTTCTGCTCTCTCATCATCTTGGAAAAGACCGTCTTTACCTGCATACACATGAGAATGATCTCATGGATGATATTGAAGCATTTAAGGCCCTTGTCTGGCGCAGAGAAGCAGAAGAGCCTTATGAATATATCGTAGGTGAAGTGAGTTTTTACGATATCTATCTTCAAATTACTCCCGGTGTCCTTATCCCCCGTCCTGAAACGGAACTCTTGATCGATAAAGTTTCAGAGGTAATCAAAAAAGAGGGGATCAGGCAAATTATCGAGATCGGCATAGGTTCCGGTGCTATCTCTATCGTCCTGGCTCGAAAATTTCCTACACTTGAGATCGTAGCAACAGATATTTCTGATGATGCTTTGCACCTTGCTCAGAAAAATATTGACCGGTATGGAGTATCTGACAGAATCACACTGGTCAAAACCAATCTGATGGACAAAGTAGAGATGCCTGCAGAGATGGTTGTGAGTAATCCTCCCTATATCGCAGCGGACTTCAAACTGGAGCGAAATGTGTCAGAATATGAGCCTCATACGGCACTTTTCGGAGGAGAGGTTGGTGATGAACTTCTGAGAAATATCATTGACGATACCTACCTTAGAGGTATCAAATGGCTTGCCTGCGAGATGGGATATGACCAACGCGAACCGATTCAAAAATTTACCAATAAAATAGGTATTGAGTTGATAGAATTTTATCAAGATTTTGCCGGGTATGATAGAGGATTTGTGCTGAAAATCTGAGGTATATTGACTCTAAAATGGTATAATTGAGAAGGGATTTATTATTATCTGAAATAATCACTTTTGATGAACTGCATGAGAGGGCAAAATATAAAGAATACTTCTAACAAATCAAAATGATAAAAAGTAGAGGAGAAGTTTATGTCATCTGGTTACACCCCACCATACACCATCACGACAAAAGCAGTAAATCTCATTAGTCAAATAAGTGAAGGGCTAACCAGGTTGGAGTTTGGCACCCCACAAGTTGTTACTCCAATGCTCAGAAAAAAAAACCGTATCAAAACCCTGGCAGGGACACTTGAAATAGAGGGAAATTATTTAGGTGAAGAGAAGATAACAGCCATACTGGATGGGAAAAGAGTGTTAGGTACCCATTTAGAATTAGCAGAGGTTGCCGGAGCGATTAAGGCTTATGAAAATATAGAAAATTATAAATATGATGAGATAAATGATCTTTTAGAAGTACATCAGCTTTTGATGAACGGTATATTGACTACGGCAGGTAATTTTAGACGTGTTAATGTTGGTGTGGGCAGCAAGGATGGTGTCAGTCATGTAGCACCGCCATACGACAGAGTACCTGAGCTGATGCATGATCTGTTCGAATGGCTAAAAAATAGTGACGAGCATCCTCTTATCAAAAGTTGCGTATTTCATTATGAGTTTGAATTTATTCACCCATTCAGTGATGGAAACGGTCGTATAGGCAGACTTTGGCAGAGTGTTATTTTGATTAATTATAATCAGCTATTTACTTCACTTCCTACAGAAAGTATTGTGAGAGATCATCAGGAGCGATATTATGATGTCTTAGAAAAATCTGGTGAACTTGGTGAAAGTACCCCTTTTGTAGAGTTTATGCTGGAGATGATTTTAGAAGCAATTAATATGGTCGGTAATAGAGTCGGTAATGAGGTCGGTAATCTGACTCAAAACCAACTGCTTATAGTTGAACAGATGAAAAAAGATCAAAAAGTCAGTGCAAAGACTCTATCTGAACATGTAGGTATTTCCGCTAGAAAGATTGAAGAGAATATTGCCAAACTCAAAAAGATGGAGATCATTGAAAGAGTTGGCGGTACACGTGGACATTGGGAAGTAAAAAGACAATATGATAAATAAGTCAATTGCACTGATTCTATCCGGAGATATAGTAAACTTAGGTATGATACCGAGTTGAAAAAAATAGTAGCAAATAAGAGGTAGATAAAGATGAACAAATATTTTAGAATAGCTACCATGGCTTATCTGGTTTTATTGGGGGCGACACTGGGGGCAGGGCTTTTTGCCGGGATCGTAGTGGCACCAGTGACTTTCCATACAGATCAATGGCTTGGTTCTGAGGTTTTGAGCCATTATCAGGAGGGGTTGATCATGACACAGAATTTTGTGCGACTCTCCTATCTGGTGAACTTTACTCTACTGGCAGTCTTTTTGTATGAGGGGTATAAATACAAAAAGTTTGAACGCGATACGATCACGCAGGTTGCCACTTTCTTTGTTTTTACGACAGGGTTGCTTTTTGCCCATTACTACATTCCGGATATTTTGACTATGCAGATGGCAGGGGAAGAGATGACAAAAAGTGCAGCTTTTGTCAGTACCCACAAGGGGTCAGAGATCAATTTTAAGATCTTTTCACTGGCACTGCTGGTGTTGATGGTGCGGAATATGCAAAAAGCGTGTAAGTAGGGTGCGTATTCACGCACCACAAAATATATGATTGGTGCGTGAATACGCACCCTACAGGAAAGATAATGGCAGAACATCCATTTAGCCCCATTGTATTTAGTGATACCAAAATCCTGATACTCGGTTCGTTTCCCAGTATTCAGTCTTTTGAAAAGAGCTTTTACTATGCCCATCCCCGCAATCAATTTTGGAAGATACTCTCAGAGTTGACAGGATACCCTGCGATGACGAAAGATCAGCGTATCTGGCTGCTTAAAGAGGCAAAACTGGGTCTTTGGGATATGATACGCAGCTGTAATAGAGAAAATTCTCTTGACAGTAGTCTTGAAGATGAAGAGGTCAATGATATTGCTGCATTTCTTGAAGAGCATCCGACTATTACAAAAATAGCTTTTACAGGACGAAAATCCCAGCAGCTTTATATGATGCACTTTGGGTATCTGGAGATGGAGACAATGTATCTGCCTTCGCCTTCGGCAGCTTATGCTAAAATGAGCTTTCATGATAAGGTTGAACTTTATCGGAAAGAATTAGGAATTAGGAGTTAGGAATGAGGAAATTTGGTATGTGTGATTTTATCACGCTATTTATTGATTTTTATTTTTATAATAGTTTTTCAAAGAAAAACATACAGCAATTCCTCATTCCTCATTCCTCATTCCTCATTCAGCCGAGGGCTGCCTGATGGTTTGGGCTATTGGAGATATCCAAGGCTGCTATCAGCCTCTGAGGGCACTGCTCGAAAAGATTGATTTTGATCTCAAAAAAGATAAGCTTTGGATTGCCGGTGATCTGGTTAACAGGGGAGAAGGATCCCTGGAAACTCTGCAGTACCTCTATGATATCAGGGAGAGTATTGAAGTAGTGCTTGGAAATCATGATCTTGCATTGATCGCTGCCTATTACGGCCTCAAAAAGAGCAACCCCACGATCGATCCGATTTTGAAAGCACCCAATGCCGAAGAACTGATCGATTGGCTTCGCAGACAAAAGTTCTTGCATTGCGACTATGAGCTGGGCTACTGTATGGCACATGCCGGGATCTCTCCTGAATTCGATCTTGGGATGGCAATGCATTATGCTCAGAAGATTGAAAAACGTCTACAGGGTGATGGGTTCAGAGGATGGTTGGAACTGATGTTCCAGAGTGGTGTCGACCGACTTGATGTCAATGCCAACGAGACGGATATCGAGCGCTATATCACCTCCTCTTTTATCCGAATGCGGTTTTGCTATGATGATGGCAAACTTGAATTTAAGCAGAAAGGAGCCCCCAATCCTCTGGTAATCGAGCAGAAAGGGCTAAAGCCCTGGTTTGCTGTTTGTTCACGAAAGAAGATCGAGCTCAAGATCATCTTCGGCCACTGGTCTACATTGGGTAATTACTCTGACAGTGAAGTCCACTGTCTCGATACGGGATGTGTCTGGGATGGAACATTGACTGCTCTTCGAATTGACGGGGAGAGAGAGGAGATTGTGCAGGTGGAGTGTGAGTGTGATGGGGAGACACCCGCCAATTCGTAGTGTGCGAATAGAAGTGATTGACAATCTGGACCAATTTGGAGTACAATTGAACATATTATAAGGATTGTCTTGAAAACCTTATAATAGTACTTATCAATAAAGGAGTTTTTATGGAAGTAGGAAATGTAGTCATTTTAGCAAATTTGGGTGAAATGAAGGTATATGATGCCATGCCGCGTGATCTGGAAGCGGAAGCTGGGGTAAAACCAAAAAATGTCAAACTCGATCTTGTTGATAATAGAGATTATGTACTCACACACTGGAAACTTCATGAAATAGTAACTGATCAGGCCGGACGATTCAAGGGCGGTAGCCAGGGACGCGGCACATTTTCCCGGGGAAGTATCGGTGAAAGGCATTCACTCGAGCAGGAAATAGAAGAAAAAGTGGTTCAGGAAGTTGCCAAAGATATCTCCCAGATAGTCATGGACAAAAAAGCATCATGGTATTTGGCGATGCCCGAAACGATCTACAAGAGGGTAATGGATATTATCTCTCCGGCAGCGAAAGAGAAACTTGTTAAAGCTTTGGATAAAGATATGATGAAGTGTGACAAAACGGAACTTATAGAAATTTTTAGATAATGAGAAGTTGGTCTTGGGATGGATTTTCAGGTTGATTACCTAAACAGCCCTATCAGCTTCCCAACTGCCTCTTCATCCGTATAGATCTTCGTATACCTGATATCATAACGTGAAAAGTGCCCTATCAGGGCTTCATCATTTTCTCGCAATTTGGTGAGATAGCGATCGATACTTTTTTTGCCAAAATAGGTATTCATCTCTATATTGTCTTGGGGGTTGTTGAGTATTACTTCTCCCATCTTATGGGGCTCTTCTTCCAGTCTGTCACGAATGATTAGGGCGATCACTTCGTGCTTTTGTGCCAAAAGAGAGAAGTCTGCTTCCTGGAGAAAATCTCCTATGATGAAGATCAATGAGGGTTTCCGGATCCTGACAAAGAGATCTTTTATGGCTTCGTTGTAATCCAGCGTGGTACTCAGCGTGTCGCATTCATAGAGATTTTTTGAGAAGGCTTCGATGTGGTAGAGCTGTTTGGTCGGAGGGGTGAATGTGGTCTTGTCGGCTTGATAGCATATGCCTGTGAAAAGATCGGCATTCTGTTGTGCCGCATAGCCGAGCAGGGCGGCAACTTCTGTCAGGGTATCCTGTTTGGCTTTTCCTTCACCAAAGTAGAGGCTCCCGCCCATCATGGCTGTGACAACGACGGAGAGTTCACGGTTGGCATGGAGCTCTTTGACATAGGGTTTGCCAAGTTTGGCTGTGATCGTCCAGTTGATCTTGCGGATATCATCTCCTATCTGATACTCTCTGAGTTCGCTGAGGTCATAGCCCTCACCATGCAGCTTGGAGAGATTGTTGCCTGAGAGGAGGGTATAGACCTGGTGTCTGGCTTTGATCTGGAGAGCTCTGAAAGATGTGTGAGGATGCATCGTGTTCTGCTAGGGTATCGGTAATGTTTTGACAATCGTTGAGATGATCTCATCCGAGCTGATACCTTTGGCTCTGGCTTCATAACTCAGTACGATTCGGTGACGCAATACATCATGAATCACAAATCCGATATCAGCCGGAGTGACATAATCATTGCCTCGCAGGAAGGCTTTAGCTTTGGAAGCTTTGTAGAGGTCGATCGAGGCTCTGGGTGAGGCGCCGAACATTAGCGACTCTTCGAGCGATTCCAGTCCAAATCTGGACGGGTTTCTGGTGGCAGAGACAAGCTGGATGATGTAGCGTTCAAGTTCGGGATCAATATGTATCTTCTCCAGCTCATTCTTAATAGTGTGGAGATCTTCGAG
This sequence comes from Campylobacterota bacterium, assembly GCA_034721895.1. Taxonomy (GTDB): domain Bacteria; phylum Campylobacterota; class Campylobacteria; order Campylobacterales; family Sulfurovaceae; genus SZUA-451. The sequence continues at coordinate 9,939 of JAYEND010000028.1, read as the reverse complement.
ACTAAGCACTGTTCTAACTTCCCCAAAGCTCTTGGTGGCAGCTTTGCGCATGATCTCCAGCTCCTCCTCATCGCTGTTATGTTCGACGACCAGTTTCATCATAAAACGGTCCAGCTGGGCTTCCGGCAGATTATAGACCCCCTCCTGCTCAATAGGGTTTTGTGTCGCCATGACGAGAAATGGCGGCTCGATGTCAAAGGTCTCATCTCCGATGGTCACCTGCCGCTCCTGCATCACTTCGAGCAGGGCAGACTGCACTTTGGATGGCGCCCGGTTGATCTCGTCAGCAAGCAACAGATTGGTAAAAAGGGGACCTTTTTTGATCTTGAAGGTATTGGTCTGAGGGTCATAGATCTGGGCGCCGATGATATCGCTGGGGAGAAGGTCCGGAGTGAATTGTATCCGTTTAAATGCCAGTCCCAGTGCCCTGGAGAGGGCATTGATCGTTGTCGTCTTGGCAAGTCCGGGAACACCTTCGACCAGGATATGCCCGTCACTGAGCAATCCGATGAGCAAGCCTTCGATCATCTGTTCCTGACCGACGACTGCTTTAGCGAGTTCTTTTTTGAGTTTTTTAATTTTTGTGTTCATCTATTTTCCTCCATTTGATTTGCATCGATTATATTTTCCTGCAGTAACTCTTTTTTAATGCTGCTCAAGGATATTTTCTTTTTGCCGTAGAGAGAGCTTTCGAGCTTCTCTATCACAGCTTTGTATCGCTTGACATCTGTAGCCATGAGTAGTGCCAAAAGTTCTTTGGGATCATCGATTGATTTGATTTTCTCTGCCAGATCATTCTCTATGGTTCCCGGCACCATTTTTGGACGCCACTGTACACTTTTTGCTGTTAAAAAACCGGCGATAAAGACGACGATATATCCTAGCAGGGTAACGAGCCGACTCCAATCCGTATGAATGGGTCTGGGTGAATCAATCTGGTCGACAAGGGTTGTCAAATCGGGTTGACTGATTGCAAAATCCTGCCCGGGAATCGTCAGCTCATAAGACTTTTCTCTTTGAGGATCAAAAGCTTTGATCTTGACAGGGTCAAGCTCGAAACTCTGCTTTGCGCTGAGCGCAATAGGGTAGGTAACGGTATTTATCGTACCTTTTTGGCTCTTTACAGACTTGACAACAGGCTTCTCTTTAAAGATCGTATAATTCCCCTTGTCTGGTATGATACTATTTAATATTGGAGGATATCCTTTTCCTTTGACCGTCACTGTAAAGGAGAGAGGTTCATGTGCTTTTGCCTCATGCTTTTTTATGGTATGAGAGAGGGCAAAATCCCCCACAAGCAAAGTGCCTTTTGGTAAGGCTTTGACTTTCAGTTTCAGTGGAGGGAGATTGATGGGGATGTCTGTTTTGTTCAAACCTCTGACGTTGTCCCGATCACCCGAAAAACTAAAGGCTACCTTTTCATCAGTTGTGACCATTTCGATCAGATCAAAGGTGATATTGATATCGCCGGAGCGAAGAGGGTAGATGAGATAGGTATAGTGTACTTTGGCGGCATGGTAGGCATCTTCCTCTTTGATATCGAGACGATGAAATTCATAATCCTTGCTTTGTCTGGGCGTAAATTTGAAAAGCATGACTTTGTCATGGTTGGTCTGCACGAGATCCAGTGTCATGATCACCGGCTCTTTGACATAGGGGTTTTCTTTGTCCAGAGTGAATTTGTAGGTGAAGTCCTCCGCAGAAACAAGGGACATACTAAATAATATTATAAATAATCTGATCACAATATCACCAAGGCTGTTTTTCATGAATATATCCTTTGTTGATGAGGTCGTAAACCTTTGAGCTGAGAGGTTGTTTTTTGCTTGCACCCTGTTGTATGACTCTCTTTTGTTCTTTGCTTTTTGTCTTGCTTTGTCCGCCGCCACCGCTGCCAGAACTCTGCGGATCCTTACTCTTTTTCCCGGCTTCATCTTCTTCTCCCTCGCTCTTGCCTGAGGAGCCACTTTGCGACTTGGGATGAGCAACTCCCAGTTTGGACTTCTGTTTGCTTTTGAGTGTCGCTATGAGCTCCATGTTGTGTCTGGTATCTGCGTCATCTCCCAGCTGTAAAGCTTTAGTATAGTATCTCTTCGCTTTATCATACAGCTCTTGCCGGGCATAGCAGTTACCGATATTGTAGTTGAGCATCTGTTTGACCATGGGAGAGGTGGTGCGGATCGATCTATAGATGGCAAGAGCCTTCTGGTATCGTTCCTGTTTGTAGTAAGTACCTGCCAAAGCCATCTGGCTTTGAAGTGATAGCCTGCCGACCCTGGCCAGGCTCTCTTCGGTCGCATTGAAGTCGCCCTGATGATAATGCGCATAGGCTTGATGCAAATAGTGTGCATCAAATATCGACGCGGAGGCTTGTGCGCCGAAGAGTCCTGTTAGTATTATAATAAGTTTGACGGCTCTGGTATGCAGCATGAGAAAGAGCAGGGCAGCCAGCAGCAGGGGGATCTGATAGAGTTCCAGGTAATGGTGCTGCATCTTGGTGATGGTGCTGCGCTCCCGCTGATGTTCATCGATACTCTCCTGAAGATCCTCTGCTGTAGCGGAAGGAGTAGCTGACGGTGTGATATAGGTACCGTAGTTTTGAGCTGCCAGTGTTTCCAGCATAGGATTGATACGCGAAATGACGAGCTCTCCCTGTGCATCTTTGAGGAGTGTGCCATCTTGCTTTTTGATCGTTGTTCCCTGTTTGGTGCCCAAAGCCAAAACAGTGAGGGAAATAGCAGAATCACGTATAATACTATTTAATATTGAAACCTTATTTTCATCTCCTCCGTCCGTCATAAGGATGAGGTTTTTATGGGGGATAGGCAGTGCGGATAGTTTTGTGAAGAGTTTCTCCAGTGACGTACCGTGCGTGAGGATATTATCAGGGTCGAGACTCTCCAAAGCGATGGAGATCAGTTCATGGTCAGTCGTAGGGGGTGAGAGCAGCAACGGGTTGCTGGTGAAGGCGATCAGCATGATATTGTCGGTCACATTGGATTTGAGGAGTGCGTTGATCGTCTCTTTGGCATAGTCATAACGGTTGGGAGCGATGTCATCTGCCCTCATGGAGTAGGAGACATCGAGTGCGATGATGATATCCTGTGCTTCGATCTGAGTCTCTTCGGGCTTTTGGTCCATAACAGGCCTGGCCATTGCGATGGTGAGAAGCAGCAGTATGATGAGGTGGACGGTATCCGTCAGCTTTTTTGGCCGATAGTAAAAGAGTATCAGAAGAGATATCAGCAGCCACAGTACTGCGGGATAGAGCAGACTCATAGCTGACCCCTTCGCTGCATGATGACCCAAAAAAAGAGAAGGACAAACGCTGCCCCTAATGGATAGAGGAAAAGCATATGCCGGTTGAGAAAGTTTTCACTGCGTATGGGGCTTGGTTCCAGTTTGTCTATCTCTTCATAGACTTTTTTCAGCTTTTCGGCTGAAGAGGCTGCATAAGATTTGCCGCCGCTCTCTTTGGCGATGGTTTCCAGAAGTGCTTTGTCGTAGTCACTGCTCTTTCCGATACCGATGGTATAAACCCTGATCCCCTCTTCTCTGGCTTTTTTGATCGCATCCCTGGGGGATACAGCCCCGGCATTGTGATAACCGTCTGTGAGCAGGATAACCGCTTTGTTCTCTGCCTTGCCGTAAGAGAGTGTCCGTATCGATTGCATGATCGCATCACCGACCGCCGTACTCTGTCCCGCGACACCGATATCTGTCATTTCCAAAAGATGGGAGAGGGCACCCAGGTCATAGGTCAGCGGTGAAGCAGTGTAGGCAAACGTGCCGAAGACGACTGCTCCCAGATTGTCATCCAGTCGTTTGGCAACAAAATCCCTGGCGAGTTCGAGATTGGTATCGTATTTGTTTTTAAAACGATCTTTCGCATCAAATCCACTCTCTGCCATCGACCCGCTTGCATCGATCGCCAGGATCAGATCCCGCCCTCTTTTATTGTTATTTGAAGAAGGGTCATACACATAGGGCTTGGCCAGTGCAAATACCAGCAGGCTGAAGAGCGCTATTTTAAGCCATGGTTCCAGAGTGAAGAGAGGACTCTCTCTCTTGATCCAGGCCAATTGCGGAAAATAAAAGTGCTTGCTGTATTGCTTGCACCACAGGAAGCAGGGGAGCAAGAGTAATAATATTAAGAAATATGGCGATCCAAAGCTGAAATTCATAGAGAGATTTTAGCATTTATGTGATTATGTATGCGTTATATCGTCAGGGGTCGCGAGACAAGCACCCTTGCACCTTTGTCAAATTTCTAATATGGCAACAACTTTATCAGATAGAAATTCTTCTATAACCATTGCATTATCTCTTAAAATCTTTTCTATATCTGATACCCTGCAGTTTCCTAATTTTAGCCAAATAACTTTAGGCGGTGCACCTCGATAAATAACCAAATCATTAAAATCAGAATCTTTTGTCACAATGGTGTAGTCGTTTTTGTGCGCATACTGCCATACTTCCAAATCTGTAGTTTCATCAAGGTCTTGTAGCATGACATGTGTAGCATCTGAAAAAATATCATTTATTCTTGCTGCCACTCTATGTGATATATTGTTGTTGAAAAGAAGTTTAGGCACTTATCTTTGCCAATATGGTTTTATGTTCTCTATCGGCTGCATATTGTAAAGAAGCAAAAATATCATCACGAGTCAATTTGGGAAAATCATCTAATATTTCATCGTAACTCATTCCTGTGGCCAACATATTGAGTATGTCGTAAACTGTAATTCTAAGATTTCTAATACATGGTTTTCCTGATCGTTTAGATGCCTCTACACTAATCAAATCTTTTAACATTGATCGCTCCTTTATTTAAGATTTATTATTGATTATATCATAATTTGGATGATGCAGATTTTGATTGTAAACTTTTGGTGCGGTGATAAGTATTTCTGATGGCAGTACACCAAAGAGTGCCTTATGCTCTTTGGCAAACCTTCCAAAATGTGAAAATCCCCATTTTGTTGCAATGTCTGAAACATTTGCCGTTTGTGCATTTGCAAGCTGCAGATCCTCATGGGCATGATTGAGTTTGAGAAGCCTCATGAAGCGTTTAGGTGTTATTCCGAAAAGAGATTTGAAGCTGTTTTCAAGTGTTTTGTCTGTTGTTCTAAACTGTTCAACGATGCTTTGTATAGTCATCGTTTCTTCTAAAGAGTTAAGTAAAAAGGACCTGACTTTAAAAGCGGTCTTTTCTCCTTCTGTGAGTTGGCATCTTTTGCCTGTTTGTCCCGCTAAAGAGTACTTGATGGCCTTTACAATCTTTTTCTCCATCACTTCGATCTTATCACTATTATCAAATATATTAGGTTCTTCTAAAACAGGTTGCCATTCATTTTCAATGGTATCGGAGAGTATATTATTCTTGTCTTTGAATTTTTTGTCTGTCGCACAGAGTATCCAGGGGATTTCTGTTGCAACAAGCGTTTTACTGATACTTATGATCGCCATTATGGTATGATGGCTTGAACTAAAGTGATAAGGTTTGGTATCATCGATGATTATTACATCATCAGGTTCCATTTTAAGACTGTTCACACATACACAACCGGTACTTTTTTGCAAAATAGCGATCGTTATACAATCTTTTGGAGAGATGCCTTCATACATCATTCCTTCATGTCGGTATGCATGACCAAATTGAAGATTATTTAGCTGTACTCCGTCATGGCAACCATAAAATTCTCCAGTCCCAAATCTATATTTTGTGAAATAAAGCCAGTTTTTTGCACTCTCTTGCATGGCAGGATAATCAAAAAACTCCTGATTCACTATTAAACCTGGTTGAAATAGTAATTCATGCGCTTTTGCCATATGTGACTCTCTTCACTTTAATTTAATTCTAAATTATACTGAAATTTTCGAAAAGTGGCTAGACAGACTTGTTGTATTCACGATAGAATAGATGATTCTAAATAAAAAAGGAACACTATTATGAAGAGAAGATTAAGCGTGATCGTTATTTTGGCATTGACAGGTTCGGTTTCGGCACAAAGTGCCGAAAGGGTAGATGATGGCTCGGTTCTACCATTCCCTGAACCAAAACAGGCAAGCACCACAGGGAAAACACTTGCAACATCCAAACACAAATGGCGTAAAGCCGAAAACCATCTGCCAAAAGATGCTCCGAACATCGTCATCTTTATGACCGACGATGCGGGTTTTGCCAATCCCGAAACATTTGGAGGGCCTATTCATACGCCAACCATGACGAGACTGGCAGAATCCGGTATCAGCTACAATGCCTTTCACACTACGGCAATATGTTCTCCTACGAGGGCATCTCTCTTGACAGGACGAAACCATCACCGAGTCGGTGCTGGTGTGATTGCTGAGTTTGCCTCGGACTGGGATGGCTATGTAGGTAAGATACCAAAGTCCACAGCAACCTTCGCAACGGTACTTAATGACTACGGTTACAACACCGCAGCATTTGGGAAATGGCACAATACTCCGTTAACAGACCTTACAAAAATGGGCCCGTTTGACCGCTACCCTACAGGACTTGGATTTGACTACTTTTATGGATTCATGGCTGGAGAAACCTCTCAGTATGAACCTGTTTTGTTCGAGAATACCAATCCCATAGAAGCACCCCATGACCCCAAATATCACCTGACAGAAGCTATGGCTGAAAAAGCCATTCAGTGGATGCGAACGAGTAAAACACTTAATCCTGACAAACCGTTCCTTGTTTATTTTACGCCGGGTGCTGTACATGGGCCTTTCCATATTTTCAAAGAGTGGGCAGACAAATATGATGGTAAATTTGACGAAGGTTGGGAAGCACTCAGAACCATGACCATTAAAAAACAAAAAGAACTGGGATGGATCCCTCAGGATGCCGTTCTCAACCCGTTGGCAGAAAGCATGCAGAAATGGGATGATATCCCTAAGTCTCAGCGAGAGTTTCAGATACGATTTATGGAAATATTTGCTGGATTCTTAGAGCATACCGATGTGCAGTATGGAAAAATAGTTGATGAGATAGAGCGACAAGGATTACTCGACAATACCCTGATCATCTATATTAACTCCGATAATGGTCCTTCAGCAGAAGGTATAAACGGAAGCATTTCTGAGTTATTGGCTCAAAATGGTATGCCATCTACTATCGAACAACAGATTGAGGTTCTTGATGAAACTTACGGTGGACTGGACGCACTGGGCGGGCCAAAACTTGACATCATGTACCACCATGGCTGGACTTATGCAGGAGCAACTCCGTTCCAGGGTACAAAATTGGTTGGTTCCACTTTGGGCGGAACCCGTACACCGCTTGTTATTTCCTGGCCTAAAAAAATCAAACATGATGGTAAAGTTCGTTCACAGTTTCATCATGTTAATGATATTGCGGCAACGATTTATGACATCTTGGAGATTACTCCACCTAAAGTCGTTAATGGGGTAGAGCAAGAAGCCCTAGATGGAACTTCTATGGTTTATACCTTTGATCAACCTAATGCTAAAGGCACTAAAAAAACCCAGTATTTTGAGGTCATGGGTAGCCGTGGAATCTATCATGAAGGTTGGTTCGCTGGGAGCCCTGGTCCTAAGGAACCGTGGTCGGGCGATCTGTCCCGTATGGCAAACTGGGATCCGGAGAAAGATGCATGGGAACTCTACAATCTGGACAATGACTATTCGCAGTCAAAAAACCTGGCCAAAGAGAATCCTGAAAAACTGGCTGAATTAAAAGAGGTGTTTGATAAAGAAGCGACATCGAACCATGTCTATCCTATTGGTGCATCATATTACACATCATTTTACAGCCCTAGTGAAATGCCCTCTTCTCCATTGAAAGAATGGACCTTGTATGAAGGACAAAACCGTATTCCGGAAGCATTGGCTCCCAAATTTACAAGTGGACGCTCCACTTTAGCTGTGATTGATGCAGAGATCGAAAAGGATGCCCAAGGCGTATTGTTTGCTGTAGGTGGTATCTCTGCGGGATTCACTGTCTATATGGATAAGGGTCTCCTGAAAGCTGAATACAATGCCATGACACTCAATCGCTACAAGATAGCTTCTGCGTCAGCCATCCCAACCGGTAAGGTAAAAATCGAAGTTGAAACAAAGTATGACACCAAAGAACGCCTTGCTCCGGCTACCGTTACATTGAAGGTCAATGGAAAACAAGTTGCTCAGGGGCGCGTTGAGCAGTCGGTTCCGGCTCTTTTTACCGCCTCTGAAAGCTTTGATATTGGTATGGACTTAGGTTCGCCGGTAGCATTGGATTACTTTGATCGTGCACCGTTCAAGTTTACTGGGAAAATTGAGAAGATCAATATTCGTTATACGGATGAAAAAGAGCCGAATTTTCCTGCGTCAACGTTTGATGATTAGAGGAGATAAAGAGAACAGTGCAACGGGTCAAAGTCTCTCTTCTTAGATACCTGAGATAAGACCCGATATTTTACAGGGGTACCTGGATCCCAAAACGCTTCCAGATTCTCTGAATTGGTTAAGGTTGTAGTGCTAATTCATGAGTTTCTGGCACAATAATCCTTTTCCTTTTTAGGGCTATCCCAAGGAAATAACACCAAAATAGCTTATCCCCTTAATTACAATAATTTTTCCAAATAATACTAAAATTTTCGAAAAGTGGCTAGACAGACTCCTGGTAATAGACTATACTTAATAATACAAAATACCAAGAATGGAGCAGTCAACATGAGTATTTCAAGTAACATAGGTCGTCCGATCATTGCTAGTGCGTTAATAGTGAGTAGTTTATTACTCTTTGGGAGTTCTGCTGTGGCAGAGGAGGTTGTTCCTGTCAATGTCGAAAACTTTGCAAAAGCTGAGACATCTGCGCAGTTCGACCGTACCCTTCAAATGACGGGGGGCATCAACAAGTTTCTTCATCTGCGCAAACCTACACCACTCGATAAACAGACTGTCATTCGGATGAACCGTGACACGCTCTATAGTGCTGCTGTCGTTGATATCAGCAAGGGAGCGACACTTACTGTACCCGATGCAGGCAAGCGATACATGACTGTTATGATCATCAACGAGGATCACTACATTAACAAAGTGATCCATAAACCAGGCAAATACAAATTAACCGTCAAAGAGTATGGAACACCATTTGTGGACATAGCCGTACGCATTCTGGTTGATGCGTCAGATCCTGATGATATAGCAAAGGCAAACGCCTTGCAGGATCAAATCAAGATAGAGGCTAAATCTGCGAAACCATATACTCATCCAAGCTATGACAAAACTAGCTACAAGACTACCTATGAAGCCTTGCTCGTGCTGGGAAAAGGAATGGCTGATGCCAGTGTAACCTTCGGAAAGAAAGAGGATGTCAACCCGATTCGTCATCTCCTTGGGACAGCTTGGGGCTGGGGTGGCTTGCCAGACGAAGAGGCTTATTATCTCAATGAGGAGCCCAATCTACCGGTCGGAGCCTACGAACTCACTGTTAAAGATGTCCCCGTTGATGCCTTTTGGTCGGTCAGTATGTACAATAAAGACGGCTATTTTGAAAAAAACAAAGAGAATGCCTACAGTGTGAACAACCTAACCGGCACACCCAATAAGGATGGTTCATACACGATCCATTTCGGTGGTGATCCAAAGAGTCTCAATCACCTCCCTATCACTGAAGGCTGGAACTACACGGTACGTTTTTACCTGCCACATAAAGAGATATTGGATGGCAAGTGGACATTTCCTAAACCCCAAGCAGTAAAATAATTTAAAAGGATCGTAAAATGAAAAAAATCTACATACTTTTAGTCATGAGCCTACTACTCATTACCCCATCTTTCGCGGCTAAGTCTGAACTGACTCCGAAAGAAGCACAACAAATTGCAAAAGAGGCTTATACTTACGTCAACCCGATGGTGGACAACTACCGTATCCTGCATTCCCATTTCGTGGATAGTAAACATCCAGAGTTCAAGGCAC
>JAYEND010000027.1:0-27902 GCA_034721895.1 Campylobacterota bacterium | reverse complement strand
AAGATCATCTTTCATATTTTTATCCATGATTTTTGCATCAAAAATGTGTGTGACATTTGTACGTTTATCCTCACAGCTTTTAGTGCCACAGCTTGGTTTTTGTTTTGGTTTCCATTGAGTAAGTGTCTTTTTTAAATTATCAATATGTAATTTAAGTTGCTTAATAATTTTAGCAAGTGGATCAGCTTGTCTAAGATACTCTGAAACAAATTCATGATTTACATCTAAAACTTTGTCATCTTCAGGATTTAAATCAGCATTTCCTTTCATACTTCCAGGAATTGGATTAATAACTTTATCCCCTTTTAGTGTTACGTAGCTACCATGTTTAGCATGTACACTGCTAACAGGTGAAGCTACCTGAAGATTTGCAAAATATTCTCTATATTCGGTTGGGCTTATTGCATCATAAACACGATTAGCAAATGCATTTCCCTGAGAATGAGAAACAAGAAATACTCTATGTGATTTGTTAAAGCTGATACTTTTGTAACGATTAATCATTTTTTTCACATTTGTGCTATCGATGGAAATAAGATATTTATCAAACCACTCTCGCAATGGTGACTGTTGAGAGTTTTGCAACCAACTAAAGAAAGTAAGATTTGGCAATTGTCCCTCTTTTTGCAACTGCTCAAACATTTCTACTAAATCCCAAAAATAGCCAAAATATTCATCAATATTGCCTAGTCCAGCCCCAGGAGATATACCTGTCCAATTGTATTGAAGCAATGCAACACCTTCATTATCTTCTGGATTTTCTCTTGGGGAGTAATGATATTTTTTGTATTCTTCAATATTTCCATTATATATTGACCATAATACTTTTCTTGATAATTCATCTCTCCCATTTTTAGCACTTTCTATATCATTCCAGACACCATTTCCAAAATAGACATCTGTTACGCGCTCATCTATTGATAAGCCTGCCTGAAGCATTCCAACTGAGAATAAAAAAACAAAAAAGAATTTTTTCACTACAATTCCCCAAAACTATCTATATCAAAATCACACTTATCCTTTGTCGAACTCAATACTCCTCCTCCACCACCAAGAATATGTCCACTTAAGGATGAATTGTAATAAAAATAAGCCTTCATCCGAAGTTTGGTATTGAAGAGTTTTTTTCGAAATTTATTATCATAAATCTTGTTTTGAAGTCTAAACTTAGTCCCTGCTATGCTTCCTTCTAAAGATGATAAGTTTAATTTTTTTGTTGCATTATCATACCAATACCATTTACAATCCAATGCATAATCCATTTTTTTATACGATTTATTGTCAAAAGCATTTTTTGGGTCATTTGCAATAATGAATTGATAGGCTTTTGCGTATTGCATTGCTATTGCAACTTTAGTCTTAGGATAATCTGGATCTCTTGAGAACCTTTGATAAATATATCTCTCCGCATCATCCCTCACCCCATTACCATTCACATCCACCCCAAGTAATGTTGCATTATTAACTGTCGGATCAGGCTCTGGTGGGAGTTTGTGTCCGTTTACTTCCCAGTAAATAGAGAGATTTACTGGGTCAGAGGTGACAGAACCCAACTTGGCCTGGATAGTAGTACCTGTATCCTTAAGTACCGTGAGGGTAGTGTTTGCAATCTTGATGGCATCTTTTGGTGTGATTATCCACTCTATTTGCTCAGTGACATCTTTACTCTTGTTGTCCTCATAAGTTGCTACTACTTTAAGCGTAGTGTTCTCATCGAGATTGAGAGAGGTTTTCTCTATTGCCAGACTGAGAGACAAGAGCTTTACATTGGATGTGGTTGCAGTATTGTTATCCACACTTTCGCCTGTCCCCATATTTGATGTACTGTTAGTATCATTATCTTTGCCATCCACAGTATGGTGTGAGTTTGTCTCTTCGTGTGCTGTTTCGTTTTTATCCGGATTGTGCGATAATAGTGAGTCAGAGCCAAACATACCACTGAAAAATCCATTATCTTTATTTTCACTGTCACTGCATCCGGCAAAAAGAAGCATAGAGAGAAGAAGTAAAAGATTGAGATGAGACGAGTGAAACAGTTTCATGATAATTCCTTGATTAAGATAATATTTAAAATTTGGTTGGGAAATGGGGACAGAAAAACATGAGCCTGTACAACTCAAGTGCAACCCGGCTATCTCCGATAGAGATCCGTGGCTTTCCGTCCCTGCTTCACAACAAGTTTGGCCAAAGAAAAGATAGAATAACTCTACCTTTAGTAATATAATAATGAGTATAGCATCATTTCATGGCATTTTCCAGTGATTAGACAGATTCTGATTCATTCACTGCCTCCATTTCTCTCAAAAGTGCCAAAAACTCTTCACCATACCGTTCGAACTTGACTTCTCCTATGCCGTGGACATCAAGCATTTCGCTTTTAGTCCTGGGAAGCTTGGTGCTGAGATCCTTGAGTGTTTTGTCTGAGAAAACGATATAGGGCGGAATATTGTTGGTCTGGGCGATCTCTCTTCGGAGAGTTTTGAGTTGGTCAAATATCTCTACATCGTACTCTTCAAACTCAGGTGTTGGTTTTTTTCTGGCAGCTTGCTTGACAGTGAGACGGTCTTCCCTCAGATCGATCTCGTGCTCTCCTTTGATCACCTCAATTCCAAAATCTGTCAACTTGTAAACTTTGAACTCTCCGATCTGTACGGCACCGAGTTCCAGCAGGCGGTCTCCGATCGTCAACCACTGTGCTTTGGAGTATTCTGCACCGATATTGTAAACAGAGAGTTCGTCATGTCTATTATCCAGAACACGTTTCTCCTTGCTGCCCCTGAGCACATCGATCACATAGTGCAATCCAAAGTTTTGATTGGTTCGGAAGATAGCAGAGAGAAGCTTTCTTGATGCCGTCGTGATATCGATCCGTTTGATATCAGGCTGCAGACAGTTGTCGCATTTGTCTTTACAGGTGTCAACTTTGTCATCGAAATAGGCAGCGATACCCTGATGGCGGCAGAGTTCTCCTTTGGCGAAACGGACCATACTATCGAGTTTGTTATAGGCATGTTCTTTATAGGGAGTATCCGGCAAATCGTCGATGAACATCTTCTGCTGGATAATATCCTGTGCCGAGAAGAGCAGGAGAGTTTCAGATTCTAGTCCATCTCGTCCTGCCCGTCCGATCTCCTGATAAAAGTTCTCCAGGGTTTTGGGCAGGGTCATATGGACAACGAAACGGATGTTACTTTTGTCTATCCCCATCCCGAAGGCGATCGTTGCCACTACGATCTGGATACGGTCAGAGACGAAATCCCCGTAAACCCTGTTCTTCTCTCCGGTACTCATCCCTGCGTGATAGGGCTGGGCATTGATCCCTTTGGTCTGCAGGAAATGGGCGATCGTCTCTGTCGATTTTCTCGAAAGGGTATAGATGATCCCGGCATTGCCTGACTGTGATTTCAAGAATTCCAGAAGCTGTTCTCTGCCATCTTTGATACGATGTGCCGCCCTGATGGTCAGGTTGGGGCGAAAGAGACTGCCTCTGACACGCATAGGATCATGCAGCCCAAGTTGCTGGACAATATCGCGTTCCACCGCATGCGTAGCCGTAGCGGTAAAGGCTGCTACAGGAATAGAGGGAAACTGCTCTTTGATAAGGGAGAGCTGGCGATAGTTTTCACGAAACTCATGTCCCCATTCACTTACACAGTGCGCTTCATCAATGACAAAAAAGTTGATCTTCAGACGATGCAGCAGTGAAAGAAAATAGGGATTGGTCAAGCGTTCAGGGGCAACATAGAGGAGTTTGATCTCTCCGGCATTCAGTTGCTTTTCGATCTCTGCCGACTCTTCTCTGTCCTGCATGGAGCTGAGCATAGCCGCAGTGATACCGTTGGCTCTGAGCGCCACTACCTGGTCATGCATCAGTGCCAATAGCGGGGAAACCACCACTGTCACACCATCCATCATCAGTGAGGGGAGCTGATAGCAGAGGGATTTTCCTCCGCCTGTCGGAAGGATCATCAGGACATCTTTTGATGCCAGGATCGCATCTATCACCTCTTCCTGGAAAGGGCGAAACTCTTTGTGTCCGAAATAACGCTCAAGTAATTCAAATTTTTCCATGGAGAAATGATAACCGTTTCTCCTTGAGAGAGAGTTAACTATTGCATTTTGCAATATTTTTACTGCGCAGATCGGTATCATTATCCCGTCATTCTGAACTTGATTCAGGATCTTAGGTTAAAATACCTACAGCATGCGGATCCTGAATCAAGTTCAGGATGACTTAACCGTTTGCCCAAAGGGCATCTAAAATATTATCAAAGGAGTCTGTTATGAAAAAAACCGTCCTAACCTCACTGATTCTGTCAATATCACTGTTGGCAGCTGACAATCTTGCCATCACAAATGCACCGGAGGATATCTCACTGACTGTCTATGGAAACAACCTTGCTATGATCAGCGAAAAGCGATCTGCTGCGATCGACAAGCCGGGCAAGGTCAAACTGATGTATCCGGGTGTACCCAGTTTGATCGACACCAGTTCGGTTATTGCCGCCTTTGCGCAGCAAACAAGCCTCTTTTCACAAAACTACTCCTATGATGTCATCAGCTATGATTCCCTGCTCAAATACCACCTCGGAAAATCTGTTCATTATACTGAAAAAGAAGAGTCTGTGGAGATCAAGGAGGGAACTCTGCTCTCTACAGGCCCCTTGCTTATCAGAGAAAAGAATTATGGGGCGATCTATATCCCTCATCAGGTCTTTTTCCCCGATATTCCCAAAGACATGGCGGTCAAACCCTCTCTGTTCTGGAATATCGAGACAGAAGCTAAAAAACTCGATATAAACCTGAAATATCTGACCAAAGGGCTGAGTTGGAAGAGTGACTATACAATTGATCTGATCGATGATACCAGGCTCGACCTCAACTCCTGGGTCACGATCGTCAACAACTCCGGTGCCACCTATACTGATGCCAACATCACCGTCCTCGCCGGAGAGGTGAGCCAGCCTCCTTCCGCCAGTACACGCCGCGTCTATGCGAAAAGAGTGATGGCTGACCAGGCAGAAGAGAGTGGAAACATACAGAATGAAGCCTTCTCCGGATATCATATTTATAAAATACCGTTCAGGGAAACTATCAAAGATAAAGAGCAAAAGCAGATCTCATTTATTCAGAAAAAGGCAATCTCTTATGAAAAATATGCCCTCAATACAGAGACCTTTTACTTTTCCAATTTCGGAGAGAGAAAATTGCGCTTCGATCAAATTGTCGAATTCAAAAACAGTGAAAAAAACCATCTCGGCATTCCTCTGCCGAGAGGAATTGTAAGGGTTTACAAAGAAGATAAGAGTCATGTCTCACGTTTTGTCGGGGCAAGCAATATCAGGGACATCCCCAAAGATGAAACTGTCAAACTGACCATCGGAAAGTATTTTGATATCGTCGGCAAGGAGCGAGTCACTGCCTTTCGACAGACAAGCAAAGAAAATCATATCACGTACGAGATCACCGTCAACAACCACAGCAAGCAAAATGAAGTGCTTAAGCTCAAAAAAAGTGTGCCGGCCAATCAGGGGAAATTAATGATCGAAGACAGCTGCGACAAACAGTGCAGCAAAGAGAGTCTCAGCGCTTTTACAACTCAATACACTATCTCCCTCAAATCGGAAGAAGAGTACAAAATGACGATCAGCTATGATGTAAAGAAGTATTAGCCCAGGAACTTCCCGCTGGCCCTGAGATCCTCTTCCATAATGCCGATTTCATCGGCGCCGCTATGTACAACCTCAGGGTCCATGGCATAATCCAGATCAGGATTTCTATCTGCATAATCAACGGAATTGAGTATCGTCTTGATCGCATTGAGACGCGCTCTAAATTTGTCATTGCTTCGAATCACTGTCCAGGGTGCCGCTTCAGTATGGGTCTGCTTGAGCATACGGTATTTCATCTGGGTGAAATCATCCCAGCGCTCCTGCATCTGGACATCAATTTCACTCAGTTTCCACTGTTTGAGCGGGTTGGTTTCACGCTCTTGAAATCGATTTGACTGCTCCTCTTTCGTCACCGAAAAGTAGATTTTGATAAAATAGGTTCCATGCTCTATCAGATCCTGCTCAAAAGAGGGAACACTTTTCATGAAGGTTTCATACTGCTCCTGCGTACAGAAGTTGAAGACCGGCTCCACCATCGCCCGATTATACCAACTCCGGTCAAAGAGAACGATTTCGCCGCCATGGGGAAACTGCTCTACATAGCGCTGAAAATACCACTGTGTCCGCTGCACATCCGAGGGTTTCCCCAGTGCCACCACACGGTAATGCTTCTCGTTCATATAGCGGGTAAGGCGTCGGATCGTCCCGCCTTTTCCTGATGCGTCCCGTCCTTCAACCAGAACGATCATCTTTTCGCTTTCTTTTTCCAAATGCTCCTGAAGTTTGATCAGCTCGACCTGATAAGGCTCGAGTGAAGCTTCCTGTAGATATTTGGTATATTTTTTATATACTTTTTGCTGCAGTGCTTCACTGCTGTTGAATTGCTCTAAAAATTTCTCAAATATCATAGTTTTCCTATTTAAATTTATACCCTACACCCCAGACCGGCGTAAAATAGTGTTTGCTGTTTTGGGGGTCGATCTTTTTTTTGAGCCGGTTGATAGCGACATTGATGGCATTGTCGTTGACATTCTCCCCCTCCTTCCCCCAAACCTTATCACGAAGGAAATCCCGATCGAGCGGCTGATCGGCATTTTGAATAAAAGTGCAGAGAAGGTTAAACTCCAGATTCGTCAGGGTAATCGGTTGATCCTTGATAAAAATAGCTTTTTTTGCCAGATCCACGGTGATCTCTTTGTATTTGATCTTCTCTTTCCTGCTCAATACACCGGCACGTTTAAGCAGAGCCCGAACCCGAAGCGTCAACTCTTTGGGCTTGAAGGGTTTGGTCATATAGTCATCACCCCCGCACTCGAACCCCTCTTCAAGTTCACTCTCTTTGTCTCTGGCTGTGAGGAAAATAACGGGGATGTCATACCCTATACTGCGAAGGTAAGCGACAAATTTACTCCCTTCAATACCGGGCAGATTACGGTCCACGATCATCAAAGAGGGATTCTCCTCTTCCAAAAACTGTTCAACATTCTCTGTAGAGAGGAAACCTGATACAGCATATCCTTCTTTGCTCATGTGGTATTCGATCAGCTCTAAAATATCCTCTTGATCTTCGATAACGATGATCTCAACAGTACTATTTCGCATAGGTGCATTATAACGCACTCTAACAAGGGATGTGCTTTAGAGGTGCCCGCTAAAGTCCCCTCCCACTCTGGCAAAAAGCAATCGGGCAGCAATATCTTCCAGACGATCGGTTACCTTCAGGTTTTTCCGGATATATTTCAGAAGGTTAAAATGCTCCTCCTTGAGCATCTGCTTACTGTTCATCTTCAGTAATATCTCTTTCTCGACCAATGCATAGATATCATCCGTTTTGCTGGCTTCGACAGAAATTTTGGAGGCAAGCTCACGGAGCTTGTCTCTGTCTTCGGTCTCCTTGACCATTTCAATCGTATACTCCAGTGAATTGATCGTACATCTGTTGATCGCAAGAGATTCTGCAATGATCATCTTGACATCTTCTTCCGCGTGGGGATTGCAGATCTCCATATTCTTGATATAGTTCTTCAGGTTGTTTACCACGCGCTTCAGAGCTGAAGTAATCTTCAAAAAGGCAACCATCTC
The DNA here is from genome assembly GCA_034721895.1 of Campylobacterota bacterium. GTDB lineage: Bacteria > Campylobacterota > Campylobacteria > Campylobacterales > Sulfurovaceae > SZUA-451. The sequence continues at coordinate 20,208 of JAYEND010000027.1, read as the reverse complement.
CCTGAGATCCTTTGCTTCCGGTGTATAGAGGGTTAAAACGGTGATGATATTACTGTCAATCGCCTCTATCTTTTTCCCGATCTTTTTGTGTGGAATAAATGCCTGATCATAACTCTCCTGATCACAATTTTCCAATCCCTGAAGCAGTAACTTTTCCGAGGTCAATAGATCATTCAGCACCTCTATGGCATCTTCTCTAACCTTATTGATTCTCTCTTCATTTTTATGCAGCATTTATTCTCCTTTATCCGAATCTGCCGGTAATATAGTCTTCTGTCATCTTCTCAGAAGGATTCAAAAATATCTTCTCTGTCTCATCAAACTCTATGATATCCCCCAGATACATAAAGGTTGTGTAGTCGCTCAGACGACTTGCCTGCTGCATATTGTGTGTTACGATCACAACCGTGATATCTTTTTTCAGTTCGGTGATAAGCTCCTCTATCGCTCCGGTAGAGATGGGGTCGAGTGCAGAGGTTGGCTCATCAAAGAGCAGTACTTCCGGCTTGAGTGTGACAGACCGTGCGATACAGAGTCTCTGCTGCTGTCCGCCGCTCAATCCCATAGCACTCTCTTTGAGACGATCTTTCGCCTCTTTCCAAAGCACCGCATCTTTGAGCGCCTTCTCTACCTTGCCATCGAGTTCACCTTTGTTTTTCAAGCCCTGAAGCCTCAAACCATAGGCGACATTATCATAGATGCTCATCGGGAAAGGCGTGGGTTTTTGGAATATCATACCGACACGCTGCCTGAGTCCGATCAATTCATTCTCTTTGCGGAGGTCCAGTATATTTTCCATCTCCCCTTTCTCTCTGTTGAGGAGGTTGATCTCTCCCTCATACTTAAATCCTGGGTAGAGATCATGCATACGGTTCATCGCACGCAGAAGGGTTGATTTGCCGCATCCGCTCGGTCCTATCAGCGCCGTGATCCTGTTTTCGTGGATCGTAAGGTTATTTTCCTTGAGTGTGGGTTCCGGTGCGCCCGGATAGGTAAAGAAGAGGTTCTTTGCCTCCATCACTTTTTTTATCTTATTGCTCGCCATACACTTTCCTTAATGTTTGTTTCGGGTGAGATATCGACCCGTAAGATTGATAAATAGTACAATCATCGTCAAGATAAATGATGCTGCCCATGCCAATTCTCGACTCTCCTGGTCGGGATAGGTCGCCAGGTTATAAATACTGACAGTGAGTGAAGGGAATTGATCGCTCAAATCCATCGTAAAGAATTGATTGTTTGCCGAAGTGAAGAGTAGCGGTGCTGTCTCCCCGACAATCCGTGCAAACGAGAGTAAAATACCGGTCATCACGCCCACTTTTGCTGCCTTGAGTACGATCTGAAGGATGATCTTGTGCTTACTTCCACCCAGTGCGATACCTGCTTCTCTCAGCTCTTTGGGGACGAGTGCCAGCATATTGTCTGTCGTACCGATTATGATCGGAAGCATCATGATCGCCAACGCTGCAATGCCCGCATATCCATTGAAGGTGCCCACAGGATCAACCATCAGCGCATAGACAAAAACACCTATGACGATGGAGGGAGCAGAAGTCATCACATCACTCAGTGTACGTACCACGGAGGCAAATTTGCTTCCTTCCCCATATTCACGCAGATAGATTCCCGCCAATACTCCCAAAGGCACAGCAATCGCTGTAGCGATCAGTGCCATCGTGAACTGTCCGACGATCAGATTACGAATACCGCCTTCGACAAGGTCATTGGTGAAGGTTGACCAGTGAATACTTGAGATCCCTTTGTAGCTCAGTGTGATCAATATCCAAAAAAGAAATCCTATTCCGATCAGTGCTGAAACGGTGGAGAGTATCAGTACCACTTTATTGAGTAAGAGTCTATTCATTTTTCTCTCCTAACCTATTTTTTTCTACCAAGAAAGTAGACTTTCGCCGTTGTAATAATAATGAAGCTGACCACAAAGAGGATCAGTGCCAGATAATACATACTTGAGAGCTCAAGATCCTGTGCTTCGGCAAAGTTGTTTGCCAATACGACCGGGATCGAAGTGGTGGGGTCTGTCACTTTTTTTGCTATAGTCATCACAGAACCTATCAGGAAAGCCACCGCCATCGTCTCACCCAGCGCACGGCCCAGCGAGAGTATGATCGAACCGATAATGCCACCTTTTGAGTAGGGCATCACGACATCCTTGATCACTTCAAACTTTGTCGCACCGACTGAATAGGCAGACTCTTTGAGTATATCCGGCGTCGTATTCATCGAATCCCGAGTGATCGCCGCCATAAAAGGGATGATCATGATCGCAAGCACGATACCGGCAGTCAAGAGTCCCACCCCATTGCCGCCAAACATTGACTGCACGATCGGTGCAAAATAGAAAAGTCCCCACATTCCATAAATGATACTGGGGATCGCCGCCAAAAGCTCTATCGCGATCGAAAAGGGTTTGATGATTTTGTCGTGGGCAATCTCTGTCAAAAAGATAGCGATACCCATCGCCAGCGGTGTTGCCAGAATCATAGCGATCAGTGTACTAAGCAGTGTACCAATGATCGGGATATACCCACCAAATATACCGCCTTCGTCATCTTCACCAGGCTCCCAGATCTCTGTATAGAGAAAATCAAAGCCAAAAGTGTGCAGTGACTCCTGTGCATAGGTGAAAAGTACCGCAAAAATTCCTAGGAGCAGAAAAAAAGCAAGTGTTGCAGAAAAAAATGAAAAGTCTCTAAAGAGTCTACCGCCCATAGGTTGCCTTAGTGAATTATTTGAAGGGGATTTTAACAAAAGTTGATTACAATTTGATTACAGAGAGGAGACAAATGGCAGCCAAAGTGCCACTTGCCAGAGAATAAGGCTTGGGGAGCTTACTTGATTTTGTTCGCTTCCCAGTAGGCCCTGATCTGGTCTTTTGTCTCTTTGGGGAGAGGCACATAACCCAGTTCAGTCGCTGCTGCATCACCGTTGGCAAATGCCCAGTCGAAGAATTTGGTGACTTTTTTATTCTCTTCAGCTTTTTCCGTCGGAAGCAGGATAAATGTCGCTGCAACGATCGGATAGGAAGTCGCGCCGGCAGGGTCACCGATCACGGCATAGAAATTATTGTCCGGTGTCCAGGTAGCATATTTCGCTGCATCCTGGAATGATTCGAATGTCGGGTTGATATATTTACCCTCTTTGTTCTCTACCTGAGCAGCCGGTAAACCTAGTTTGATCTTATAAGAGTACTCGATATACCCGATAGAGTTTTTGATCTGCTGGATATTGGCTGAGACACCCGAGTTAGATTTACCGGCAACCACTTTAGGTGCTTTCCAGGTAGGTTTTTTGCTCACTTTGAAGGATGGATCAAGCTTGTTCAGGAAGTAGGTAAAGTTAAATGTCGTACCTGACTTGTCTGCTCTGACAGCGATAGTGATCGGTTCGTTCGGCAGTTTCACATCCGGATTTTGTGCGACGATCGCTTTATCATTCCACATCGTGATCTTTCCGGTAAAGATGCCGGCGACTGCTTCTCTGCTGAGTTTGAGCTCACCATCTTTCACACCATCGAGGTTATATGCCAATACGATAGAGCCGACAACTGAAGGAAACATAAAGAGTTTATTCTTTTTCAATTTGTCTGCTTTGAGCGGTTTGTCTGAACCGGCAAAATCTACCATTCTTTTACCGATAGACTTGACACCGTCACCGGAACCTGTCGGTGTATAGTTGACCTGTACTTTTTCTGCTTTGTAATAATCAGATGTCCACGCTTTATAAACAGGTCCGGGAAATGAAGCGCCACGTCCCTTAAGTGCATCTGCGCTCACTACTGTCAGGGCAACTGTTGTTGCCACTGCCAATTTTACGATAGTACTGAGTTTCATTTTATTCCTTGATAATTTGATGGGTAGAAATATAATATAATTTGGTTACATTTTGGTGACAAAGTATTTGGGAGCCTGTCTGGTCACTCCTATGCCAGCATATAGCCTATGCCCCAAACCGGTGAGAAATAGGCTTTCTCCCCCAGAGGATCGATCTTTTTCCTGAGCCTGTTGATCGCCACATTGATCGTTTTGTCATGAAAATCGACGCCATCACTACTCCATACCTCATCGCGCAGATAATCCCTGTCGAGTGCCTGCTGCGGATTTTTGACAAAAGTATGTAGCAGTCTGAATTCCAGATTTGTCAGCCTGATGATCTCATTTTCTATGGAAAGTGTGCGCGTGGGGACATACAATGTCATATCTTTATACTTGACTGTCTGTTCATCATGCATCCCGGAACGCTTCAGGAGCGATTTCACACGCAGCAGCAGTTCCGCTGTAGAGAAAGGTTTGGTGATATAGTCATCACCGCCGTACTGAAACCCTTCGATCAGATCCTTCTCTTTGTCTTTCGCTGTCAAAAAAATGACAGGAGTATCATAACCCGCTTCACGGAGATAAGAGACAAATTCACCCCCCTCTCTGTCAGGCAGGTTTCTATCCACGATCAGTAGAGAGGGTGCCTCCTCCTCGATGAACTGCTCCACATTCTGTGTCGAGAGAAAACCGGTCGCAGAGTACCCCTCTTTGTCCAGATGGTACTCCACAAGTTCCAGGATATCTTCTTCGTCTTCGATGATTACGATTTCTATATTTTTTTTACTCATTGCGGAATAATAATATGGATTGGTAACATTTTGATTACAATTAATAACAATCTTTGCCCATCACTATGATCAGTCATCAATTTGTCGAAAGTGTTATCAATTTGTTTCCGATTTGTTTCCAGTTTGTTACCTTTCATTGTTACGATTCCTCTACAACTTAAAACAAGGAAAGAAACATGAAATATTCTACAAGTGCTTTATTGGCATTGGCAACAGTTACAGCGATCACTATATCCGGATGTGGTGGGGGAAGCAGCAGTGGAGGAAGCAGCAATAGTGGTGGTTCAGTGGCTCCGACACCTGATCAAACTATTCCTGAAGATACTGTCCTGAGTGGTGACTATACTTCTGATATCAAATTGACGGCCGACAAAATATGGATCCTTGACGGATTGGTAGTATTTAAAGATGGTGCAACATTGACGATCGAACCAGGTACAACGATCGCCGGTCTTGATGGTACAGGTGATGCGACCAGTTATATGATCATCGACAAAGACTCAAAGATTATTGCAAATGGTACTGCAGCACAACCGATCATCTTTACTTCAGCTGCAGTGGCTGTTGATAAGGAAGCACCATCTGTAGGTCAATGGGGCGGTTTGACGATCATCGGAAATGCCGGTAATGACCAGGTACAGCCTTATGAAGTCAATACAGCTTTTGTGGCAGGAAAGGGTCAGGATTCTGACAGTTCAGGTGAGCTTAGACATGTGAAGATCCTCAACTCCGGGATTACAATGGAGCAGGACAAAGAGATCAACGGTCTCAGTTTTGTCGGTGTCGGTTCAGGTACAGTTGTCGAAGATATCACTGTTGACCTTTCTGATGATGACGGTGTAGAGATCTGGGGTGGTACGGTCAACCTGACCAACGTAAAGATCACACGCTGCACAGACGACTACTTCGATATCGATGATGGTTACAGCGGTACAGTTAAAAACCTTACCATCAATACTACAACGGGTAATGCAGGTATTGAAATGTCTGGTGATACTGCAGCAACATTTGTTGACTTCTCTATCACGACAGGTGCAACACAGAAGAAAGAGGGTGGCATCTACTTCAAAAAAGACGGTATCGGCGGATACTTCAAGAACGGTACAGTTACGCATTCAGGCGGGCAAAATGAACCTGACGGAGCGATCCACTCCAAAGGCGCATTCGATGCGGTTCATACATCATTTGAAAATGTAACGATCATCGCACCTGCAGCTCTTCAGTTCACTGGTGATTCTGCTGACGGACTTGAAGCGAAATTTGACGCAGGAACCGGCAACATTAAATAAATTTAAATTCTACTTTATATACAGGCAGTATCGTTGCTGCCTGACTACTTTTAATTCTTATATCTATTTATCAACACCCATAAAAACTGTTACCAAATTGTTACCGGATAAAGTTATAGTTCCCGACAAGTTTATACAATTTACAAGGGTTTCATGTGAAATATTCTAATTATACGTTGCTGGCTTTGACTGCTGCAACTACGTTTTTGATGACCGGCTGTGATAGTGATGGCGGGAGTGTACCGACCGGCGGTGATGTTACTATCAATTATTATGGCGATACGACACCGACGGATCCAACGGATCCAACTGGTCCGACCCAGCCGCCGGTGGAACTTCCGCAGGAAGTGCTTGCCGGCGATATCAATGCAGATATGACGCTGACAAAAGACAAACTCTGGGTTATCGATGGTTTGGTGGTCGTTCACTCCGGCGCTACACTCACCATTGAACCAGGCACAACGATCGCCGGCCTTGACGGTACAGGCGATTCAACCAGTTACATGATCGTTGACAAGGGCGCCAAAATCCTGGCAGAGGGTACATCAACACAACCAATTGTATTCACTTCGGCAAAAGTGGCGATTGACGGTGAAGCAGCTGCTGTCGGACAGTGGGGCGGTTTGACGATCATCGGAAATGCCGGTAATGACCAGGTACAGCCTTATGAAGTCAATACAGCTTTTGTGGCAGGAGAGGGTCAGGATTCTGACAACTCGGGCGTACTAAGGCATGTGAAGATACTCAACTCCGGTATCACGATGGAGCAGGACAAAGAGATCAACGGTCTCAGCTTTGTCGGTGTGGGCTCAGGTACGACAGTCGAAGATATCACTGTTGACCTTTCTGACGATGACGGTGTAGAGATCTGGGGCGGTACGGTCAACCTGACAAATGTGACGATCACACGCTGTACGGATGACTACTTCGATATCGATGACGGTTACAATGGTACTGTCAAAAACCTGATTATCAACACAACAACAGGGAATGCCGGAATCGAAATGTCTGGAAATACAGCCGCTACATTTGACGGTTTCGATATCACAACAGGTGCGACACAGAAGAAAGAGGGCGGTATCTACTTCAAAAAAGACGGTATCGGCGGATACTTCAAGAACGGTACGGTTACGCATAACGGCGGTGTAAGCGGTGAAGCCCACGGTGCGATCCATTCCAAAGGCGCATTTGATACAGCAAATACATCTTTTGAAAATGTGATTATCACTGCACCTTCAAATTTGCGATTTACAGGGGACTCGGCTGCCGGACTTGAGTCTGAGTATGACAGTGGTTCAGGAAACCAATACGGTGAGCTTATCAATGGCAAGAATACTGTGACTATTGCGGGCAATATCACGCAGGACACAACACTTACCAAAGGTGTCAATTGGCTCCTGGATGGTTTGGTAGTCGTTTACCCCGGTACCACACTCACTATTCAGTCTGGTACAACGATCGCCGGCCTTGACGGTACAGGTGATGCAACCAGTTATATGATCGTTGACAAGGATGCAAAGATCATTGCAGAGGGTACAGCGGCAGAGCCGATCGTATTTACTTCTGCCAAGGTAGCCATCTTTGATGAGGCACCGGCAGTCGGACAGTGGGGCGGTTTGACGATCATCGGAAATGCCGGTAATGACCAGGTACAGCCTTATGAAGTCAATACAGCTTTTGTGGCAGGAGAGGGTCAGGATTCTGACAACTCGGGCGTACTAAGGCATGTGAAGATACTCAACTCCGGTATCACGATGGAGCAGGACAAAGAGATCAACGGTCTCAGCTTTGTCGGTGTGGGCTCAGGTACGACAGTCGAAGATATCACTGTTGACCTTTCTGACGATGACGGTGTAGAGATCTGGGGCGGTACGGTCAACCTGACAAATGTGACGATCACACGCTGTACGGATGACTACTTCGATATCGATGACGGTTACAATGGTACTGTCAAAAACCTGATTATCAACACAACAACAGGGAATGCCGGAATCGAAATGTCTGGAAATACAGCCGCTACATTTGACGGTTTCGATATCACAACAGGTGCGACACAGAAGAAAGAGGGCGGTATCTACTTCAAAAAAGACGGTATCGGCGGATACTTCAAGAACGGTACGGTTACGCATAACGGCGGTGTAAGCGGTGAAGCCCACGGTGCGATCCATTCCAAAGGCGCATTTGATACAGCAAATACATCTTTTACGAATGTAACAATTGCAGCACCTGCAGCTCTTCAGTTCACTGGTGATTCGGCGGCCGGACTTGAGACGGCATTCAATAACGGCACGGGTAATTCTATCCAGTAGCCCTGGCAACTGTCGGAAAGAGGCAGGACACTCTTTCCGAATTTTACTTTCCTGAAGAAATTCAGTAGATACTGTTACCGATTTGTAACAGGTTTTAGGAAATATTTCATTCAAATTACATAAGTGGAGCAGGTATGACAACAACGCAAAAAAAGATTGTTTTGGCGGCGATGAGCTTTGGCTTATTCTCTATGGTTCCCCTGTCTGCCGACAGCAATGAGAACATGGTCAATTCAATCATGAAGCTGAGGGCAGATGTTGAGAACCTCTATACAAAGATCGATGAGAACAAAGAGAATTACAAATCCCAGATGAAATCCTATGCGATGCAGTCAGCGGATAATGAAGCGCAGATCAACCGGAAAGAGACTGCGATCAAAGTAGCGCAGAGCGAGATAGCGGATTTGGAAAAAAAGATAGCTGAGCAGGGTGCCGCTACTGATGATCTCAAGCCCCTGCTCTTTGATGCGATCGATGAGCTCGAAACATTGATCAAAGGAGGGTTCCCTTTCAAGGTCGAGGAGCGTCTATCTGACCTTGCAAAGATCAAGCAGCAGCTTAAAGAAGATACGATCACACAGGAGAAAGCACTCTCGCTGGTTTGGGCAAGTTATGATGATGCACTGCGTCTGACCAAAGAGATCGGACTCTTTAAGCAGCAGATCACAATTGATGGTGAAACGAAGCTTGCCAAAGTGGGCAAGATCGGTACAGCGATGCTTTTTTTTACAACGTCTGACGGACAGGTCGGCTATGCCGCAAAGAAAGAGGGCGGATATGAGTATAGGGTTGTGACAGACAGCAAAGGTCAAAAAGAGATCACAGCACTGTTTGATGCACTTCAAAAACAGATCAGAACGGGATACTTCTCCCTGCCGAATGCATTGATCGTATCAGGAGTTAAATAATGAAAAAATTACTAATCTTTGTGATGATTTCGGCATGGATGAGCAGTATGCTCGGAGCGAGTGAACTGAGTAAAGCATACCAAAAAGAGTATACTTTCCTTAAAGCGCAGAAGAGTGAACTTGAGAGCAGACTGCTTAAAGATGAGCAGCAACAGAATCTCAATATGGAAGAGGCACAGAAGAAGCTCTCGGAACTTCAGAAAAAGTTCCTCTCGCTGACCGAGGAGATGAAGGGACTTGAATCCAAAGTCACAACGTTGGGCAAGAAAGCCAACGAAGTTGCAGATAACAGCGACCTCACGTCAAATGTTCTTTTGCAGGCAGGTTCGGCACTCAAAGAGTACGGAATCCCTGTTGATGAAAGCAACCAGACTACCGCAACTCAGAAGTTGAACAGGTTTTTCAGCGATTCGCGTCTGCTTTATACCAAGCTCTCTTCTGTCTATAATGAAAAAGGGAAGTTTTACCTGCCCGACGGCAAACCCGTAGAGGGTGAAATCGTCAAAATCGGCAATATCGCTGCCTATGGTATCTCCAAAGAGGCGGCAGGTGCATTGGCACCGGCAGGTGACGGACAATACAAACTCTGGAGTGCAGTCGATTCTTCGGATGATGCCAAAGCACTCTATGCCGGGGAGAACCTGGATCAAATCAATCTTTTTGTGTATGAAAATCTGGACAAAGAGGTTGAGTTCAAAAAAGAGAAAACTGTTGGCGATACGATCAGGGCGGGTGGTGTGATCGGATATATTATTCTGGGACTGGGGCTTTTTGGGATACTGCTGCTTATACTCAGAGCGTACCTGTTGCTCAGATCCGGTTCCAAGGTTGAGAATATGACCGGTATCGTTGTAAAGAACCTTGAAACCGGCACTATTGCAGATGCACAGGAAGCCATCAAGGGATACGGCGGCTCTACAGCAAGGGTTATCAAGGCAACATTGAGAAATATCAGCAAGAGCAGAGAACATATCGAAGATGTTGTTATGGAAAATATCCTCAACGAAAGCAGTCGGATCGACCGTTATGGAAACTTTGTACTGGTCATCGCGGCCGTTGCACCATTGCTCGGTCTTCTGGGTACGGTGACAGGGATGATCTCGACTTTTGATATCATCACGGAATACGGGACAGGTGATCCAAAGCTGCTTTCCGGCGGTATCTCGGAAGCACTAGTGACCACGATGCTCGGTTTGATCGTTGCGATCCCGCTTCTTCTTCTGGGCAACCTGCTGTCAGGCTGGGCACAGAATATCAAAGATTCGATGGAGCAAAGTTCACTGCATATCATCAATGTCTACGAGAAAAGCAGCGCAGAGCGATAGATGATGAGTGAATTTCTGGGGCAATTTATCTCTCTGATGAATACCGGAGGAGCCGTCATGTGGGTGCTTTTTGTGCTCAACCTGATGCTCTGGTATGGGCTGGGATATCGTTATCTGCTCATGAGAAGAGGAACTTTGGGTAATGTACGCCGTCTGATCGAAAAGCATGAAAAAAGAGGGGACAAACAAGCGATACGCGGTATTTTGGACAATGCCGCTGCTGATGCGTTGCATGCTGCCGCTGCTGCCAAAACGATCAACAGACGATGTCGAAACTTTGTCGTAGATGCGCTCTTCCCCTACATGATAGAGGTAGGACGCTACTCAACAATGATCAAGACGATCGTAGTACTCGCGCCGCTGGTGGGATTACTGGGAACCGTTATGGGGATGATCGAGACTTTTGATGCTTTGCAGACTGGGAGTATGTTTTCTCAGGGAAACAGTATATCTGGCGGTATATCCAAAGCCCTCTTTACGACTGAACTCGGTTTGGTCGTGGCAGTTCCAGGGTTGATCCTGGGAAAGATACTCGACAGAAAAGAAGAGCGATACGAACTGGAGTTCGAGCAGATCGCCGATATTATTTGTACGAAGGATAGTGATGAGATTTAGACCGAAAAAACAGAATGTAGAGAATATCGACGTATCGCCTTTGATCGATATGGTATTTATTTTGTTGATCTTCTTTATGGTAACAACGACGTTTGTCAAGGATATGAAGCTTGATCTCAATCGTCCTTCAGCAGCATCGGCTACCAAAGCATCATCCAAAGTGATCCGTGTCTATATCGACAATGCGGCCGAGATCTATATCGATAACCAGCCGGTGAAACTCTGGGCGGTTCAGAGCAAGCTCAGAGATCTGCTCAGAGGAGCTGACGAAAAATCCGTTCTGGTTATTGCCGATGCGATGATACCGGTTGAGAGGCTGATCGATGTCGTGGATGAGTGCCGCATGAGCGGTGCCAAAGATGTTGCGGTTTCAACGACCAAAGAGATGGGTTGATGCTAAATGGAAAGCATAAAAAATAGTCATTCAAAGAGAGTAGTGGCCGCACTGCTCTCTATGCTTTTGGGTGCACTGCTGATGATCATATTGGTCGTTTCCTTCAGTAAAGACGTCAACAAGAAGGATCAGGTCAAAAAAGAGCAGATGCGCTATGTAAAGGTCAAAAAGCAGCCCAAACAGGAGATCAAAAAGCCGAAACCGAAACCGAAGCCCAAGCCAAAACGTGCACCAAAAGCTCCGATGCCGGATCTGGGTGCGCTTCTTGGCGGTATTGAGATGGATATTCCGGAATTTGGTCTCGGCGACATTGCGGGTGATGCCAATTCATTGCTTGAAGATATCGCCAAAGACACAGCCATGAGCGAAGGGACGGTTGATACCAAACCAAGAGTACTCTCCAGATCACCTATGGAGTATCCAAGTGCGGCGATGAAAAACCGTATTAAAGGCTATGTTATCGTCAACCTGCTCATCGATGCAGATGGTACGGTCGAGACAGCCAAGATACTTGAATCCCAACCGGCAGGTGTCTTTGATGCTGTTGCATTGAGCGGAATCAGGAACTGGCGCTTTTCACCGGGTAAATATAAAGGACGGCCTGTCAAAGTATGGGCGAAGCAAAAAGTCCGATTTGACTTTAATTAAGAGGAAGAGATGAAAAAAGTAGTAAGTATCTGTATCGCTGCTGCCATACTGTCTTCCGCACTGTATGCACAAAAGAACAGTGAAGAGCAGGAGGTAGACCATTTGGCGATTGCCACGATGATGGTCTATGATGGCAAGTTTGACAAAGCTGACAGCGAATTGAGACAAGTGGACCAAAACAGTCCTGATTTTGACGCTGCCAAGTTCTATACGATCAAAGCTGTTATCGCAATGCGGAAGGAACAGCACGAAAAAGCGATCAATACACTGAAAAAAGCAGTAGAAGCAACCAAGGTCAAGGAGTTCAAAGATCCCAATGCAGTAGAAGAAAAACGTAAATATCTCTTTTCTGTCTATAGTGATGATGAGGCTAAGAATAAGCCGGTATCTACTTTCGATCCCGAAAAAGTACGTACTGAAAAGTTAGCCCAGCTCTATATCAATTTGAGCCAGGAGTACTACAAGATACAGGATTATCGAAATACTGTACGCTATCTGGACCTTGCCGGCCCCAAAGGACGTGAAAATGCAGGGCACTATATGCTTCGCTCGGATTGTTACTGGAAACTCAAAGAGTATGACAGGTCGATCAATTTCCTGACAGAAGGAGCGAGACGCTTTCCGGATGACCAAACACTGCTCAAGCAGAAATTTTACTACTTTGCCGAGCTCAAACTCTACCAGCAGGCGGTTGAGAGCGCTTATCTCTATATGAAGCGGGGCAAACCAAATGCCGGTGAGCATATTGCACTCTCACAGATGCTGCTCTCCGGCGGTCAGCGGGAAGAAGCGCTGAAAGTACTGGAAGAGGCTAAACTGAGCTTTCCCGACAATGCCAAGATCAATATGCTGCTTGGACACATCTATATGCAAAAAGGGATGCCATTTACGACCGCTGGGCTATTTGAAGTGGGATCGTATTATGATGCGAAATACAGTAAGGAGGCTGCTGAACTTTACCGTAGAGTCGGGAATCTGCCTCATGCGATTTATCTCAATTCACAGGTTAATGACAAAGTGGAAAAACTCAAACAGAAGATCGCTATCTATGTAGACCGCCAGGAGTACGAAAAGATCATCGGTCTGAAAGATGCACTCAAGCGTTACAATATGCTAAGTGACGATAATCTGAGATATGCGCTTGCCTACGCGTACTATATGGCAAAGGATTATGACGCAGCAGAAGAAAATCTCAAGAAGATCACCGATAATGAACTCTTCTCCAAAGCGACGATTATTCGAAAAAATATAGAAAAATGCAAAGAAAACAGTCTGGAGTGTATATAGATGAGAATAATTGTTAAACTATTTGCAGTAGCAATGATGTTGACTGCAGTCTATGCGCAGGAGACTAAGCAGGGTACGCTTTCTGTTTTCATTTTCAAGAATGGGCAACCGATGCAGGGAAGCATCGTGACCGTTGACGGGAAGCGGATTTTCAAAAGCGATATCGACGGATCCCTGAAAGCCCCTCTGAATGTTGGAAAACACAGGGTAGAGATAGTCGGTAGAGGAGTAGACAAACAGAATCTGGGTTATTTTAAAAAAACAATTGAGATCAAAGAGGATCGTGATACCCAGGTTGTGGCCACTTTCTCTCTGACAGGGGCACCCTTGGTAACTATCGATACGCCAGTGGGCAAGATGACGCAGCCTAAAGAGGATATGAAGAAGGTTACCGGTAAGGGGAGGCTTCAGGGAGTGGTTCTCTCGTCTGAGAACAAAAGCCCTATCCCGGGAGCCCGGATATTTGTCAAGGGTACGGCCGTAGATACCAGAACCGACAGCAGCGGACACTTCAGTGTGGAGATCCCTGCCGGGGCCACCCTGAGCATGTCAGTCGTGCATACTGCCTACAGTGCACAGACGATCAACAATGTTCAGGTGAGCAACGGCGGCAAAACATTCAAACAAATCCTGCTGACACCGGCAAGTATGGAACTCGATGAGTATGTCGTCCTCGCACCTCAGGTTGAGGGAAGTATCTCGGAGATCGTCGCCGAAGAGAAGAATACGGTTGCGATCACCAACATTATCGGTTCTGAAGAGATGACCAAAAAGGGTGATGGAAATGCAGCTGCTGCGGTAAGAAGATTGCCGGGGATCACGATCGTAGATGGAAAAAATGTTTATGTCCGCGGATTGGGAGAACGCTACTCCAATATCGAGATGAACTCCCTGCCGTTGCCTTCGCCCAATCCAATCAAAAGAGTCGTACCTCTGGATATTTTCCCTTCCAATGTCATCGGCTCTATCGAAGTACAGAAGAGTGCCACTCCCAATATCCCAAGCAGTTTCGGAGGGGGATATATCAATATCCGCACCAAAGATGATATCAAAGAAGATTTTATCAAGATCTCACTGGCGGGAATGGTCAATAACCATACAGGAGACAATGCGATCAACTACGAGGGAAGTACCACCGATCAGCTGGGATACGACAACGGTTACCGTGCGATCGCCCAGCCCATACTGGATGGTTCCCAGATCAAGGTCGGAGAGAGAACACCCACCTTCACCACCCGGGACTACAGCAAGGAAGAACTCTCGAGTTTGACACAGATGTACCCCAATAGGCTCTTCAACCTTAAAAATACGAAGCTTCCGGCGGGATATGGTGCCCAGATCGAAGGTGCGAAGAGTTTTGATATCAATGAGGACCACCATATCTCGATCTATGGAACCTATCGCTACGATCAGAAGCACCGTTATGTTCCCGAAGAGTTCTACGGATACAGCTTCAAGTCGGACGGTACGCAGTATAACGAGCCTGATCAGTATGGTAATATTGACCAGGTCTTTTCGACCTATGAACATGGCGGTATGCTCAATGTCGGCTATAACTATATGGATGTCTTCAGGGCGAAATATACCAAACTCTACACGAGAAATGCTATCAAAAATACCAGAGTGGTCGATGGTATCATCGGGTCGAACTACTCTCAGCTGACCAAATACTATCTCAACTGGGAAGAGCGAACACTCAATGCCGACCAGGTCAGTGGGGACATGGACTATCAAGTCTTCAATGTGGTTTCCAAATTTTCATTTGGGATGGAGAAGTCAGAGGCAAGCTATTACCAGCCGAATAATTATCAGTATAGTTATATCACAGAGGGTGACCGGACATTTGTCGATAATTCGATAACGAACCACCTGTCGAACCGTATCGAATCGGATGATAATCTCTGGGCAATATACCTGAAGAATAAGCATATCTATGATGGCTTCAGTCCTGAAGACAGTATCGAATACGGTATCAACATCTATTCAAAAGAGCGTGTCTCCCGCCAAAACAAATATTATCTCTCCAAGCAGGGTGACTCTTTTGTGGATGACCGTGATCTGACTCAGGATATCGACAATATTTATGGCAATTATGTCTTGCCGGCATATCCTTATGATGTTCGTCCGTTCCTGGTCAGTACGCTTTTTAAGGCAGCGGATTATTTTGACGGTTATGTTGATGAGACGAGCCCCTATATTTCCTGGTTCACCAAGCCGTGGGAAGGTGTTGAGATAGTGGCGGGTGTACGTTATGTGGATCTGACGCAAAAGATCGACCAGTATGTGGAAGACCGGGACAATCCGGATGTTACACAGCGCCGTAATATCTATAAAAAACCTGAAGAGCTGGGTATCAATGAATTCTTTCCCTCGGTGACAGTAAAGTATAATTATGATCAAAAGAATATCTTTGATTTTGCGGCTTCCAAGACTTATATCATGCCGGACCTGAGAGAATTTACCGAGGGCGAGTATTTCCACCCCTTTGACGTGGCAACAATAGTCGGCAACCCGAACCTGGTCAATACCACTATATACAATCTGGACCTGAAGTATAGCCACTACTTCTCTGCACTGGAGAATATACGGGTAGGTTTATACTATAAATATATGAAAGATCCGATCGAAGATATACAGCTGCCTACTTCGTCACTACCTATCTACTCATTTGCAAATACTGATTTTGCCACACTGTACGGTATCGAGATCGATGGAAGGAAGCAGTTGGATTTTGTCCATGAGAAACTTTCTGATTTTTATATTGCGGGAAACTTCTCTTACAACTATTCGGAGGTGACACTGACAGAGGAGCAGGAAGCGACATTCAGTTCAAATCATCGACAGCTTCAGGGACTCTCGCCCTATGTGATCAACCTGACTCTGGGGTATGAGACCGTTCAGCGGTCAGTTGTCCTGCTCTACAACAAGATGGCGGAAAGGATCAGAAAAGTCGGTGTCATCGATGTCTATGATTATCCTGATCAGTATGAGATCCCGCCGGATCTGGTGGATATAGTCTGGATCGAGAAGTTTGACAATGATATCGAAATGACAGTAAGAGCACGCAATATCTTTAATGATGAAACCGTATGGACAGAAGACGACAAAGTCACACGTCGTTATAAAAAGGGCTCTGACATTGGGGTGAAGTTCTCGGCAAAGTTCACCAGTCTGGATGATCTTTCAGGTATGATACCGGATGACCTCCTGGGGTATATAGGACTCTAGGAGCCTGTCGGATAACCTACCTAAAATCAATAATTTGATATAATATATATACATAAGGCAATATTCTAATAAAACTCCTAGAAAAAGAGATTCGACCATGGACATCTCTTCATAAATGACCTCCATAGCCTCTTCTTATGTTAGTGAAAAAGTTTTTGCAACTCTCTTGGCAAGTTTTTCTATCTTCTTGTGGGGTATGTGTGTTATCTCTTTCATTGGGAGCCTCCATTTTGGCTGATGCTGCCATGATACGCGCAAATGATAACATTTTCATAACAACCCAAATCTCGAAATAGAAAATTTTGCAGTAGTGGTAACGCTTGTATTTAGGAATTTGGGAACAACTACCAGAGGGTTGCTTTGCTGAGCAGCTTTTGGTTCTTCTTGAAGAGCAGGTGCATCTCGTGAAGTATCTGTCTGAGAATATCGATAGTATCGATGGCAAAGGGTCCTTTGTTCAGCATCACACACTCAGCGCGACCGGAGAGTGCCGCATCGGATATCTCAGCCCGGCTGGGCAGATTGGTTTTCATTTGACTCTCCAGTACCTGGGTTGCCCAGATGACCGGCATGTGGGCTGCATTGCAGATATCGAGAAGCTCTTCCTGTATGAATGACATATTGATAAATCCTACTTCGATAGCCAAGTCTCCCCGTGCGATCATCACGCCACTGTTTTTGCAGGCCAGCAACTCTTCGAGAATTTCCGGCATATTGCTGACAGCATTTTTTGTTTCGATCTTCGCGACAATGCCTGCATCATCCCTGCGATGCTCACGCAGAAGTTCCCGAAGTTCCCGAACATCTTCTTGCTTTTGACAAAAAGAGAGACTGAAACTATCAGCAAAATCGATCACCGAAAGTATATTTTGACGATCTGCTTTCGTCAAAGCAGCTATTTTGAGTTCCGAATCAGGAAAATTGATCCCCTTCTCCTCTTTGATCAGCGTACCATTGACTTTGGCATGCGTCACTCGGCAAATGATCGCCTGTTTCGTCTTCTCCAAAACTTCCAGGCCGATTTTCCCATCATCGATGAATACTTTGTCCCCAATCGCAACAAAAGAGGTCATACCTTTGAGGCTGCAGCTGATCGCTGCTGATTTGAGTACTTTGTCATCGGAATCTGTAACTGTTGAATGACCAGGAATTTTCTCTTCCGTAATGATCAAATAATCATTGATAAAAAGACGAATTTGTTCTATCTGTCTCTCGATATTCAGGAGGAAACTTTTTGCATCCTTTTGTCGGAGCATAGAGTCCTTATCCAAAAAAACCTTTTTGTCAATGGTGCCTCTGGCACTGTTTTTTGTTATCTTCGTCAATGTGATCTTTGCTTTTTTGCCATTCGCATCCCGAACCTTGATCGCATCTCCTGTTTTGAGTTTTTTATAGAACTTTTTCTCTACACAGAGTGTTGCAGACATTTTTTTCTGCGTGATAATATCTGTTTTCTGGGGTGCTGTTGTACCCTTTTCCGGATAGAGTATCACCTCTTTTTCACTCTTGTTGCTGCCCACTACAACAGGAAGATCAACTCTTTTTATCTTTCCTGTTCGGATCTTCGGACCTGCCAGGTCAATAAATATTTTCAACTTTTTCTCTTCGTGACGCCCCTGGTTGATATCCGCGATCACATCTGCCATAGCCTGCCAAACCCCGGCAGAGTCATGGGCTGTATTGATACGAAAGACTCTGACACCTGCCCTGGCAAGCCCACGAATCAGTAAGCCGTCGTTCTCAGCGGCATAAGAGGGAAGTGTCACCATCACTGTCGTCTTCTGTTTGCTGAGTCTTGCACTTGGCTTGCCGCCAAAAAGTGTAAAACTGTTATGCGAAGCAAGCTCGATCGCCTCAGAGATACTGACATGATGAAATCCTGCCATCTCTTCAGGAGAAAGCATTTCACCGCCCAATGAGCTGACCATCTGATCATAAAGAGTATCGATACTTGCCGCCACATGACCATAAGATCGACCCAAAGAAGAGAGGGACATCAAAAAAAGCTTCTCCTGTAACTTTGTGCGGTTTTTACTGCGCAGTATCCTATAGTGTCTCAGGTTGAGCAGACTCTGATATCGCGGGTGCGAGGGGTCTGCTTTTTTACGCGCCTCAAGAATATCCATGCGCAACTCTTGAACTTCTCTCAAGGCTGATTCCATTATTTTTTTGTTTAGCACTGTTCTCTTTCCTATATTGGGCACCTTCAACACTATTAAGCTAAGGGTAAATCTTTTTTTATGGAGTAGGGACTTCAGTCCCATAAAAAAACGGGACTAAAGTCCCTACTCCTAGTGCGAAAATACTTGTTAGCTTGACGGCATTAATGGGCACTTTTGTGACCTGGTTGACAATTCATCTATTATAGAACATAAAGGTAACAAATGGATTACATGGCGCCATAATCACAAAAAAGCATCTGCCATCGCAAGGAAAATGAAAAAACCCAAAATATCTGTGGTGGTCGTCAGAAAAACCGAAGAGGCAACGGCTGGATCAATGCCCGCCTTGTTGAGTCCCAGGGGGATGAGCGTACCGGCAACTCCTGAAATGAGAATCGTAAACAACAGCGCCATTGCCATAATAACACTCAGTCTTGGATCACCGAACCACACATAGACAACCACACTGGAGACAGCAGCCACCGCCATGCCATTGAAGAGCACAATAAGAGCTTCCCGTTTCAATGTTTTGATCGTGTTGGAGTATTCGATCTCACCCAGTGCCAGCTTGCGTATCGTGACAGTCAATGCCTGCATACCCGCATTGCCGCCCAGGGCAGCGACTAGAGGCAAAAGGGCAGCCAGTGCTACATAGGTGATAATGATTTCATCAAATTGGCTGATAACCAAAGAGGCTGCCAAGACAGTAAAGAGATTGACAAGCAGCCAGACAAGACGCTGCTTCGCAGCACCTTTCAAGCTCCCCTCTTCTGACTCTTCCCTGACTCCTGCAAGAGCATAAGCCTGATCCATCTCGATATGACGGATCATATCATAGATATCATCATATACGATTCTTCCGATCAGATTCCCTGATTTGTCGACAACTGCAACAATATTGAGGTCATACTCCTCAAAGAGCCGCACCACTTCATTGACGGGAGAGACAGGGCGAATACTCAGAGGCGGCCTATATCCCAGACTGCTGACTACCTCCTCGATGGTTGCGATATCATCAAAGAGGATCAAATCAGTAAAATGAACAGACCCCAACAGTTTGTTTTTGCTGTCAATCACAAAAAGTTTAATGATAGGAGTCGCGGGCTCTTCTCTCCTGAATCTTCTTACTGATTCCTTGACATCGGCAACCGTATCACCCATCTGAGCCGAAAGAAATTCACGCTCCATATAAGCGCCCGCCTGGTCATCGTTGTATTTTGAAAGCTCTACAATTTCACTGCGATCTTCCTGCTCTATAAGAGATAATACTTTATGGCTCAGGTCTTCATTGGCATTTTTGATGAGCTGTATCAAGTCTGTCGCTTCATCACTCTCTATCTTTTCGGCAGCAGCAGCGATCTTGTGAGGGGGAATTCTCCCCAGTGCGCAGATAAAAGTTTCCGAAGGCAATTCCAGCAA
>JAYEND010000026.1:0-9719 GCA_034721895.1 Campylobacterota bacterium | reverse complement strand
TCGAGATAGTACATAAAAGTTCAATTACCGCTATATTACTCAATTAGACTTAATGAAACTGTTGATTCCTTTCATTTATTGGGAGAGATTATTTCATACACTTCTAAAACCTTATAATCTAACATATTTTATAACGTTTATCGCTGTAGCGACGTTTAAAGACCCCTTTTATGCAATCAAGTATATAAAACCTTATAAAATGTGCTATATAGGAGGTTTTATAATGAAATATTTAGGGCACCTCTAAAATCCTTCAAATCAATTTAAAATGATAAAATACTTAACAGGAGGAGCTTGGATGAAATTTTCAATAGATCGCGGAGGAACTTTTACTGATATTTATGCAGAACATGATGGTAAATTTTATATAGAGAAACTTCTCTCCGTTGATCCTGAAAACTATG
The DNA here is from genome assembly GCA_034721895.1 of Campylobacterota bacterium. Lineage (GTDB taxonomy): Bacteria > Campylobacterota > Campylobacteria > Campylobacterales > Sulfurovaceae > SZUA-451. The sequence continues at coordinate 9,315 of JAYEND010000026.1, read as the reverse complement.
ATGATGCTCCCAGAGAAGGGATACGAAGACTTTTGGGGAAAATCTCCTCTAAACCTGTCCCCGAAGAGGTCCCTTTGGAAAATATTGAGTGGATCAGGATGGGAACGACGGTTGCGACCAATGCCCTTCTGGAAAAACAGGGAGCCGAAACAGCCCTGCTCATCACAAAAGGTTTCAAAGACCTGCTTCGTATCGGCTATCAGAACCGCCCTGAGCTCTTTAATCTTAATATCCAGAAAACACTCCCGCTTTACGGAAAGGTCATAGAGATTGATGAGCGTGTTTTGCCTGAAGGCGAGGGTTTCAAAGTTTTAAAATCACTGGATATTGAGTCTGCAAGAAAAGAGCTTTCAGCCTTGAAAGCAGATGGTATCACATCGATAGCCATTGTCTTGCTGCACGCTTATCAATTTTTTGATCACGAAAAAGCCTTGGCAGCACTTGCCAGGGAGATAGGCTTCAGACAAGTCTCTGTCTCCCACGAGGTCATTCCCTCGCTCAAAGCGGTGGTTCGGGGAGATACGACGGTAGTAGATGCCTATCTGACCCCGCATATCAGGGACTATATTCACAACTTCTCTGTAGGTTTCAAGAACAGGCTTCAAGAGACACCGCTTCTCTTTATGCAGTCACACGGGGGGCTAAGCCCCGCGGACTCTTTCAGGGGAAGCAATGCCATTCTCTCAGGACCGGCCGGTGGAGTGGTAGGTTTGGCTTCGATCTATGAGGGCAAGCCCATTATCGGTTTTGATATGGGAGGAACAAGTACGGATGTTTCGAGATACGGTGGAGAATTTCATCTCAACTTTGAAAATGAGATCGCCGGAACAAAGATCCGCTCTGCTCAACTTGATATCTTAACCGTAGCAGCCGGTGGAGGCTCCAGACTCTTTTATAAAAATGGAATGTTCATCGTCGGGCCTGAGAGCAGCGGTGCGCATCCCGGGCCTGTCTGTTACAAAAAAGGCGGTTATCTGAGCATCACCGATGCCAACGCCGTATTGGGACGCATCGTCCCCGCTCACTTCCCCCATATCTTTGGCAAAAACGAGAATGAGCCTTTGGACGTAGAAGCTTCCAGAGAGGCTTTTAGAACTCTGGCAAAAGAGATCAACCAGGGACTTTCTGCCCCACTCACTATAGAAGAGATCGCTTATGGTTTTATCAAAGTTGCCAATGACACGATGGCTAAACCCATCATTGAAGTCTCTATCTCACGGGGATTTGATCTGAAAAGCCATGTTTTAGCCTCTTTTGGAGGAGCAGGAGGGCAGCATGCCTGTGCCATTGCCAAAGACCTGGGGTTGAGAGAGATCATTATCCATAAATATGCAGGGATCCTCTCTGCCTTTGGCATGGGACAGGCAGATATCATCAAAAATGACCAGATCAGCATCAACCGGAAGCTTACTGATACATTACTGGAAAAGATCGCTGAAGATTTTGAACGGCTGGAATCGAAACATCAGGGTGCCGTTTTCAAACGAATGCTCTCAATGCGATATGAAGGAACAGAGTTTGCCATGCTTGTAGATGAAAAAAGTGCTGCTTCTTTCGAAGAGGGCTTTGTGAAAGCTTATGAAAATCATTTCGGTTTTACGCTTGACCTGGCTATCGTAGCGGATGAGATCCAGCTCCAATCCCACATTGTCACGGAAAAGCTGGGCCGTCCTATACTGCCAAAAAGCCAAAGCAAAAAACTGCCTCTTGAGATAACTGATATTTATTTTGAAAAAGGCTGGCAGCAAGCGGCACTCTACAAACTCAATGCACTGGAATCAGGAGACAGAATAACCGGTCCTGCCATCATTATCGATCAAACCTCAACCATCATCATCGAGCCTGAGTGCAAAGCAGAGATCAACCACTACGGAGATATCATCATCAACATCACATCCGGGCTGATAGAAAAAGTCAATCACAAGATGGATGCCATCAACCTCACCATTTTCGCCAACCTCTTCATCTCCATCGCCAAACAGATGGGCGCAGTCCTTCAAAACTCTGCCGTCTCCACCAATATCAAAGAGCGTTTGGACTTCTCCTGTGCTATCTTTGATGCCGAAGGCGACCTGATCGCCAATGCCCCGCATGTCCCTGTGCATTTGGGCTCTATGGGTCATGTTGTCAAGGTAATGTTGAAAAAATTTGAATCGCAGATCAATGAGGGTGATGTTTTTATCTCCAATACACCGCATGAAGGCGGCTCTCACCTTCCTGATATCACGATCATTTCGCCTATGATCAGAGAAGGGAAGGTTCAGTATATTGTCGCCAATCGCGGGCATCATGCCGACATCGGGGGGATCGTACCGGGTTCCATGCCTTCGTTTTCTACCTCTTTGGATCAGGAGGGGGTCTGCTTCACACTTCAGAAAATCGTTGAAGATCAACACTTCAAAGAGGCCGATATACGCTCTCAGTTGAATGCGGCAGGAGCCAGAAGAGCGGAAGAGAATATCACTGATATGAAGGCACAGATCGCTGCCAACAAAAAGGGGTTGTTTCTTTTAGGGGAAGCTTCACAGCGTTATGGGCTGGAGACGATCAAAGCCTATATGAGTCACATCCAGGAGGTCAGTTTCAAAGCCATCAGCGAAAAACTCAAAGAGATAGCGCAAAAAAACGGAACGATACTGAGCGCAGAAGACTATTTGGACAATGGGAGCAGGATAGCCCTGAGTATCACTCTAAAAGATGGAAAAGCGCTTTTTGATTTCACAGGTACAGACGAACAACTCCGGAACAATCAAAACACACCCCGGTCCGTCACCTACTCTGCCATCGTTTACACTCTGCGCTCACTCATCAATGAGTCCCTTCCCCTGAATGGCGGACTCCTGCGGGCTGTTGACGTGATCCTGCCAAAGGGATCACTGCTCAATCCCGGAGAGAATGCCGCCGTAGTCGGAGGCAATGTCACCACTTCCCAACGCATCGTAGATGTGATCTTCAGAGCCTTCGGCAATGTCGCTGCCTCTCAGGGCTGTATGAACAACATCACCTTCGGAGACAGCAGTTTCGGCTATTATGAAACCATAGCCGGAGGAGCCGGGGCCGGCATGGACAATGACGGAGTAGGATTTGACGGAGCAGACGCCGTCCACACGCATATGACCAATACCCGCATCACTGATCCGGAGGTCATAGAGAGACGATACCCCGTCATGATCGAAGAGTTTTCCATCCGGGAGCACTCAGGAGGAGACGGAGAGTTCAAAGGCGGAGAAGGGGTCAGCCGAACCTATCAGTTCTTAAAACCTGTCAAAGTAAATCTGCTGACCGAGCGGCGCATCTACGCTCCCTGGGGAGTCAATGGTGCAGAGAGCGGTGCCAGGGGAGAAAATGAACACTTTTATGCGGACAAATGGCACCGTGTTGAGGGCAAGGCAAGTTTTGAAGTCAAAGCAGGAGAAAAGGTACGGATCAAAACGCCAGGGGGCGGAGGGTTTAATATTTAGGATATGGAAAAAATCTGCGCCCAAAAACCCTTTCAAATTGCGACATTAAAAAGTAATAGAGCAGAGCAGAAAACCGCTCTCGTTCCAACTCTCCTGAGAGTGTGCAAGAACTACATATTTTGGGGATGCGACTTCAGTCGCATTAACAATGTCCCATTTCATGGGACTCTTGGACTGAAGTCCAAGCCCCGGAAGCAAAAAATAGAAGTTCTTGCACAGCCTCCCTGAGATGGAACGAGAAAAAAATCTTTCAGATTATACTCACAGCTTGCCTCTTCTTGTTCTTTTACAACTTAGGGCGTTTGGTTGGTGCGGTAATTAATTTGGGTAAAATATCATCAAGAAGGAGATAAATGTTTTTGCCCACCACAAAAGAAGAGTTGCAAAAACTCGGCTGGCAGCAGTTGGATGTTATTTTAGTCAGCGGTGATACTTATATCGATACACCTTACAATGGCATCGCTATCGTGGGTAAACTTCTGCTTGATGCGGGCTACAGGGTCGGCGTGATCGCTCAGCCGGATATTAGCAGTGATGAAGATATATGCAGGCTGGGTGAACCCAAGCTCTTTTGGGGTGTGAGTGCCGGTCTGGTGGATAGTATGGTGGCGAACTATACCGCCACAAAAAAGTTCAGGAAACAGGATGATTTTACCCCTGGGATACAAAACGATCGCCGTCCGGACCGTGCCTCTATCAAATATGTCAATATCATTCGGAAAAACTTCAAAGATACAGCACCCATTGTACTTGGGGGCATCGAAGCAAGTCTGCGAAGGGTAGCACACTATGACTACTGGTCCAACAAGATCAGGAAATCCCTGCTCTTTGATGCCAAAGCCGATGTGCTGGTCTATGGGATGGCTGAGAAAACCATCATAGAGCTTGCTGATGCTTACAAGAAGGGCAAAACTCCGGAAGCGATCAATGGACTCTGCTATATCGCCAAAGATCCCAAAGAAGGATATATCGAGCTTCCCTCTTTTGAGGAATGCAAGCAGGATAAAAAACAGTTTATCAATATGTTCCATCAATTCTACAACAACAATGAACCGATCATCTCCAAAGGACTCTGCCAGCTTCAGGACAGCAGATGGCTCATCCAAAATCCTCCACAGGATTATATGAGTGAAGAGGAGATAGACCATGTCTATGATCTCAAGTATGAACGTGATGTCCACCCCTATTACAAAGCCCAGGGGGAAGTAAAAGCCCTGCAAACCATCCAGTTCTCAGTCACAACCCATCATGGCTGCTATGGCGAATGTAACTTCTGTGCCATCTCCGTACATCAGGGGCGAACCATACGGAGTCGAAGCCAGGAGTCCATCGTCAGTGAGATCAAAGCTTTTAAAGAGCATCAGGACTTCAAAGGGATCATCAATGATGTAGGTGGCGCTACTGCCAATATGTACGGATATGAGTGCAACAGAAAACTCAAACATGGTGTCTGCCTGGATATCCCCTGCACCAGTTCAACGGTCTGCCCTGCACTAAAGCCAGACCATGAACCCCAGATCAAAATGCTCAAAGAGATACGGGAGATGCCTCATATCAAAAAGGTATTTGTCAACAGCGGGATACGGTATGACCTGATCAATGAAGACAAAAAGCATGGACAACAATACCTCAAGACACTTGTTGACCATCACATCTCCGGGCAGATGAAGGTGGCACCCGAACACACGGAAGACAAGGTGTTGAAACTGATGGGGAAACCCAACAAGGAGACACTGGTAAACTTCAAAAACAATTTTGAAAAACTCAACAAAAAATCCGGTAAAAAGCAATTTCTCACCTACTATCTCATCGCGGCACACCCTGGAAGCCAGATGGAGGATATGCAGAGCCTCAAGCAGTTTGCCAACAAAGAGCTTCACCTCAACCCTGAACAGGTACAGGTCTTCATCCCTACCCCTTCGACCTACTCCACTCTGATGTATTACACTGAACTTGACCCATGGACACGAAAGCCGATATTTGTTGAAAAAGATCCCGCCAAGAAGCAGAAACAGAAGGATATCGTGACGCAAAAGAGTGATCTTGCTCAGAAAAAACGTTATGGTTCCTTTGACAAAAACAGGCACAGTCAACAAAAGAGGAAGTATTCATAGTGTATGACCTCATCGTCGTAGGCTCCGGCGCGGCAGGTATGATGGCGGCGATCAGGGCAGCAGAGAATGGCAAGCGGGTTTTGCTCCTCGAAAAACTCTCCAAAATCGGTGCCAAACTCAAAGCCACGGGTGGGGGGCGCTGCAACCTTACCAATACTCTGGACAATGAGACATTTATGAGCCGATTTGGACGTGAGGGGCGCTTTATGACTCCGGCACTGGATGCCTTGAACTATCGTGACCTCATGGAATTTTTCAAGCGTATCGGCGTAGAGAGCCATGCGCCTGACGGCTTCAGGGTCTTTCCTGTCACCCATAGCTCTGTAACCATCATCCATGCTCTTGAAGAGGAGATGAGACGACTTGGCATTAAAGTGTCATGTTCCCAAAAAGTGGAAACACTTGAGCATGATGGTGAGCGCGTCACCGGTGTCCGTACACAGACAGAGATTTTTCATGGGTCCAATGTCATCATCGCTACAGGCGGGATGGGCTATCCCATACTGGGTGCCGAGGGCGACGGTTATCATTTGGCAGCGTCTATTGGACATCAAGTCACCGAGCTTTACCCTGCGATGATGCCGCTGAAGACCAAAGAGGGATGGGTTGCTTCCTGTAGAGCCGATACCATCCCCAAAGTTCAACTGGTCGTCAATCTGAAAAAGTACAAAAAACTTCAGGCAAAAGGCGATCTTATTTTTACCAGAGAGGGAATTCGCGGTCCTGTAGTGCTGGACTTCTCCAGAGAGATCACCCCGCTTTTGGACAAACTCGATGAAGTTCCGCTCCTGATGAATCTCACACAGGGGATGAACGAAGAACAGATACGCGAACAGTTGAAAAAAGAGATTACCCAAAACCCTCATAGAACCACCCTAGAACTACTGCAGACACTCCTGCCCGAAGCCCTCTCCCAAGCACTCTGCACCCTTGCCAATGCAGATCCTCAGTTGGGATTCAACAAACTGCCGGGCATCCACAGAGACAAACTCATCAAACTCCTGGCATGGACACCACTGACTATCGCCGGACATGACGGTTTCAAAATGGCAATGATCACCCGGGGCGGTATCAGTCTCAAAGAGATAGACCCCAGGACCATGCAGAGCAAAAAGCTCAGAGGACTCTACTTTTGCGGAGAAGTGATGAATCTCGATGGTCCCTGCGGCGGGTATAACCTGCAGTGGTCCTTCGCCAGCGGCTACCTGGCGGGTGCCCTGCTCTCTTAAATATTCTAAATGACCTTAAAGTCTTTTTCGGGTTTTGGCAACTCTTGAAGCAGATGGGATCAAAGGGTAAATATCTTAAGAAAAGAGTGCTATAGTTTCAGCAAATAATGATTACAGGAGGATTTAACATGACAAAAATAGTAAATATAGGTTTAATACTGGGAGCAGTAACTGCATTAATGGCAGAGGCTCCTGTTGTAGAAAAAAAAGTTGAAGTTAAAAGTGCTCAGATGGATAAACATGGTATCGTAACCAAACAAAGTGCCGTAGATGTCAACACTACCATGAATAGACTTGAAAAGATCATCAAGAAAAAAGGCATTACACTTTTTATCAGGATCAACCATGCTCAAAACTCAAGAAATGCAGGTGCCAAAGATGTTGCAGATGCAGAACTTATAATTTTCGGAAAACCTTCGGTAGGTTTAAAAATGATGTCAAAAGACCCAAAAGCAGGACTTGATCTGCCTCTTAAAATATTGGCTTATCAAGCAAAAGACGGTAACGTTTATGTCTCTTACAGAGATGTCTCTTTTTACAGTGAAATTTACAACCTTGAAGGCTGCAAAGTACACCATAAAATGAGTAAAATCCTTGATAAACTTAGCAATATCATTACGAAGACACCCGAAGACTTTAAACTATTCATGGAACAGAATAAAGCCAAAGGAGCTTCTGCAAAATAGTTCCTCGCATGTATTCCACTCAGAGAGTGGAAACAAGCTTAAAACGCTACAGTTCTCCTCTAAAAGCTTCATCCAGGATAGAAGCGTTTAGGGCTTGAAGGTTATCCATTTTCTCTTTTGCCTGTTATTGGAGATGCCCTAAAGTTTTTTAAGAGCATTCTCTATTTCATCTTCACTCATAGCTCCCAGCTGCAAATGCTTGACTACACCATTCTTGTCTGCAATAATCAAGAGAGGAACAGAGCCTTGCCATTGGACGCGCCCGGCAATGTAGTTGGCAAAAGGAAGGGCTTGCTGCGTATCGATCATATGCAGGCCTTTAAGATCAAGTTCATTTTGAAAATCTTTAAGTTTTTCAGGAGTAAGCCCCTTGAGTTCAAAAGTTACGAACTCAAGATCCGAATGTTTTGTTTTGATCTTTGTAAAAATCTTCAACTCATTTCGGCACGGTTTGCCCGAATAGATGTAGAACATTATAATGATGTTTTTATCTTTAAGCGTAGGAAATTTGAACCCATCTGCTGTCTCGACGATCTCGATCTTTTTTCCTTCGATCGTTGCAAAGTCAAAAGATGGTACTTTGGCAGGCTGCACCTGAGCTGCCTTTACGGCAGAAGTATTGGAAGGTTCATTGGCACTCAAAGGCATTAGCCCGATTGTAACGACAGTCAAAAGAAAAAGTAAAGTATTTCGCATAAATATCCTTAGTAAAATTTTTCTAATTATAGCCACTCAAAAATTGAACATTCCTATTATTATGAAAATTATCACCGCACCAACTAAATCTCCTCATACTCCAACTCAAAATGATACTCCGAAAAGTTCCGTTCCAGCATCTTCTCTATCTTTTCGCGATATTGTGCTGATCCCAGGGAATTTTGAGAAAGAAAAACAAAAGCGATATCCGCCTCTTTGGCATACTCACCACTCACATCAAGCACAGAGAGGTTAAAAGCTTTGAGTTTCTCTTTCATGCTGTTGGTGACACTTCGTCGTCCTTTAAGTGATTGGACATGCGGTAATTCTATATGAAGGATGCAATTACAGATGATCATGAGTTTATTGTATCAGATTTTTGTTTCGCAGGGAATCAGACTGTTCTCTTTAGGTGGATATTCAATCCCCGGGATGATTTTTCCAATATACTGCCAATTCCCTAATTTAGCTTTTTTGTTATCTCTTCAACCTTATACTTGGGAAACACGCCACTATCCAATATTTCCTGGGCTTTTATTTTATTTGTTTCCACCATCTGGGCTATATATACCAATGTATTTTGACTAAAGGCAGATAGTTTTCGGAATGATTCAAAATCTTTAAGATAAGGTTCCAATAACTCAAACTCTTCTATGGCGATATAGTTCCCAACTGTCTTTTCAGTCACGCCACATAATTCAGCCAATTTTGCATTAGAAATCTTCTTGCCCCCATTGAGTTTTTTATACTCTTCTTTATAGTCATTAAGCCTTTGGCCCTGCGCCTTCCAAAGCTTTACCGTTTCATATTTATTTTCTCTGAGTCCTGCTTCACACTCTCTAAACTTTTCAATAAACCCATCTTCCAGCTCAACCGGAACTGAGGTTATGGCTTTTTTTACTTTTTCATCTGCCATAACCTCTCCTTTTATATTTAATTTATATATTGTATCAGTACAAAGTTTATCTACGCTGTTATTATATTATTACAGCACCAAATAACTATTACCCCACCAACTAAATACCCAAATTTTTGATGCTGTGATTTCGTTCATAATCAAGGCAGATTTTTGAAAACCTAGCCGTAGCTAAGTTGAAAAAATCTAACAATATCACAAAACAAGTGATAC
>JAYEND010000025.1:0-27932 GCA_034721895.1 Campylobacterota bacterium | reverse complement strand
GCGAATTGAGCTATTCATCAAATGTATCGTGTAATCTTCCCCGATAACCATAATGGGGTCTTCAACACCATCAATGATTGATTGCAGGTACTTGCGCTGTTCTTCAATCTCATCTACCTTATTCTTAATATCAGCCTCAAGCTCTTGAGTATACTTCTTTTCTTTGGCGTGGATTTTTTTGATCAATAGATAGATCACGAATAGTGAAAGTACATAGAGCATAGCGGTGATGAGCAGAGTATCTATAAAATCGGTGTATAGTGCTGCAAAAAAACCACGCTCCTTGATTTTGATATTTAACAAACCGCGTATGTCACCAAGTTTGTAATCATACGCCTGATCATATTTGTCACGGACACTTGGTATGGCATCTTCACGCTTGCCGTGGCATTGAAGACAGGATTGCTGTATGCGAAGAGGCTGTGTATAGTAGAAAGTGCCCTCTTTTTGTAAAAATCTCTGTTTATCGTCAGGGTGCTCTTGAAAATACCGGATCATTTCCATTTCAAAACTGTTTGCCAAGTTATTCGCATTACGTGGACGATCTGAAACGGTGCGTATGACAATATCACTCTGAACACTCGATGAAAAACGGTTGTTGATCTCCGCTATAGTCTTAACCGGAAGCAGATTCATCGTTTTTTCATCGATATCAATATGGTTACGGAGAAAAACATCCTGATAAGTTTGACGGAAAGCAGTGATAAAATTTGCGAGAGATTGGCTCTCATTCTTTACAATGAGTTCCTTGGTATTCTGTATACGATTGTACTGCTCGTATGTTTTGTAGCTAACCGCAATAAATAGTAAAAGTGCAAATGTGATAAAGTATTTCATTTTTTGCATTACTATTCTCCTTGTGTCATTTTATTTATCGTTGAGCATCTTTGAAGTATTTTACCTTTTTTTGATATATTATAAAAGTCCATATTTTCCAGTCATAATTTGCAAATTGGATAGTTGGCTCAAAATAATCATGTCAAAATGACATATTTGGATAAATATAAGATAAAAGCCTATACACTACAAAAAGCAGTAAGGAGACAGAAAGATGGATGGAATGATGAAGGTAACCTATACGGTCTTATGCAGCAGTGACGTCAACAAAGAGATTTCGCTCGAAGAGATACTTGGAAATGAAAAAATAGTTAAAGCCATAAAGAGTGAATTTGCCAAAGGTTTGAGAAATATTGTACTCTCGACCAGAGAGAATACTACTATTTCTATCAAAACAGAAAAGCAGCTTTTTGACTTTACGGTGGGCAAAAATGATTTTGCTGATCTACTTGAACTGGCAGAAGAGGATGCCAGGAAAAACAAACGGCTGAAAAAGGGATGTGACGGCATCGAGCTGATTGATATCGTGACGATTGACTGAAAGAGATTTTGCTATACTTCCGGTATGAAAACTTTTGCCTACGGTCACAAACCAATATTTTTTAATTTTGAACAGACTCTCGATCGCTTTTTTGTTGAGGAGATACCCCTCTTCCGGTTTACCGGACAGGGCAACAACCTGATCCTGAAAATCAAAAAAAGTGATATGAGTACCTGGAAGCTGATCCATGTCCTTACCAAAGCCACAGGACTCAATGAGCGTGATATCGGTTATGCGGGGCTCAAGGATAAAAGTGCTACAACCATCCAGTATATTTCGATACCCAAGCAGGCAGAAAGGGAACTCAAAAACCTCACCACTGAGAAAATAGAGATCTTGGAAAAAACCTATAATAAAGCACCGATAAAAATAGGACATTTAAAAGGAAACAGGTTTTCGATTGTGCTTCATGATGTCTCAGAAGTTTCAGCATCAAAGATTCAGGCAGTAGCAACTGGCATGCTTAAGGATGGTATCCCCAACTATTTTGGTTATCAGCGTTTTGGTGAAGACAACAAAAGCTACCTCCAGGGAAAAATGATCGCCGAGAGCGGGAAAAAACTCAAGGGCGCCAAAGAAAAACTCCTCGTCGCAGCTTACCAGGGCCATCTCTTCAACCAGTGGCTCTCTGAGCGCATCAAACTCTCTGATATTATCACGGCACAGTCACCCCGATCAGCAGCCAAGACACTCTCCTATCCTGATGCTTTGGTCAAAGTATTGGCCAAGCAGCCGCAGTTTTTCAAACTCTTTATCGGCGATTTGATGCTACCCTACCCTTATGGAAAACAGCAGTATGTCAAAGATATGATGTATAGTTCAAAGCTTTTCAAGGAGAAGAATATCTCTCCTACCGGTCTTATCTGTGGTTCACGTGCCCCTCGTTCCCAGAGTGATGCCTATCATCTCGAAGCTCCTTATGACGACGAAGAACTCAGCGCCCTCAGTGGTGATCGCCGTTATGCCTGGATATGGCCAGAGGAACTTTCAACTGCTTATGATACCGATACCCAAAAGCTCACCATCAACTTCATACTCCCCAAAGGTTCTTATGCGACCACATTCCTCGAAGAGATAGCCAAAAGAGAATTGAAACCGGATAGGGAATCACGGAGCTAAAAAATGACTTATAAAGAGTGGTATCAAAATCATGCCCGAAAACATGCAGAGATCATGAGCGGGTTGCAGCATCTCTCGGATGAAGAAGTCATTGCCTATTTTGACTTTGACAATATGAAGGTGAAACATCCGGACTTCTGTCCTCTCTATGCCAAAGATCAGAAGTGTCACGAGATGGAAAAGCTCAACTGCTATCTCTGTGCCTGTATGCATTTTCGATTCAGCGATCAGGGTATCAGAGAGGAGAATGGCAAAACACTCTACAGCTACTGCAGTATCAACTCAAAAAATCACGGCATCTTCGAAGATGAACACAGCATCCACAACGACTGTTCCAACTGTAAGGTGCCCCACAAGCAGCATGTGATAGAGAAGTATTTTTCGAGGGACTGGGAAGAGATCATGAAGGAATGCGATTTAGAGAGCTAAACAGGGAACGAGATGAACGATGATACAGGTACCCTTAATGTATTAATTAACCTGATTTTTATGTCTGAATTCTTTGGGAGTCACTCCTTTATGGTGCTTAAAAAAGCGGCTTAGCTGTGAAGCTGTATCAACACTTAATTTCGATGCAATCTGCTTCATTGACATACTGCTGTGACAGAGTAGAAATTCCATCTCTTTGAGTATACGTTTATGAATATAGGTAAGTGCGCTATTGCCAAGTGTCTGTTGAATTGTTTCACTTAGATGATTGGGTGTAATATCCAAAAGCTCAGCATATTCATAGACCTTCTTTTTCTTTTCAAAATGCTCTTCAATAAGGGATAAAAAGTTGGAACAAATCTGTTCTGATCGTTTAATATCCTTCTCTTTGTGTAGTTTCTCTTTTTCTCTTTGAAGAAGATAGAGGAGTTGATTGATATACATCTTCATCAAGTTTTGATATCCACTGCTTTTGATCCTAAACTCTGCATTGATCTGTTCAAATATATCCAATACCTGCGCGTAGAGACTCCCATCTAATTGCACATTTTCTCTGTGGCGTTGATGAAAAGAGAGCAGTGAATCAAGTGCATGTTTTGAGAGGTTATCCTCCATAATAAAATTTTTATCAAAAAGTAAAACAAATGTTTTTGCACTTTTTGAGATATCTTGAAAAGAGAAAAGTGAGCCTGGATTTATGAGCTGAAGTGATCGAGGTTCGATTGTATAATGATATTGATCTACACTGCGTCTTGACTCACCTTTTAGGCGCAATATTAATGCATAGCAATCAAATCGTATAGGCAGGCCTTTGGATTGCGTTGACTCATCCTCTATCAATACAATGCCTTCAGATTTAAAATTATGAGCATATACATCAGTACCAAAGTTCGGATTTGGCTTAAGTAGATGTTTGTACATCTTGATGGCTTCTTCAACATTTAGTAGCGGGTGCTCTGCTTCAGCAGAGGCAATTTTGTCTTTTGACATTTTTTTACCTCAAACACCATTTTTTCATAAACCGAGTAATTGTATACTTTTCCCAGATTTTACTCTTTATATGATTAAAGAAAAATGTTATTCTATACAAAGGACAAAAAGGAGATTTCATTGAAAAGTAAGATGACAGCTTTTTTAGCAATTGCATTGTTGGCAACAACACTCAGCGCCATCGAGATTTCTGAGTTTTCAGGAGATGCACGGTTTTATTATGGGACGGATGATGCCTATCAGGGAGAACTTTTTGATAAAAATTACGCGATGGGACAATTTGCTTTGGCAGCCGATTTGGATTTAGCGCTTAGTGATAGTGTCAAAGCCAACTTGGGTGCAACTCTCTTGACCACTTTAGGGCTTGATGGTATACTCTTTAGCTATGTCTACGCAGGCGGAACCACCAAAGATCAGCTTTGGCTTGATGAATTCAATCTTGATATCAAACTACTCGAAGAAACGAACACGACTATCGGCCGTCAATATCTTTCATCTCCTATGCTCTACTCTATTGATTGGAATATTGTCAGTAATGCGATGGATGGTGTCTATATGGTTGATGAGCATATCCCAAAAACCAAACTTATGGGATTTTGGGTAGGTCGTGTTTGGAGTAATGATTATAACGCTACGACTGATGATTTGAACTTTGCAGGAAATTTTGGAACCTTTGGGGAAAACGGAGCTTTTGGGGTGGGGGCAGAGAGTGAGCTTATTCCAAAGGTGACGGCTGAAGCCTGGTATTATGACATTACGAGTCTCTCTTCTGCATTTTGGCTGCAAGCTGAAAGTGAATTCAAAGGGATAAGTTTGGGAGCACAATATGCTTCACGCACACCAGATCAAGGTGACAGAACATCAGGGTATGCACTCCAAGCCAAATATAGTGCATCATCATACAGCATCAGTGCTGCATATTCTCAAATAGGAGATAAAGGCTCACTCAATCTTGTCAACCTTGCAGGCGTATATGGTGAATACAGTAAATCTCCACTCTATACCGAAGCATGGTGGAATTGGGGTTATGTGAGTTCACCGGATACAACTTCGTATGCCCTCAAAGCAGAAGCTACCCTGAGCGACTATTACCTGGGTGCGTATTGGACAACGACCACCAATGATACTACTGATATAGATTCGACAGATTTTACAGTCAGTGCCAATACTTCTATTGGAGCACTTAATCTCATGCTTGTTTATATCTACATCCAAAGAGATGATTACAATGAAGGAGAAGGCTACAATACCCTTCAAGGCTACCTGACTTATAGCTTTTGAAATAGTTCGCTATTACTGCACCAAAATTCAGCTGGAGTACAATTGCTTTAAAGTAAAAATCATGACTACAACGCTCATCAGAGTGACGACATTGAAGTGTCCTTATTGAACAGTATTTCCAGCCATCTCGAAAAGTCCAATCACAATCAAAATCAGGGAAACCAGGGCAAAAATAGCTACAGAAATGGCCCAGGGGTTGATACCGCCTACCTGCTGCATTGCCATAATTCTCTTTTCATCCTCATCAAGTACTGCTTCTACCTCTTCACACTTTTCCAAATACTGTTTGTAAACAAACCAGGTACCAAAACCACCCAAAAGTATTGCCATCAAGGCTAAAGCATAGAGAAATATAAAAAGCGGAAGAAATGTACCCAATATCAAGGTTACAAACAGAATGATCAGTGCCACTTTCAGCTGTTTGCGGTAGAGAAAGTACCAAAAACCGCCGATCATAGCCCAGCTGTTCCAGTACCAGCTCAGCTTTCCTTCTTTTTTTCCAAAGTATTCAAAAGCTTTTTTGTACCAGGAAAAC
Source organism: Campylobacterota bacterium (assembly GCA_034721895.1). Classification (GTDB taxonomy): domain Bacteria; phylum Campylobacterota; class Campylobacteria; order Campylobacterales; family Sulfurovaceae; genus SZUA-451. The sequence goes on along the minus strand of JAYEND010000025.1, from coordinate 22,200 downwards.
TTTGCAGGTGTACCGATATAGGCTTCAAATATTTTCTCCTCATACTTAATCTTTTTCATGTGATTCCTTGTGATTATGTTCTCTTTGTAATTTACGATTTTCACTCATAAGCATAATGACGGCGATCACAGGAGGGACACTTAGGGCAAAGAGGTAGGAAGGAATATGCAGATATTCGTGACGGTTAAGATAAAAGAAGCCCAGGACCAGAAGAATATAGGCTCCGATACGGTAAAAAGAGAGCGATGCCCGGGAGTCTTTCATCACTTCACCGATCGATCTTTTGTTCGCTTTGAGCTTGGCTTTTTCCTCTTTGACTACAGCCACAAATTCTTCTTTGGAGAGCTCATCATCTCTCTTTTGCTTCTCTTCTGTTATCTCTTCGCTGTAAAGATCATGGGGATCATCGATCTTATCGAGTACATCCGGCTCATTATCCATGGGTACAGCATTCTGATCCAGACGCTTCTGCACCATCTGCCGGTAACTCATCATAGAGGCTGCGATCACCAATGCTGAAGTAAAAAAACCGATCTGCGTCGTATAGAGCCAATTACGATGGCCCGAAAGTATACAAAATATGATAATACCGATATCAATGGCCAACAATGTATTGAGGATTTTTTTGTTAGTAGCGGTCATCCTCATCCTCATCGTCAAACTTTTGATTGGCTTGGTACTTGTACCTGGGCTCATTGGCTAACTCATCCAATGATTTTTTCTGTTTTTTATAGGCTTTATAAACATTGAGAATAGCTGCGGCAACGCCCCAGAAAACACCCACCCAAAAGAGCCAGTCATGGCCAAAGAGCTTTTTCATCCCGATACCGAGTCCTACACCGAGCAGGACAGCAACCACCATCGAGATTCCCAGACTCAACCCGTCCGCTGCATCGACGATCTTCTTCATTTTCGGTGGTTCATTTTGTCCTGATGTTTGTTTTTTCTCTTCCATTTGGTTTTTCCTTCTGCTCTTTCTTAACTCTTGGCACCAAGCTCCTGCATGACACTATAGGCAGCTTTGATCGTCTCATCGATCATCTCATCACTGGTTTCAGATGAGATAAACCCGGCCTCAAATGAAGAGCAGGCCAGATAGATGCCTCTATCCAGCATTCCCTTGTGGAATTTAGCAAAGGTTTCACTGTCATTTTCGAGTGCCTCTTCAAAATTTACTACCGGTTTTTCACTGAAAAAGAATCCGAACATACTTCCACGTATATTGGTCACCAGAGGAATACCAACAGAATCAGCTGCACTCTTGAAGCCTCTCATCAGTTTTTTGGCTTTGTTTCCCAGTGTTGCATAAAGTTTCGGATGACTTTTGAGCTTTTTGAGGCTTGCAAGTCCCGCTGCCATGGCTACAGGGTTTCCGCTGAGCGTACCTGCCTGATAGACAGGTCCTTCAGGCGAAAGATGTCCCATGATCTCTGCACTGGCACCAAAAGCACCGACCGGCATTCCGCCGCCGATAACTTTCCCTAGCGTAACCATATCCGGTTTGACAGTTGTCAAGCCCTGTGCCCCGGTCAATGACGCCCGAAAACCGCTCATGACTTCATCAAATATCAGCAGGGCACCGTGTTCGTCACAGAGACTTCGCAACTCTTTCAAAAACTCCTCAGTCGCTGGAACCAATCCCATATTTCCGGCTATCGGTTCAATAATGATACAGGCAATACCCCCTTCACTCTCTTCAAAACATTTTTTGACACTCTTGATATCATTGTATTTTGCGAGCAGCGTATGCCTGGTCAAGTCTGCCGGTACACCGGGACTGCTTGGATTACCAAATGTTGCTGCGCCGCTTCCGGCCTGTACCAGCAATGAGTCACTGTGTCCATGATAACATCCGGTAAACTTGATGATGTCATCTCTCCCTGTATATCCTCTGGCCAGGCGCAAAGCACTCATCACCGCTTCTGTGCCCGAACTTACAAATCTCACTTTATCGATCGCATCGAAAAGGGAGACGATCTCATGTGCCAATTCAGTTTCGATCGTGGTCGGTGCACCAAAACTCAAACCTCTTTTGGCTGCCTCGATCACAGCCGTCTCAATATCCGTATCACAATGTCCGAAGATCAGCGGTCCCCAACTCTGCACATAGTCGATATAACGGTTGCCATCAATATCATAGAGGTATCCGCCCTCACCTTTCTCAATAAATGGTGGTGTCCCGCCGACACTTCCAAATGCCCTCACAGGCGAATCTACCCCGCCCGGAATCACGCGATATGCCTCTTCAAAAGCTTCGATACTCTTCTCGTAACCCATTATTCATATCCTTTTTCGGTATAATTCTCTGGATTATACATTAGGTTACCTCTCTATAAGATTGCATCTCCTAAGCAAAATAAAAAATACTGGACTATTCAAAAGACATATGCAGAACGGACAAAGAAGAGAAAAAATCAGAACACTTATGGGGCTTGCACTATCACTGCTGCTGCACCTTTTGATTCTATTGCTCTTTTGGGTGAGTTCAGAAAAGCTCTTTTTCACTTCGCCTGCCAAGCAGGAGAAAAAAATTGCACTTGACCTCTCCCAGTTTGTACCTCCGGCTCCCAAACCGCAACCCAAACCTCAGGCAGTACCTGTCCCGCCAACACCCAAACCTGTCGAACCGCCAATACCTGAAAAAGTTGTTGCACCCAAACCTGAGCCCAAAAAAGTTGTGGAAAAGAAAGTTGCAGAAAAAAAGCCGGAACCGAAAAAAAAGATTCTCGATGAAAAGAAGATCCTGATAGCAAAAGAGGATACTGAAGAGAACAATGTCACCAAAACTGCCAAGAAAGAGGAGAAAAAAGTAGTAAAAAAAGAGGTGAAAAAAGAAAAGAAAAAAGTAGTCAAAAAGACTCCGAAAAAAACCAAGAAGGTGGTCAAAAAAACACCACCGAAACCAAAAAAGAAACGTACTGTACGAAAAAAGCCGAAAAAACGTACACAGTCCTCCTCTCTTGCCAGCGCATTGATGAACAGCAGCCAGTCAAGAGCGAACTCTACTCCTACCAGAAGGGCATCACCCGCCTCCTCCGGCAGCCGTATGATCAAACAACTCTATGGAAGCGAGTTTGACGGATACTCTGCTCAGCAGAAAAAATTCATCAAAAACAATCTGGGAATAATACACCGTATTACGCAGATGACACTTACCCGCAACGGTTATCCTGAAACAGCAGTCAGAACCGGTCAACAGGGGGTCAATGTCGTTTCATTCTATCTTCATCCCAACGGCAATATCACCGGACTGCGCCTGGATCAGCGCATGCACTATGAGGCACTGGATAAAAATACACTCCATGTCATCAGAATGGCTTACAAAGACTACCCCCTGCCGCAAACCAAAACCAAGATCAAATTTTACGTACAGTACAGTCTCAACCCTTACTGACACAAGATAAGAATTCAAAATAAAAGCATTGCCATACAATGCCTATCCGAATTATTAATTTAAAAAGGCAGCAGCCTTTTCATCTCACTCTCCGGAGCCTGGATCAAAAGCGGATGCCTCTTCGGATCAAGCCATCTCAGGATACTTTTCATCTCACTCTCACTCATAGCAGTACAACCGACGGTCGGGATATGGTTGGGCTTTTTGATATGCATAAAGATACAGGATCCAGCACCGGGAACAGCTTTTGAATTATGATCGACGACGAGACCATATCGATAGTAGTTCTTCCGAAATTTCATCTTTTCAAAACTATTGTAATCCCTGGGTACCTTGGTGCTGTCAATGATCTTGTTGTACCATTTGGATTTTCCGTCATCAACACAGTAGTCTGTCTCTTTATAAACGGTGTAGGGATAACTGATAGCAAAAGGGTGGTATCCAAATCCGTTCTTCAGCCTGAAGATACCCGCCGGAGCCCTTCCGTCACCCTCTCTCTTGATATATTTGGCTTTGCCGGATACTTTGTGCAGTCCGATCCCCCAACCCAAACCACTTTTGCCCGTGATCACCTTCAGGGTTTTTCCTGTTTTCTTCCACTCTTTGCCCTTCTTTTCAAAACGCTGAAGTGTGGCGGCAGGGGTGTTCCAATTCTTTGTCGTGACAACCAACAGCTGCTCTGTATTTTGCATCGTGGCAGGCTGTGAAGCTGCCATCAGAAAAGTCAGTGAAATCGGTAGTATGCTGAATATTTTCATGGTATGCTATAATCCTTCACATGGAATATGGAATCTTATCATTAGCAATCCCTCTGCTAACAATCATTTTGGCTATTATAACAAAAGATGTGGTCATCTCTCTCTTTGGAGGGATCTTCGCTGGGCAGCTTGTTTTGCATGGGTATCATCCTATTGAGTCATTTATGGCCACATTTGATGGGATCGTGGCCCTGTTCGCCGAAGGATGGATCACCAAAACTATGATCTTTATACTCTTGGTGGGATCAGTCATCAAAATCCTCAGTGACAGTGGTGCGGTAGAGCGTTTCGTTACCTGGCTGAGTGAAAAAGCGGCCCATATCGACTCACCCAGGGGATCGATGCTTTTAGCTTATGTCATCGGTATCATCATTTTTATCGAGTCCTCTATCACATCATTGATCGCAGGAACGGTTGCCAAACCTCTCTGCGACAAGAATGGTGTAAGCAGGGAAAAACTGGCCTACATCTGTGATTCAACATCGGCCCCTATCTGCTCCCTGATACCACTCAATGCCTGGGGCGCACTTCTTCTTGGTCTGATCATCACTGCGATCGATACCGGTGTGATTCAGGGGGATGCCGTCTCTTTACTGATCGCCTCTATCCCCTATAACTTTTATTCCATCTTCACCCTGATTATTGTTTTGGGTGTTATATTGTTTAATATTAATTTCGGGCCCATGAGGTTTGCAAAGCCTGTACCTTATAGACATAAAACACTTGATGTTGACCACAGATCAACTCCCTATGCAATGATTCTTCCGCTGATCGTGATGGTATTGATGGTACCGGTGCTCCTCTACTACACAGGAGAAGGAGATATATTCAAAGGGAGCGGATCGACTTCGGTCTATTATGCCGTGATAATCACCCTCTTCTTTCTCTATCTTTACTATATTCCTTTCGGCATTATGAAACATAAAGCTTACTTTGCCTCCCTTTATCAGGGGATTGGGGACATGGTGCCGGTAGCAATCATTATGATACTGGCACTCTTCATAGGAAAGGTGATAGGGGATCTGGGAACAGCAGGCTATCTGGCTCACATACTGGAGGGAAACCTTCCGGCTGCACTGCTGCCTCTTCTGATCTTTATCGTCTCCGCAATAACAGCCTTTTCGACAGGAACAAGCTGGGGTACTTTCTCTATCATGATGCCTATCGCTCTCTCTCTGGCTGCTATGCTGCATCTTGATCTTCCGCTTGTTATCGCTGCTGTCATTTCGGGAGGTATCTTCGGCGACCATGCATCACCCATCTCCGATACCACGATCATCTCATCGATGGCAGCCGGTTGTGATCATATTGAACATGTTCGCACCCAAATCCCTTATGCGCTGATAGGCGGTGTGTTTGCAGCCATAGCATTCCTGATTGCCGGATGGCTTACTGTCCCTCTTATATAGAATTGGTCCCAGATATACTTGTGTTGCCTTCATCAGTGGACTGAGAAGGCGGCACGTAGCCCTCTCTTCGGTTCTTCTCCTGGATAAAATCATAGATAGCCTCAACCTCCTCATGGGTCAGATAGTACTTAGGCATAACAGGGTGGTTTCTGGCAACGATTGCCTCAATCTCCTCAAGGGAAATATCTCGAATATCCGAACCTCTTATCACCTTCGTCTTATCACGAATATCCCGATATTCGACGATCTCCTTACCTTCACCGTTTTGACCATGACATTCTGCACAACTGATCCCCCTGGGATTATTGTATAGCATTTGGCCATATTCGAAATCAGAAATAAAATCCTCCTCGGCAAAGAGAAGGAAAGGGAGCAGAAACCATATTTTTTTCATATGCATATATCCTAACTGTTATATCTATATTATATTTACAAATATTATATTTTTTGGAAGTGGAAAATTTACTCCCGCCTACTGTTGCCTATATCATGAAATGTGAGAATAAACGCTACACTTCCGATGAGCACAGGAATACCTCTAAATATATTACGATATAATACCCAAAAAATCATAAGGATAGCTCTGTGGAAAAGAGTACAGAATGCAACTGATCGACGGAAAAGCTCTGGCGAACAAAGTACAGGATGGAGTGGCCGATGAGGTCGAAAAACTCAAACAGGAAAAGAATATCGTCCCGGGTTTGGCGGTAATCCTGATCGGTGATGATCCGGCAAGCCACGCCTATGTCAAGATGAAAGCCAAAGCCTGTGAAAAAGTCGGTTTCTACTCTATTACCCACCATATGCCTGATTCCATCAGTCAGGATGAGATCATCGCAACGATCCAAATGATGAATGATAATCCCAGAATCGATGGTATCCTTGTTCAACTTCCCCTCCCAAAACATATCGACACCACTAAGATCATCGAAGTCATCGATCCAAAAAAAGATGTCGACGGCTTCCATGCCTACAATGTCGGGCGCCTGGTAATCGGGTTGGAGAGCTTTGTCGCCTGTACCCCCCTGGGCGTAATGAAAATATTCGAAGAATATGGTATTGAACTTGAAGGCAAAGATATCTGTGTGGTGGGAGCAAGCAATATCGTCGGAAAACCTATGGCGAGCCTTCTTCTCAATGCCAATGCTACCGTTACGATCACACACATCTACACCAGGGGCCTTAAAGCGCACACTCTGGCTGCCGATATTGTTGTCGTAGGCGTGGGTGTTCCCGGATTGATCAAAGCTGATATGGTTAAAGAAGGTGCCATTGTCATCGATATCGGGATCAACCGAATCAAAGACGGTTCACTGGTGGGTGATGTCGACTTTCCCCAAGTGAGTAAAAAGTGCAGTTATATTACCCCTGTTCCCGGCGGTGTCGGTCCGATGACGATCGCTATGCTGCTTGAAAACACACTCAAATCTGCCCAAAAGAGAGACATATGAAAAAGTTCCTGAGCAATCTCATCCACTTCTCCGGTACCTGGACCGGTACAATCATTATCGTTCTCTTTCTGATCTTCTTCGTGGCACAATCTTTCGTCATTCCAAGCGGTTCAATGAAACGAAGCCTGCTGATCGGAGATTTCCTCTTTGCCAAGAAATTCAGTTACGGTACCCCTACCCCTCACCTTCCCTGGCTTGAAATTCCGGTCTTACCTGATTTCTTCGGCAATGGACACCTGATCGAAGGGCCAAGACCGGCGAGAGAAGACATCGTCATCTTCCGTTTTCCAAAAAACAATAAGATACATTATGTCAAACGCTGTGTGGCTGTCGGCGGCGATGAGCTGATCTATGTCGATAAAAAGATGATCATCCACTTCCATGAGGGAGATGAGTACATCAAAGCCAACTACCCCAAAGAGAAGATTATTTCACTTCGGGACAAACTCTGGGTGGTCAACCCCTATATGGGAAAATATCCCGGAATTCAGTATGTTCCTGAGGGTCAGGGCAATATCTTTGAAGCCATGTTAAAATACTACGCTTATGACAAAGATATTGATATGTCACCGGTTTACATCGATGATCTTAAGAGTCCTGAATATACGATCAATGACCGTCCTGTCAATGCCCTCTATAAAAAGGTCGAGGCAGATAATTTCTATATGATCGGTGATAACCGAGACAACTCCAACGACAGCCGTTTCTGGGGTTCCATACCCTATAGACTGATCGTCGGGAAGCCATGGCTGATCTACTTCAGCCTGGAGCACCGCAGCTATAATAAAGTACTGAACGGCGACGATGACTATGGCAGCGGTCAGGATCATGCCGGCCTGCACAGAGTCTGTGGTGAAATGCCGATAGACTCCAAAGAATGTGAAGCACTCTGGAAAAAAGAACGCTACAAAGTCAGATGGGGACGTATCGGTCGCAGGATCGAGTCGATTCAGTATGAACAGCCGATTCAATAAAGCAGAGGTAACCCAATGAACGAAGCAGACATACTGAAGATCAGCGCAACGATCCTAGCCTTGATCGTAGCCATTGTCGGTCATGAGATCATGCATGGATGGGTTGCTTACAAATACGGCGATACCACCGCCAAAGATCAGGGGCGCCTGAGTATCAATCCCATCAAACATATCGACCCGATCGGCACAATACTTGTTCCGGCAATACTCTTTTTCACCGGTGCACCTTTTCTCTTTGGCTGGGCAAAACCTGTACCGGTGAATATGCAGACTGTTCTTAATAATGGCGGAACCAATGCGGCCGTCGCTGTCTCTTTGGCAGGAATCACCTATAATTTTGCTCTGGCAGCTGTTTTTGCAGTGATCTTCCCGCTTCTTACCCATCCGGAATCTCTCATAGGGGCATTTTTTACCTATTTTGTTTTTCAGAGTATTGTCCTCAATGTTCTGCTCGGTTTCTTCAATCTCTGGCCCATTCCGCCTCTTGACGGTGCCAATGCCGTACGCTATCTGGCTGAAGGATGGAATCTCAAAGGTGTTGTCGCTTTTTATGATAAAATATACCCGTACGGAATGATATTTATCATCCTGATTTTAATGACACCACTCTCAAATTTACTGTTTCAGCCCATTTCATGGATCGTGAAACTACTATTATCCTAAAGAGGAATATCAATGAAATTTTATATCGCTACAGACCATGCAGGTTATGCTCTCAAAGCTTTTGTCAAAGAGTATGTCAAATCAATGGGACATGAGATCATCGATCTGGGACCTGATTCTGCCGACAGGGTTGACTATCCGGACTTTGCCAAAAAGTGCGCAGATTCCGTAATTGCAGATAAAGGGAGCTTCGGTATCCTCATCTGCGGTACCGGCATCGGCATCTCCATTGCTGCCAACAAAGTCCCGGGCATCCGGGCGGCACTCTGCCACGATGCCTATACCGCAGCAATGTCACGTGCCCATAATGACGCTAACATCCTCGCCTTTGGCGAGCGTGTCGTAGGAAAAGGGGTTATCGAAAGTATGATTGATGCCTTCTGTGAGACAGAGTTCGAAAGAGGACGTCACACAGGCCGAGTAGAGAAGATCGAAGGCGGATGCACCTATGGTGCAGACTTAGGATAATCTACTAAGTCAATAAAGATTAAATCTAAAGAAAATACAAAAATAGCTTAATAAATATGAGGAGTTCACTATGGCGTTATCAGCAGAAGAAAAAAAGATCATTTTAGAAAGTATCCGTGATATTCCAGACTTCCCAAAGCCTGGTATTATCTTCAAAGACATCTCAACCATGCTGAATAATGCCAAAGCCTTTAAAACACTCATGGACCACTTGACTAATCGGTATATGAGTTATGACCTGGACTATATTGCCGGGATCGATGCGAGAGGCTTCATCTTCGGTGCAGCCCTGGCCGACAGACTGGAAGTTGGATTTGTCCCCGTTCGCAAACAGGGAAAACTCCCTTATACTACTGTAGCAGAGAAATATTCTCTGGAGTATGGATTTGACGAGGTAGAAGTCCATATCGATGCCTTTGGAGAAAACGGCATTTGCCATACAGGAGAGAAATCAAAAGTTTTGCTGATCGACGATCTCATTGCCACAGGCGGCACCGCCAAAGCAGCTGCCAGCCTGATCGATAAGGTCGGTGCTCACTGTGTAGAAGCCTGTTTTATCATGGAGCTAGGCTTCCTCAAAGGCAGAGAGGGTTTCAAAAGTGAGGTTTATTCGGTTTTGGAGATTGATTAGTGTAATTAGCCATTAAGTGAAGAGAGCTCTATTGAAACAGTATGCAAAGAAATTTTATACAATATTGTTAATTATCCTCACGTTGTTTATTGTGATTGGTTGTGGTTCTCAATCTTCAGCTAAAATTAATTATTTGAAAACTGGCAATAGTTTTAATCAAAATGAAGTTGATTTAATATTTTTGCATACAAAAATATTCCCTGAAAACACGCAACTCTCTATTGCAAAGATTCAAAATGGTTCAGTCTATTTTTATGGTGTTCTCAGAAGAGATGATATCATAGAGACTATTGAGAATTATGATAAGGTATTTGAAATAGGTTCACTTACAAAACTCTTTACTTCAACCCTTTTGACAAATCTTGTTCTTGAAGAAAAATTGAAACTTGATGACACAATACATGAAAAATCAAATATCTTATTGAATCAAAACCCTCGCATTACCTATAAACAATTGGCAAATCACACTTCAGGTGCACCAAGATGGCCAACATTTTGGTTTAGGTATTTGACTAATAATCCCTTTAAAAACTATGACTATAAAAGACTGGAAGATGATTTAAAATTTGATCTAAAATTAAATAATAAACCAGGTGAAGTGTATAGTTATTCAAACTATGGAGTAAGTGCATTGGGCTATGCTCTCTCTAAAATAGAAAACAGATCCTATGAAGATTTGATCCAGGAGAAGATTCTTAGTAAACTAAATATGAAGAGCACCACTACGATAAGAAAGAATATTCAAACAAATCTGGTCATTGGGCTGGATGAAAATGGCAATCATGCGGATAATTGGGATATGATTGCATTTGAAAGTGCCGGAGCTATCCTTTCTTCAGTAGAAGATCTATCCAAATTTGCAAATGCTTCATTTGATCACTCAAATAAAGCATTCAAGTTGACACAAATTCCAAGTTTTTGGAAAAATGATCATTTTGGTGTAGGTTTGGGATGGCACATATCAAAAACTGATTATAGTGAAACCCTGCATTGGCATAATGGTGCAACAGGCGGCTATATATCCTCTATTGTATTGGATATAAAAAATAAAAATGGCATTATAATACTTTCTAATGTATCATTATTCAACAAAAATAATAAAAATATTGAAGAGTTAGGTTTGAATTTACTGAAATTAATGTATAAATAAAATATCTTTTTAATTTTCAACAAGTAACTAATTGGTTCTAAAAAAAAGCTATGACGGTTTCAAGAGTAATATGTTCAGTACCGTAGAGATAGACTAATCCCAGTCCAGTAACCGCTGCTGGCCTTCCAGGGAACGGATATGGGTCACATCCTGACTCATCTCGATAACGCCACGGTACGTTCGATCTTCGTCACGTACTGCAAAGTATTGAATATGGATAAACTTCCCTTTAAACTGTATCCAGAACTCGGCAACATCCTGTGTGCCCGCTTTGAATTCTTCAAGGATCCGTAGAACCTGATCGACACTTTTCGGAGGATGGCAGAATTTCACTTCACGTCCGATAATACCGGCACTTCGAGGGAAAACACGATCATCTCCGCGGTTATAAAAAACTACCTGGTCGTTTTCGTTGACATAGGTGATATCAACCGGTAGAATCCTGAAAATGGAGTTGACCTGCTCAGGTGTCAGATAGCCTTCATCATAGTGCATTTTATCCTCGATACCAAAAGGAAGCGTTCTATGCTTTGTATCTTCGCTGGGATGGATATATTCTGCTTCCGGATAAGGTGTGGGAGGTATATCAAACATCCAGCCTATCTCTTCATCGCCCTCTCTGAACTCTTTCCACTCCTCCTCACTGAGCATCTGCATCGCATTGGGCAGCAACCGGCCCTCTTCAACCTGCATAATATGCTCCAGTGAACGGAAAACAATATCTGCCGCATGCACGATCGCCTGCAAATCATCTTTTTTGAAGGTAAAATATACCCGTTTGATCTCTTCACGGATTTGATCATGAAATGCCCACATATTTTGTGATGGGCTGGTCCATCCGTGTTTTTCAAGATAAGGAAAGAGTTGATTTTCTTTTCGTGCAAAGTGAAATTCAACTTTGGCTAATTTATCAAACAATTCTTTGAAAAACTCTAAATTTTGCTCCATATCAACAGATTGCAATTCACGGATATAGCTGCGTATCAGAAGATTCTCTTCAAGATAGACACGTACCGGATGTCCCTCTGGATATTGACCCTCAAAAGGTGAGGTGTCTGTATTGAAAAATTCACTCATATTGATAGCTGCCTTTTATTTTTTTGCCGAAGTATAGTCGAATGGAAGTAAAAACTATTGAAGTTTTATCAATTATTATCGAATACTTCCCAAAGCTTTCCAGCACAACTTTGTGATCTCTGCAAAGTTTTTCTCACGAATTGCCTGCCTGGGTACGATCCAGCTACCGCCTACGCAGAGGACATTTTCAAGCGAGAGAAAGTCATTGAGATTGGCAAGTTTAACCCCACCGGTCGGACAGAAACGCATAGAAGCGAAAGGACCGCTGAATGCCTTCAGCGCATCGACTCCACCTGCTACCATAGCCGGAAAAAGTTTGCAATGCTCAAAACCGTTGTTTTGTGCCAGCATTACTTCCGAAGCTGTCGCTACACCGGGAATCAGAGCAGTATCCAGTTCACATGAGCTTTGCATCAACTCCTCGCTGATCCCGGGGCTGAAGACAAACTGAGAACCATGATCGACTGCATTTTGAAATCCTTCTGCATTGACGACCGTTCCGGCCCCCACATACATTTCAGGGATCGATTTTGCGATCGTCTCGATCGATCTGAGTCCCGCCTCCGTTCGAAGCGTGATCTCCATTACGGAAATACCGCCTTTGAGCAATGCTTCAGCAAGCGGCAAGGCATCATCTGCTCTATCCAGTGCGATGACCGGGACGATCGGGGAAACTTCCATCACCTCTTTTGCTGTCATGATCTCTCCTTTCCACTGATATCAAAGACACAGGCACCCTCTTCCGCATTGCTGACAGATTGTCGCATTGCAACAAATAGTTCACGACCGAATCCATAGCGATTTTCAGAGAGATTAGGGGATGTACTCGTGCGCTCTCCCAAAACCTCATCATCCACTATCACCTCAACAATACCATTGACCACATCAAAACGAACCTTATCACCCTCTTCGATCTTAGAGAGCAGACCACCTTCTACTGCTTCTGGGGTCATATGGATCGCGGAAGGGACTTTCCCTGAAGCTCCCGACATCCTGCCATCGGTGACGATCGCAACTTTAAATCCTCTATCCTGCAAGACAGCCATCGGTGTCATCAATCCATGTAGTTCCGGCATCCCATTGGCTTTTGGTCCCTGATAACGCACAACAGCGATAAAGTCTTTCTCTAAATCACCACGTTTGAATGCCTCCTGAAGTGCCTCCTGTGTATCGAAAACAACTGCCGGAGCTTCAATATAGAGTAGCTCCGGTTTCAGTGCTGATGTTTTGATGACACTTCGACCGATATTTCCGGTCAGAAGCTTCAATCCTCCCTCTTCATTGAAAGGTTGACTGCATGAAGAGACGACTGATTCATCTCGCGAAGTCTCAGGGCCTTTATTGAAGTGAAGTTGGCCACTCTGAAGTATAGGCTCTACTACATAACGATCCAAGCCTTTACCGACAACAGTCTCTACATCTGCGTGAAGCAGATCTGCATTGAGCAGCTGACTGATCACCACGGACATACCGCCTGCCTCTCTGAAGAAGTTCACATCAGCTTGCCCATTTGGGTACATTTTGCACAGAAGCGGTATGACTTGAGAAATGGCTCCGAAGTCATCCCAAGTCAGGATGATCCCCGCTGCTTTTGCCATAGCGATGAGATGTATCGTATGATTCGTTGATCCGCCGGTAGCCATCAGCCCAATGATCGCATTGACAAAACTTTTCTCATTAACGATCTCTGCGATAGGCTTATAGGTTCCATATATCCCTGTCATCGTCAAAATATTTTTTGCCGCTTCCCCTGTCAATGCTTCCCGCAGGGGGGTATTGGTATTGACAAAAGAGCTGTTTGGAAGCTGCAGCCCCATCATCTCCAGCAGCATTTGGTTGGAGTTTGCAGTCCCATAGAAAGTACAGGTACCACAGCTATGATAGGAGGCTTCCTCCACTTTAAGCAACTCTGCTTCTGATACTTTACCCTGTGCATACTCCTGACGGGTCTTTGCTTTTTCGGCATTGCTGATCCCTGAAGGCATCGGCCCTGCCGGGACGAACATAGCCGGAAGATGGCCAAATGACAATGCGCCGATCAGCAAACCCGGTACGATCTTGTCACAAACACCCAGATAGAGTGCACCGTCAAAGGCATTGTGTGAAAGTCCAATAGCCGTACCCATCGCGATATTGTCACGGCTGAAAAGACTCAGTTCCATACCCGGTTGTGATTGTGTCACACCATCACACATTGCCGGTACACCGGAGGCAACCTGGCAAGTCGCCCCCTCTTCAAGCAGTCGGCGTTTGATCAGTGCAGGATAATCTTTGAAAGGTTCGTGAGCAGAGAGCATATCATTATACGCCGTAATAATGGCAATATTTGGCTTGACTATCCCGGAAAGAGCTGTTTTTTCATATTGATCCATCGAAGCAGTGGCGTGGGCCAGATTACTACAGCTGAGCATTTGGCGATTAACTCCCTGCCTTTTGGCCTCTTCGACTCTATTCAAATAGATCGCCCTGCTCTTTTGAGAACGTGATCGTATATTTTCAGTTACTTCTTTGATCCTATCATTCATACGTCATAAACCTCATTTGTATTTTTTGATCTAATTTTACAATTCATCATGCCAGCTTCTACCGTCTCTCTCTATCATCGCTATCGCAGCACTCGGCCCATCGCTTCCGGCACTATAGCTCTTCATCGGTACAATATTCTCTGCCCAGCCATCAAGTATCACATCTGCCCATTTCCAGGCTGCTTCGACCTCATCAAGACGCATAAAGAGTGTCGGATTGGAACGGATGACATCGAGCATCAACCGCTCATAGGCTTCGGGTTTTCGCTCTGTGTTGAGCGGTGCATTCAACTCCAGATCCACTTGCTGCAGACGCATCTGCTCAGTCAAACCGGGGATCTTGTTCATCATCTTCAGTTTGATACTCTCATTGGGCTGCAGTGAAATGACCAGTGCATTTTGTGAAATACAGCGCCCCTTGTTGGCAAAGATAGAGTAAGGGATCGACTTGAATTGGATGACGATCTCCGAGTTTCTATGGCGCATCCTTTTACCGCTTCGTATATAGAAAGGGACACCATTCCAGCGCCAATTGTCTATATCGACACGGATTGCGGCATAAGTCTCCGTATCACTATTCTCCACCCCCTCGCCTTCTCTGTATCCGGGCACAGAGATACCATGGCTGGAACCGTGAGCATACTGTGCGCGCACGGTTTTTTGCTCCATATCTGTCGCTGTCATAGGACGAAGCGAGCGAAGCACCTTGACCTTCTCATCCCTGACACTGTCTGCATCCAAAGAGCACGGCGGCTCCATCGCTACGAGACAAAGCAGCTGCATCAGGTGGTTTTGGATCATATCGCGCATCGCGCCATAGTCATCATAGTACCCCCATCGTCCCTCCACTCCCACACTCTCGGCAACTGTGATCTGCACATGATCGATATTGCTTGCATCCCAGAGCGGCATAAAAATTCGGTTGGAAAATCGCAACGCCATAATATTTTGTACTGTATCTTTCCCAAGATAGTGGTCGATACGATAGACTTGAGACTCATCGAAATAGCGCAACACTTCGATATTGATTGCACGCGAGGACTCCAGATCGCGTCCGATAGGTTTTTCCAGGACCACACGACTCTGCGGTGTGATCAGCTCCCACCTATTCAGTGCTTTACAGATGGCGCCGAAAAAATCCGGTGCAGTAGAGAGATAATTAACTCTTTCACGATCAGGATATTGATCCAGCAGCTCTTTCAGGCTTTGATAACTCTCCTCATCCGCCAAATCTACCTTGACAACCTGTAGCTGCTTTTCAAAATCCGAAAATCGTACTTCATCAAACTCTCCCTCCTTCAAAAATTCCAACATTTTTGACCTGACGAGAGCAATATGCTCTTCATTGTCCATATCTCTACGTGTGATCGTAAGGATACGGCTCTGATGATTGAGGTATCCATCACCGAATAGGTGATATAGTGCAGGCATCAGTTTCCGAAATGCCAAATCACCATGACCTCCAAAAATAACAATGTCACATAAATTTTCTGTTTCGCTCATATTCTTTTCTCTTCTTTGTATGATATTCTTATAGTATATTCTCAGGAATTGTAGCGCGTTGAGATTAAAAAGAGTTATAAGTACCTGAGGTTTTTAGAAGTTCCTTTATGATTACAGGAGCCAAATTGGAAGCCAAAGTGGAGCTTTCAAAAGTACTTTAAACTCTATTCGATATAATCCCTTTCACTATAGAGAAAGAAGAAGCACAATGAATTCAACCTACAATCCTCAAACAGATATCTATATTCCCAACCCCTCTCCTTTTGATCCAAACGAATTGGGACACTTCGGTATCTTCGGCGGTCGTTTCGTTCCCGAAACATTGATGCCTGCACTCGAACAGCTTCGACTGGACTACGAGGCCGTTCGATTTGATGAAACCTTCTGGAAGGAAGTGGATTATTACTATAAGCACTATGTTGGTCGTCCGAGTGCACTCTACTTTGCAGAGAATCTAAGCAAGGAACTAGATGCCAAAATTTATCTCAAGAGAGAAGATCTCAATCATACCGGTGCACACAAGATCAACCATACTGTCGCACAGGCGATACTTGCCAGGAAACTTGGCAAAAAGAAGATCATTGCGGAGACTGGTGCGGGACAGCATGGTGTTGCGACGGCGACAGTTGCGGCGCTCTTTGGACTTGAGTGTGAAGTCTTTATGGGAGCCAAAGATGTGGCACGCCAGGAGCTCAATGTCTTCCGCATGAAACTGCTGGGTACAAAAGTGCATGCTGTAGAGTCAGGCAGCCGTACACTCAAGGATGCCATGAATGATGCGATACGCCACTGGGTCACACACGCTCGAGATACTTTTTATGTGATCGGTACCGTAGCGGGGCCGCACCCCTACCCGATGATGATCCGGGATATCCAGTCGATCATCGGATGGGAAGCCAAAGCCCAGCTCAACGATGCAGAAGGATGCTTGCCGGACAAAGTCATCGCCTGTATCGGCGGCGGCTCCAACGCACTGGGTATCTTCAATCACTTTCTGGAAGATGAAAGCGTTGAATGTATCGGGATCGAAGCAGGAGGCTTCGGACTCGACAGCAAACATGGCTGTTCTCTTGCCAAAGGCTCTCCGGGAGTCCTGCATGGTCAACTGAGTTATCTCCTGCAGGATGAGGACGGCCAGGTACAGGAAGCCCATTCTATCTCTGCAGGTCTCGACTATCCGGGCATCGGACCCGAGCATGCCTTTCTGAAAGATAAGAAAGTCGTTACTTATGATTACATCACTGATGATGAAGCACTCGATGCCTTTGTCTGGCTCTCTCAGTCTGAGGGGATCATCCCGGCATTTGAAAGTTCTCATGCTATTGCCTATCTCAAAAAGATGCAACCCGAAGAGATCAAAGGAAAAACGATTCTTGTCAATCTCTCCGGACGCGGAGACAAAGATATGATCCAGGCACAGCAGATTTTAAGCGATAAGTTTAAATAATATACTATCATATTAAACTATTATAATAAGGAAAATAGATGAATTTTGAACTGAGTAACAAAAAGATTAACGATATCAAAGCTGATCTGGAGATCATCATTGTCATTGATAAAGAGATGGATCACCGTTTTGTCAAAGATAAAAAAACACTCAAAAAGGCGGGCTTTTCCGCAGATCACGAAGAGACTTGCCTGCTGGCTGACCAGGGGAGACTTTATGTCGGTTCAGAGAGCATCAAGAGCCCTGATATCCGTTCAGCTATCGGCGTTGCGATCCGTTCGCTCAAAAACACAGGATTTAAAAGTGCCGGGATCGCCAGTTATATGAGTCATCCTAAATGTACTGCTGTTCTCAGAGGAATGGTTGAAGGGATAGTCCTCGGCAGCTACAGCTTCGATACCTACAAGAGCAAAAAGAGCAAGAGGAAACTCAAAGAGGTCACTATCTCTCTGGATGAGTATCATGGGTACGATCTTGACAAAGCCAGTTGTGCCAGAGCTGTCCTCAATGCTCAGATTGCAGCCAATGCGACCAACTTTACCCGCGAGATCGTCAACACTGCTCCGGATGACTGCTATCCTGAGGTAATGGGGGGTATCGCATTGGAGTTGGCCAAAGAGAATGGTCTTGAATGCACTGTTCTCAAACCCAAACAGATCAAGAAAGAGAAGATGAATGCCCTTCTCGCTGTTGCCAGAGCCAGTCGTCACGAACCAAGGGTCATCCATCTCTCCCATAAACCGAAAAATCCTAAAGCCGTCGTCAGTATCGTTGGTAAAGGCCTGACTTACGACAGTGGCGGACTCAGCCTCAAGCCGGCTGATTACATGGTGACAATGAAAGCGGATAAAAGTGGGGGTTCTGCAGTGCTCGGTATCATGAAAGCCATCTCTGAGATGAACCTGCCTGTAGAAGTACATGGCTTTGTCGGTGCGGTCGAAAATATGATCGGCGGGGATGCTTTCAAGCCTGATGATGTACTCGTAGCCAAAAATGGAAAAACCATTGAGGTGCGCAACACAGATGCAGAAGGCCGGTTGGTACTCGCTGATGTGCTCTGCTATGCTCAGCAGGAGGTCAAAGCTCACTACCTCTTCGATATGGCAACCCTGACCGGTGCCTGCGTGGTCGGTGTAGGACAATATACTTCCGGTGTCATGGGCAATGACAAGATGCCTGTAGAAATGGTGCTCAACGCTGCCAACAAGATCTCCGGCGAGATGGCGACCAAACTCGATTTCAACCGCTACCTCGGCAAAACACTTAAAAGTGATGTCGCCGACATCTCCAACATCTCCAACACACGATACGGCGGTGCGATCTCAGCAGGTATGTTCCTCTCCGAGTTTATCGATGATGACCACAAAGACAAATGGGCACACATCGATATCGCCGGTCCGGCGTTTGTAGAACATGCCTGGGGTGAAAACCCGGTCGGGGCCTCCGGTGCAGGTGTGAGAATGATGTTGAGATTATTGGAAAAACTTTCCAGAGGCGAAGGGCATTAAGATATAATCACGAAAAATATAAAAGCAAGTATGATAGAGGAGTATGATAGATGGGATTGGGAATAGGATTGGTGGGGCTACCTAATGTAGGAAAATCAACAACATTTAACGCATTGACAAAGGCACAGAACGCAGAGAGTGCAAATTATCCTTTCTGTACGATTGAGCCGAATAAAGCAGTAGTACCGGTACCTGACAGCCGTCTGGATGAGTTGGCGAAGATCGTCAGTCCGGAGAGAATCCAGCACTCCACACTGGATTTTGTCGATATCGCCGGACTGGTTAAGGGTGCAAGCAAAGGTGAAGGCCTGGGCAATAAATTTCTGACTAATATCCGTGAGACTGAAGTGATTTTGGAGATTGTCAGATGCTTTGAAGATGAAAACATCACCCATGTCGAAGGTTCGATCGATCCGATCCGTGATATCGAGATCATTGAACAGGAACTGCTTTTTGCTGATATCGATTCACTTCAAAAACGCATCGACTCTCTCACAAAGAAAGCAAGAGGTAATGACAGAGAAGCCAAGGCACAGCTGACTATCGCAGAACCATTGATGGATTTCATCGCCGAAGGCAATCCAGTCTCCAGTTTTGAAGAGATAAAAGAAGATGCTTTCATCACTATGAACAAGGAGCTCAGACTTCTTACAAGCAAAGAGATCATGTATGGTGCCAATGTAGATGAAGAGGGGCTTGCAGAAGATAATGAATATGTCACAGCCCTTAAAGAGTATGCTGCGAAAAACGACAGAGAGGTCATCAAGCTCTGTGCAAAAGTCGAAGAAGAGATGGTAGAGTTTGATGATGAAGAAAAAGCTGAAATGCTGGAATCCCTGGGCGTAGAAGAGTCTGGCCTTGACCAGATCATTCATAAAGGATTTGACAAACTCGGGCTTATGAGTTACTTCACAGCCGGCGTAAAAGAGGTGCGTGCATGGACCATCCGCAAGAACACCACTGCACCCAAAGCTGCAGCGGTAATCCACAATGACTTTGAAAAAGGCTTTATCCGTGCAGAAGTGATCTCTTATGAGGACTTCATCGCCTGTGGCGGTGAAGCAGGTTCCAAAGATGCAGGGAAAAACAGACTTGAAGGCAAAGAGTATATCGTCCAGGACGGCGATGTAATGCACTTCAGATTCAATGTATGATATATCAGTGTTAAGAAATGGGCCTCGGAAGTGGAGACTTTAGTCCCAAATATAAATAAGAAAAAATGGAGAATTATATGAAAAAAGTGGTATTATTGATCCTGCTTGCATTGGTGTTTGTCGGATGTGAGAATAAAAAGGGTACTTTTGTAGAAACAGTCAAATGCAGCCACCCTGTACAGGATAATGTCAAAAATTTTGAAAAAATACTTGAGGAGAAGGGACTCTCCATCTTTCAGGTTATTGATCATGCACAAAATGCTAAACATTCAGAGATGGAACAGCTACCCAATACCGTAGTCGTGTTTGGTAATCCGAAAATGGGAACAGTTTTGATGAACTGCAACCAGACGATGGGCATGGATCTTCCTCTTAAAATGCTCTTTTATACAGACTACGAGGGAAATCACTGGCTCTCCTATACCAATCCTGAGTACTATACCCTCAAACACAACATCAAAGACAAGAAGTGTCTGGCTGTCATCAACAAAGTCAACATCGCTCTTCAAACTCTGGCTGAAGAAGTGGCAGACAACAATGCTTCTGCACTTGCTGACCAAAACAGTACAAAGGATCAATAATGAAAAAAATACTATTGGCACTTATTGTGCTCTATACAATTGGAAATGCCGGCGGATGCCTGCTGACACAGCCCAAAGAGATGAATGTTGACTGGAAATCCTATAAAACACTGGGGAAGATCGGTGTTGGAGGAAAGTTTACTGCTGTGAACTATACGCCTGTAGCCCTTGAAGGTAAGAACTTCAGAGAACTGCTCGTCGGATCCAAAGTTTCGATCGATACAAGCAAAATCGATACAGGTAATCCGGAAAGGGATAAAACGCTCGTGACTTTTTTCTTCAACAAGATGACTGGAGGAAAGATCGATGCGGTTATCAAAGATATCAAAGCAGATGAACGCATCAAAGGCAAACCAAGAACCGGTACTGTCTCAGTGATGATCACCATGAATGAAAAATCTTTAGTCATCCCCATGAAGTACCACTATGACAAAGAGCACTTCAAAGCAGAGGGAACGATCGATCTTGCTGATTTTGATGCGCTCCCTGCTCTTGCATCGATCAATAAGAGCTGTTATGATCTCCATAGCGGGAAAACATGGAGAGATGTTTCGATCAGTTTTAGCACAACGATCAAAGCAGAACTTTGCAATGTTGAGATCAAAAAGTAGGTAGAGTTTTGAACACGAACGATATTCTCTTTAGAATAAAAACTGCCTTGAGTCTTGACAATAAAACTATGATCAAGGCGTACAGACTCGCTGGGCATGAGATGAGACCTGAGCGTTTGGACCATCTTTTAAAACGTCGTCAGGATGATGGTTTTGAGCTTTGCAGCTATGAAGAACTGGGCCTGTTTCTTGATGGTCTTGTTATACTCAAAAGAGGACCCAGTCCCAAAAAATCCGATAGCGGTGAAGTGATAGAGCTCACCAACAATCTCATCCTCAAAAAACTCCGTATAGCACTGGAACTCAAAGAGCCGGAAACAGAGATCATCTTTGGACTTGGCGAAGCTGAGCTCAGCAAACAGCAACTAGCCTCCCTCTTCCGCAAAGAAGGACATAAGAACTTTAAAGCCTGTTCAGATGAACTCTTAATGGCTTTTCTGGATGGTTTGGATGAGTTTTATTATGTAGGCGAAATAGAATAGTCTCCACTTCCATCCATCTCGTTACCACGGTCTGAGGCTGCGCAAGAACTCCTCTCTCATTCCCACGTTGCACGTGGTAACACATACGAGAGCTCAAACTACCATGCTAGATTGCAAATCTCTTTGAGCAAGAAATTTTGATTTAAAACAAGAGAGATTGACTTATTTCTGTGAGAGACAATGGATTAGCACATAACAAACGACTCCAGTTCGACGCGGCTGCGTTGCTCTCACCCGCGGAGCAGATACGAAAAGCACTAAATTAAATCTAAATATGGTACAATATGTAAATAATTTTTGAAGGAGATTTTATGCAATTGAGCCAAGATATTAAACCAATTAGCTATTTAAAAGCAAAAACTGCTGATGTAATAAACAGTGTAAATGAAAATCAAAGAACAATCTTTATTACAC
>JAYEND010000024.1:0-56002 GCA_034721895.1 Campylobacterota bacterium | reverse complement strand
TTACTTGATTTGCCATTGCAATTCCTTTGGTTGTTTGTACACATCATTACTGAAGTGCTGAAAATATAAAGTGGAGTGTTCTTAGGGAGGATAATACTGCAAACAAAGGTCATTAATAAAAGTCAATCCAAAGATGAACTCTAAATCATCTTTCAATGCGTGGAGTATAGCAGAATAGGTAAACTATTGCAAGCTATATGGCCAAGATTAGTATTTGGTTTAGTTAGGTCGTATGTGGAGAGAAGAAGTATCATTTTTATATTTCAAATAACAAGGCAAGAATAAAAAAGTTTATAGAAAATCTGTGAATGAGACTGTTTATCATCTTTGAGAACAAGTAACCCGCATACATCTACCCATGATATTTGTCTCTCACCCAACACAAACCAATATTTCGCTAAAATATTCTTTTACAAAAGAGCACAACTTTCGCACATACGTCATCCTCGTGCTTGACACGGGGATCTAAGACCATGAGTGTTTTAATATTGCAAGTCAAGTAGGCATGATAGATCTGTGGATTCCCGATCAGGTCGGGAATGACAGGAAATTACATGTGCGAAAGTTGAGTAAAGAGAATACGAAAGAGATATATGATAGATTTTGAAACATACCCCTTTGAAAAATTGAATCTTTTACTGGGTGAGATCAAACCCAATGAGGATTATGCGCCGTTGAGCCTCACGATCGGTGAGCCGCAGTTTGAAACGCCGCAGTTTATACTGGATGCATTGAATGAACATGCACCGCTGCTCAACAAATATCCCAAAACTTCGGGAGAAGCCGTACTGAGAGAGGGGATGCTGGCTTATCTGAAAAACCGTTTTGATCTGGAACTGGACAATAGTCAGATCATCCCAACGTTTGGAACGCGAGAAGTGCTTTTTAACTTTCCTCAGTTTTTGCTGCACGATATCGAGAATCCTGTCATGGCTTTTCCGAATCCCTTTTATCAGATCTATGAAGGGGCAGCCAAAGCCAGCAGGGCTGAAGTGATCTACCTGAACCTGGATGCCTCCAACGGTTTTCAGCCGGTGATCGATGAAGAGGCATTGCAGCGCTGTGATTTTGTGATCCTCAACTCTCCAAACAATCCGACTTCTTCGGTGATGCAGATGGAAGCGTTCAAAGCGTGGGTCAGACTGGCATTGAAATATGATTTTGTCTTGTTGAATGATGAGTGCTATGCTGATCTCTATCTCGATGAACCGCTGCCTTCACTGCTCAATGCCAGTCTGGAAGCAGGGAATGACACATTCAAAAACATTCTGGTGATCAACTCCATCTCGAAGCGTTCCAGTGCTCCGGGGCTGAGAAGCGGATTTATCGCCGGGGATGCGGAGATGTTGAAAGCCTATATGGTGTATCGTACTTATGTGGGCTGTGCCTCTCCGCTGCCACTGCAGCATGCCGCTGCTGTTGCCTGGGCGGACCAGGAGCATGTGGATGGGTTTCGTGAAAAGTATATTCGCAACTTTGCAGCAGCCAAAGAGATTTTGGGTACCGAGAGGCCGGAAGCAACTTTTTATATCTGGATGGAAGTGAAAGATGAGATCGATTTTACCGTCAGACTCTATCGTGACTACAATCTCAAAGTGATCCCTGGGTCTTATCTGGGCAGAGAAGGGCAGGGACAAGGCTATGTTCGATTGGCACTGGTGTATGAGGTGGAGAAGACGAGAGAGGCGCTGGAGAGGATAGCATCACTGCGTGAGGAATTAGGAATTAGGAATTAGGAATTTTGGTAGGCTTTTCTTTGAAAAGCTTTTATTTATATAGTTATATAAAGGAAAAAAATGGAAAGAGAAGAGATCAATATTGAAGCGTTGAAGAAGAATGAGGAGTTTTTGGCAAACCTGGTGCTGCTCGAAGAGGAGATGAAAGAGGAGAAGAGTATCCAGAAAGGGTATCAGCTCCTGGATGCACTGCTTTTGGTCAGTGAAGATGAAGACAAGATCAATGAAGTCTTTACTTTTATACTTAAGGAAGCGTTTGACAAATTGGCAGAGTACTTGAGTCAACAGAGAGGATTTGACATGGAGAAAGAAGAAGATCTTTTTACTGCCAGAGCGATCTACGAGCATGCGATCGAACGCTACAGCGAAAATGATATGAAGGGTGCCAAAGAGCTCTTTCAGGTGCTTCACTATATGGTCGATGAGGAGAGACTCAAAGACGCATTGATGGTGCATGCTGTCTCTGTGATGAAAGGGAAAGATTTTGATACCTTTATGGAAAAAGTAGCCGATACGAGCAGGTATGATGAAAATGACAAACTGGCTTACTTTTTGCTCTACTTTAAGATCGATCCGGAAAGATTCCTCGAAGAGAATCGTGCTTTGGTCAATGAAGCAACAGAAGCGCTGAAAGTACTTGAAGAGAGTGAGAAATAGGGAAGGGAGTTTAGCATGAAAATTCATTTTATCGGTATCGGAGGGATTGGACTCTCTGCTCTGGCCAAATTTCTGGCCAATGACGGCCATACGATCAGCGGATCGGATATCAAACAGAGTGAAATCACTAATGATTTAGCGACAAACTTTCATGCCAAGATCACCATCCCCCATCATGAAGATGCGGTCGAGGGTGTGGATCGGGTGATCTATTCGGCTGCAGTACGAAAGAATAATCCTGAATATCAAAGGGCAGAAGAGCTTGGCATAGAACTCCTCTCCCGCAAAGAGTCACTCAAGTCCATTTTGGGAGACAAAGAGGTCTATGCTGTCGGCGGTGCACATGGCAAGAGTACCACTTCTGCGATATTGGCTTCGATGATGCCGGAAACCAACGCCCTCATCGGCGCGATCTCCAAAGAGTTCGGTTCCAATGTCCGGAATTATCCCAATAACAAAGTGGTATTTGAAGCGGACGAGAGTGATGAGAGTTTTTTGAATTCCAATCCCTACCTCGCCATTGTCACCAATGTCGAGCCGGAGCATATGGAGTATTATGAGTATGACGAAGAGCGTTTTTACAATGCCTACAGAAACTTTTTGTCCCTGGCAAAAATCCGCGTGATCAATGCAGAAGATGAGTTCCTCGCATCTACAGAGCTGGAGAGTATCAAGCTCTACCCCAGCCGGGATATCCGAAATATCTCTTATGTTCTGATCGATGGCGAACCGCATACACGGTTTGAATTTCTGGACTATGGTGAATTTGAAGTTTTTGGCTTGGGTGAGCATATTGCTTTGGATGCAGCATTGGCAATATTGGCTGCATTGGAGCTGGGAGAGCATGTTGAGGCGATCAGAGTCAATCTGCTCAATTACAAGGGGATCAAAAAGCGTTTTGATGTCGTCCAGAACCAGGAGAAGATCGTTGTCATCGATGACTACGGGCATCATCCTACCGAGATTAAAGCAACGATGGAGTCGTTGAAGGCTTATAGCGATTTGCGTAACTTTAGGAAGATGCAGGTGATTTGGCAGCCCCATAAATATAGCAGGACGATGGATAATCTCACCGGATTTGTCGAATGTTTCGAAGGTGCAGACGAACTGGTGCTTCTGCCTATCTGGTCAGCCGGTGAAATTGAAGTGGATATCGATCTCAAAGGGGCATTCAGCAAATATAATCTGACGATGGCAGACTCAGTGACGAAAGAAGATGGCATCGTCAAAGTGATCAAGGATGGGCATGTGATCAAAGAGTTCTCCGAGGGGATGGTGACAGCGTTCGGAGCAGGGGATATCACGTACCAGATAAGAGGCGAGGCCTAATTTGAATGAAGAGTGAAGAATTAAGAGTGAAGAGTGAGGGTAGGTTTTTCGTTGAAAATTTTTTATTGATGATAGATAAAAGCATAGCCCTTTGAAAAATATTATTCAAAAGCTCGATCTTGATGGCTATATTCAGCAGTTCGAGCAGTTTTTTGCCAGGGTTAAACCGGTAGCGATGCAGGGAGATGTGAATCAGCATTACCGTCATATCAAAGCCCTCTCATCCTTGCAATTCCCTGAGCCCAAAGAGGTTCCCAATCTTGATGGGCAGCTCAATCGGATCAAAAAACAGGCGGTATTGGGACTCGATGAGATCTATGCTTTTGTGAAGATAATCATGTACTTCAATACCCTGAAAGCACTGGAGCTTCCTGAGCCGCTCTATGGCTGGATCAGAGAGATTGAAGTGCCTGATGAGGTGATGGAGGTTCTGGGTTATTTCAATGATGAGGGGAAGATCAATTCCCAGATCGATCTGGAACTCTCCGA
The DNA here is from genome assembly GCA_034721895.1 of Campylobacterota bacterium. Lineage (GTDB taxonomy): Bacteria > Campylobacterota > Campylobacteria > Campylobacterales > Sulfurovaceae > SZUA-451. The sequence continues at coordinate 51,791 of JAYEND010000024.1, read as the reverse complement.
TATCGAAAGAGCGATCAAGGTGAATAAATCGGCGATCAAAGAGGGGCTCTACAAGCTGGTGCACTCCTCCGCACTCAAAGATTATCTGGTGGATTCGCAGATACACTTCCAAAACGGTGAAGAGACGATACTGGTGCGGGGCGGCTTCAATAATGTACTCAAAGCTACTGTGACAGGAAGAAGTTCCGGTGGCTACTTTTATATCATCCCCCAGAAGATCTCGGCACTCAAAGAGAGAGAGTCAGAGCTTCTCAGCAGGCAGGAGGAGGTGATCTACCGCTATTGTCAAAAGATCTCGGCGATCTTTTATACATGGGAACGCTTCCTCGCTTTTATTAACAAAGAGTATGACCGCTTTGACCATTATCAGGCGAGGGTTGGTTTTGCCAGGGCATATGACTATGAGTTTATCCTTCCGACAAAGCAAAAGCGGGTCAAGCTGGCAGATTTTTGCCATCCTGCTATCGAAGATCCTGTTCCGGTCACGATCGACCTGAACCGTTCGGTAATGCTGATCACCGGTGTCAATGCCGGAGGTAAGACGATGCTCCTCAAATCGATACTTTCAGCAGTCTATATGAGTAAATATCTGCTGCCCTTCAAGTGTGATGCTGTGCGGACGGAGATCGGACATTTTAAACAGATCGAAGCAGTGATCGACGATCCCCAATCAGTGAAAAATGATATCTCGACCTTTGCCGGTAGGATGGTGGAGTTCTCCGGGCTTTTCGGTAAAAGGGATGCGATCGTCGGTGTCGATGAGATCGAACTGGGCACAGACAGTGATGAGGCATCCAGTCTTTTCCGCGTGATGCTCGAAGAGCTGCGTAAGCGGGATATCGCCTTTATTGTAACTACACACCATAAACGTCTGGCTTCTTTGATGGGAGGCGATGATGATGTGGAGTTGATCGCTGCACTTTATGATGAGCAGCGGCGTGTTCCGACCTATACTTTTTTGCAGGGGAGTATCGGGAAGAGTTATGCCTTTGAGACGGCAGAACGATACGGGATACCGGAAAATATCGTTGCCAAAGCCAAGGTGATCTACGGAGAAGACAAAGAGAACCTCAATGAGCTGATCGAAAAATCAACCTCACTGGAGCGTGAGATGCGGCAGAAGATCGCCAGGCTTGATGATGAGGTCAAAGATCTGGAGAGAAAGAGACGCTATCTGGAGGAGACTGAAGAGAAGCTCAGAGAAGAACATCGAAAAGCAGTCGCAACTCTGGAGAACCGTTACAATGCGGCGACCAAACGGGCACAGGAAGCTCTCAAAGTCAAAGAGTCAACCGAGGGCAGACGACTGCTCACTGAAGCCCATAAGTTTAAAGAAAAAACACATAAGAAACCCAAAACAGAAGAGAAGGTGCCGCTTAAAGAGGGTGACCCTGTCAAGTACCGGAGCCACAGAGGTGAGTTGCTCTCTCTCAGGGGAGAGAATGCGACGATCATTGTAGATGGGATGAAGATGCGGGTACCAATATCTCAGCTGAAACGAAGCAGTGATCTTCCCAAAGCATTTGCCAAAAAGAAGAAAGAGGCAAAGGTCAGCGTGGAGAAAAGTTCTGCATCGGTTTCAGTCAAACTGTTGGGCATGTATGGAGATGAGGCGATCGATACGGTGGACAAATTTCTCTCTGACGCACTGGTCAACGGGCTCGATGAGGTTCAGATCGTACATGGAACAGGAGGAGGGATCCTCTCCAAACTGGTTGCCGAGTATCTGCAAAGCCATCCGAAAATCAAAAAGTTTTACCGGATGCCCGGCAACCTGGGTGTGACGATCGTCGAGCTATAGCAGTGCTATAGCCAAATTTTTAACTCAGACTGGTATAATAAGAGCAAAAATAAAGAGAAGATCTCTCTAATTATGTATTTGGACAGGAGTAAGTGTGAGTATTAAAGACGATGCAAAATATGTCAAAAAAGAGTTGGGTGCAGATGAGAAGATGCTGGAAAGTGCTCTGCAGCTCGAGACTTTCTATAAAAAACACAAGATAAAAATCTGGGCAACTATTGGACTGATCATTCTTTTCTTTGGCGGAAGAGCAGTTATCAGCGGTATCCAGGAGGCGAAACTCAATAGTGCAAACAAGGCATTTTTAACACTGCAGAAAGATCCGAAGAACAGTGAAGCGCTCGAAACGCTGAAATCTGACAATGCGGCACTTTATGAACTCTACAGCTATGCCAGGGCGATCAAGTCCGAAGATGCCAAAACACTGGAACAGTTCGCAGGCAGTAAAAATCCGCTGATCGCAGATATCAGTACCTACCACAGTAGTGTCCTTGCCAAAAAGGGCAGCAATTCACAGTACTATAAAGAGATGTCGTTGATCGAAGATGCTTACCTGGCTTTGAAAGCAGGGAAGGTCAAAGAGGCAAAAGCAAAACTTGATATGATCGATGCCCGCTCTCCGGTTGCTTCTGTAGCAGATCTTTTGAAGCACTACACGATAAAGGCACAATAATGAGGCAGCTTACCTGGATCATTGCAGCTATCGCTGTGCTGGTTTTTATCGGCTGCAGCAGTAAAAAGTATTTTGAGCCGCAGCAAACATTTAAGCCGACCGGTGCAGTCGGTGGACATGAGGGGAAATCTGTTTATCTGACACGTGACGGCGTTACCTTTGATAATAGAACCTACATCAGCAAAAAAGGCCCGGGATCGCTCCTCCTTCCTGAAGGAGCTACCTTCCTGAGTGAAAATTCTTCTTATGTCCTGGCAGGGAATAAAGAGGGCATGCTTGCGCTTATCAGCAAGAGCAGCAAAAAGGTTGCCAAAACCATTTCCTTCCATGTGCCGGTCGTTTCCGCAGCGATGAAAAATGGCATCATTGTCTATCTTCTGCAGGATAATACCTTCGGTCTCTATCGACTCTCCTCCAATGAGAAGCTGGTAGAGAGCAAATCAGATGATGCCTTTGCTGTGGATGCCCGTATTGCCAGCCCGGTCTTTGTTGATAACCTGGCGGTCATTCCGACACTTGACGGCAAACTCCTGATCGTTGATATGCAGAGTCCGGAAAATGCCAAAGTGATCTATGTCAGCTCTGAGACAAACCTTAATAACATTATCTATCTTTCACGTATAGGGAACCTGCTTGTTGCTGCGACACCCAACAGGGTGATGACGATCGGAACCGCCGAAGGAGAGTTGACCGAGGGGATCAGCGAAGTAGCAATCGCCAATGGTGCCATCTATGTCTTTACCAAAGCGGGAGAGATCATCAAATTCTCTTCCTCTTTGAAAGAGCTTGCAAAGAAGAAGTTCAAATTTGCACACTTCAGTGCTGCGACAGCCTTTGGCGGGCGTGTTTATGCTCTGGACCAGAAAGGTTCTCTGATCGTACTTAACAGTAATCTGACGAAAAGCCGTATCTATGATGTCGGCAAGGTAAAAGACTTTGCCTTTGTCTCAGGACATAAAATTTATAAAGACAATGAGGTGATCTTACTCGACAAATTGGGATCATGAGTGATCTCATTATTGCTTTTGACGAGTACCTCAGTGTCAACAAAGCATTGGATCCCTCTACGGTCGAGTCTTATATCAGTGATTTGACACAGTTGGAGGAGACTTCCTCCAGGTCATTGCTCCAGCTTGATACTGCAGACATTCTCTCCTTTCTCTCCACCTTTGAAAACAAACGGACACTCAACCGCAAGCTCTCCTCCATCAACAGTTTTTATCACTTTTGTCATCATCATGATTTTACTGACCAGAAGATCAAAATACCTATGGCAAAGATTCCTCAAAATCTTCCGAAATATCTCAGTTATGAGGAGATCATGCAGGGTGCGGAGAGGATCAATCGCTCGACCATACCGGGGTTGCGGGATTATGCCCTGATCCTCTTTCTCTATGCCAGCGGCTGCCGGATCAGCGAAGCGCTCACCGTACAGCGCAGAGATATTGCTGAGGGATGGCTGAAGATCCGTTTTGCCAAGGGGGAGAAGGAGAGGGTAGTGCCTCTTGCTCCGGTTGCTCTGAAAGCATTGAATACCTATCTTGAAGTGCAGGGGATGCAAAGCAGTTCTTTGTGGCTCAATTACAGGGGAGATATCCTGAGCCGTGTCTCTGCCTACAAGATCGTCAAAAAATATCTGGGTGTTTCACCGCATGTCCTTCGCCACTCCTTTGCTTCTTCTTTGATCATCGGCGGGGCAGACCTGCGAGTGGTACAGGAACTCCTGGGACACAGTTCGCTGATCACCACACAGATCTATACCCATATCCAGAAAGAGAATTTGGCTGAGACCATGAACCGATACCATCCGTTAAAGGGAGAGAGATGAAAGAGATCGTTGATTGCCTGAAAGAACATAATATTATTTGTAAATCCCTTAAAGAGGTAACACCCAAAGAGCTGGGAAGCCGTAAGAAGGTCAAAATCTACTTCGGTGTGGATCTGAAAGATTATTATTGTATTTTCATAGTCGTTGAAAAAAAGAGCAGGGTTCTACGTAAAGAGGCGGCAGAGCTTATGGCGCTGCATGAAAAACTCGAAGGGTATCAGGATACAAAAATCATGAAGAGATATATTCAGATCAAAGCACCGCTCTGCTCTCATGCCAAAGCGATGCTGGAAGAGAGCGGGTGGGTTGTTTGGCACTTTGAAAATTAATAATTAATAATTAATAATTTTGGTATGCTTTTTTCAAAAGCTTTTATTTATTAAACAAGGAAAATATGATGTTGCTTGCAGATATTGGAAACACTCATTTCCATATTTACGACGGTCAGAGTGTTGAACATTTGACCCATGGGGATGCCTTTGTGGAATATAGAAATAAGCCTCTTTATTATGTTACGGTTAAGTATGAACTGGAAGAGAAGTTTGGGATGGTGAAAAAATGGCATAATATTTCTGACCTAATGAAGATAGAAGGTGAATATGCGACCATGGGTGTTGATCGCAAAGCACTTTGCCTGAGTCATCAGAACGGTCTTTTTGTCGATGCCGGTTCTGCGATCACAGTGGATGTGATGGAGGATGGGAAGTATCAAGGGGGATTCATTTTGCCGGGGCTCAAAGCGATGCTTAAAACCTATGCCGGAGTTTCTCCGGTTCTTGATACCGTATTGAACAAAGAGGTTTCTTTGGATGCGTTGCCGCTCACAACAAAAGATGGGATAAGCTATGGTATAATCGCGTCGATAAAAACCGTGATTGAGAAGCATCAAAAGAGTAAAAAAATCTATTTTACCGGAGGGGACGGGAAGTTTCTCTCTTCTCTTTTTGAAGGCTCTGTGTTCGATGAAACATTGGTTTTTCAGGGAATGATGCACGCGTTGCGTGCAAGTGAGAAATAGAAATCAGAAATCAGAAATGATAGTTTGCTTTCTTTTGGAAAGCTTTCATTATTAAATGAGAGATGTTTGATAACTATCAAATGTTTATAGTTGAAAAGGATTTATTTAGTATGGATATCAAATATAAAAAAATTGAAGTATTGCAAAGCAATGCAATCCGACACTCATCACTCATCACTCATCACTCATCACTTTTGCTCCAAAGGAGTGAATCATGTTGACGATAGCGTTGCCCAAGGGTAGAATTGCCGAGGAGACACTGGAGATCTTTACTGAGATCTTTGGAGGAGAGTTTAAATTCGAGAGTAGAAAATTGATCCTGGATATCGGAGAATTCCGTTTTCTTAATGTTCGCAACCAGGATGTTCCGACCTATGTAGAACATGGAGCCGCCGATATCGGTGTGGTCGGGCTGGATGTGATCACTGAGAAAGAGTTGGATATCATCAAACTCATGGATATGAATCTTGGCAAATGCAAAGTGGCGATCGGGATCAGGAATGAGGATGAACTGGATTGGAGCAAACCCGATATCAAAGTGGCCACCAAGATGGTCAATATCGCAAAAAACTATTTTTCGCAAAAAGCCGTCGGTGTCGAAGTGATCAAGCTCTATGGTTCGATCGAGCTGGCGCCGCTGGTAGGTTTGGCCGATGCCATTGTAGATATTGTCGAAACAGGAAATACCATGCGGGAAAATGGTTTGAAAGTAGCGGAGGATATTATGGACTCTTCAGCTCATCTCATCGCCAATAAAAACAGTTATTATGCCAAAAAAGAGGAGATCCTCTCCCTTTATGAAAAGATCAATGCCGTAGTGCAGAGCCGTGCCGAAAAGTGATGCGCTCGATCTCTATGCCAAAGTAGAGGATCTTTTGGGAGTCAAAGAGGCCGCCCCCGAACTCTATGCCCACTATTTTCTTTTTCTTAACAGTGTTGATTTTGACTCAATGCTGGATATCGGATGCGGAAGCGGTGATTTCCTCTATCAGATACAAAATACTTTTGCCCCCAAACAGCTCCTTGGTATTGACCTGAGTCCTCATATGGTTGAATTGACCAGTGCACGCGGCCTGGATGCCAAACTCACCGACCTCTGTCAACTTGATGGTTCATTTGACGTTATTACCGCTGTCTTTGATATGCTCAACTATCTGGATAAAAAGGCATTAAAGCAATTTTTGATCTGCGTGTATGAACACTTAAATCAAGGCGGTCTCTTTCTATGTGACATCAATACCCTGTTCGGATTTGAGAATGTTGCTGTCGGTTCCTATATCGTAGATGATGAAAAGAGGTTTTTGGCAGTAGATAGTGATTTTGAAGCAGGGGAGTATCGTTCAGAGTTTACCCTCTTTGAAAAAGAGGGGGAGTACTATAGAAAATCGAAAGAGGTGATCAGACAATATTATCACGATCCTGATATGATCGTAGCGCTAAGCGGATTGGAGCTTTTGTCTGAAGAAGAGGTTGATCTCTATGGCTTTGAAGAGGCTGACAAACAATTTATGGTATTGCAAAAAAGATAAAAATCCTATTCTATTTCCAGCACTTCTATCACAGCAGGGAAACCGGGCCCAACGGCTTTTTTGATCAATTTCGCTTTCACTTTCACTGTCTGATTCTGTCGTTTGATGAGATCAAAACTCTCCTGATTTTGAATTTTATAACTCTTGTGGCTTTTTTGATCTTCGATTGTCAAATAGGTGTGCACAGAAGTCCCTTTGACTGACAGTCTGCCCTCCAGATCCATAGTATTGTTCTGTGCACAGCCGATAAATCCCAATATCCCAAGCCCCAGTATTATTTTTTTCATTATTTTGCCACCAGTGTTGCTTCTGTTGTACCATTGAGCTGAAGATCAATAGTAATTTCACCCGTCAGGTTGTCTCCTACCTTGTAGTAATAATTCCCCTGTGCCGATACTGTACCGGCCGATGTGTGTATTGTCGGTTGCGGGTCATAGTTAAAAAAGTCGATCGACCCCATTGCGTAGGTACTGTTGCCAAAGGTGCTATAGGTAAAATCACCCGTATTGTAAAAAGGAAGATCTGCAAGATCATCATGGTCGGAAAGAAGTACAGCCACGCCCCATTCTTTAAGCAGATCATCAAAGATCTTATCTGAACCCTCTGCTGATTTCTCCACGGCATCCATTACAGCTTGCTCATCGGTATACGCATTATGCATAATATCATGAAGAAGCTGCGCTCCCCCATAGTTTCTGATCAGGAATGTCCCGAATGCTGAAACCTTTGCATAGTCGGCATAGGTGGTCCATGTCGTCAAAGAGAGTGTATTGTTCTGATTGAAGAGCGGGTACCTTCCCTTTTTATTGTTCGCATCTCCTGCATCTCCATTGTCAGGAGAGACGGCTCTCGGCCCATTGCTGCGGATCTTTGTTGCAACGATATCTTCTGTGGTCTCGGCAAGCATCTCGTCGATCCATGTATCTGTGGCAGTACCGCTTGAGGTGCGCAAAATAGTCTTTTGATAAAAATGAATCATATGTTGAAATTCATGGGCAAGGGTCGAGACCATTTCCATAGGGAATGGGTCAGTGATGTTCCAGCCGGGCTTGCCACTGTCTCCATTGGCAAACATCACTGCATCCGCATAGAACATTACTCTTTCATTGGAGCCGTTCAAATTAGATTTTGTAATATTGTCTTTTGACCAGAAATACCCTATCACTCCACCATTTGGACTGTTATCCTGATCGATGTCAGTAAGCAGAATAGAGATCTCATCATTGGCTCCGATCAGTTCAGGATATTTACCGTGTGCATCATCTCCCCACTCTCCTTCATAGATATTGGTAACCCAGTCGTAGATGTCGTTATCATCACCTGTTGCCAGGAATCTTTTGGCCAATTCATCTACCATTGCCTGAGTCACACATTTGGATTTGCTGCAGCCTGAACCGCTATCAAAAGAATCATCAGATACCCAAATATTGAGTGTCTTTGATCCAGATTGTGTTGGTATATCGGAGACGATCTTTTTGGCTGCTGCAGTGGTGCTTTGTGTGCAGTTGCCATTTTCGTCGATATTGATACAAAATGATTTTTTTTGACCGGCTACATCCGCTCTTCTTTCGGCAATTTCTATTGCCTTGGCTTGCGGATGAATCTCTTTTGGTTTTTGGAGCAATCTATTGAGTTTGGACGAAAATTCCCGTACATATTTTGGTGCACGCAGTATGATCGATTTGTAAACAGGAGCACCAGGTTCAATTAATTTTTCCTGTTTGGCTTCTATAATTTTATTGTTGTGTGTGATTGTTGCCGCTGCAGAGTTGGTACTATAGTTGCTAAGCAGGATATAGAGGCTTTTGGGAGTACTCCCGAGCGATACTGCAGCATGAATGGAATTTGCTTTCCCCAAACTTTCTACCTGATAGTTGTCAGTAATGGTTACGGTAGTACTTGTATACGTTCCTTCCCCCGTACTACTTTCGCTACCCGAACCACTACTGCTGCCCGTACTGCTTTCGATGCCGGAACTGCTGCTACTGCTACCCGTACTGCTTTCGTCAGAGCCGCCTCCACAACCAATAAAAAGTCCCGAAACAACAATTAAAAATAAATGTATAATTCTACGATTAATGAGAGATCCTTTATTGTGTTTGTTTAGAAAAAAGTATAGTGAAGCAGTATCTCAAAAAGTTATTTATCCACATATCGGCAATCAGGAACTTCTGCATGAGACGCCCGATTTTCTTTGCATACTTCACAATATGCTCAGCTTTTTCTCTATGTTCTCGTACATTATAGCATAAGGGGATAAATTTGTCGAATTAAAAAGTTTGAGAAAGAAAGGGGTTTACGGACTTCTCCGCCAGACGGCGGAGCTTGTCTTATCTGATCATTTCAAATGGATGTTCTACAACATTCTTTCTGTCAACGATGTATGGGATCAGTGCAGTTTGACGTGCTCTTTTGATCGCTACTGTCACCATCTCCTGGTGTCTTTTACAGTTTCCTGTCAATCTTCTTGGCATGATCTTAAATCTTTCGCTCAGACTGAACTTGAGTTGTGAAAGTTCTTTGTAGTCAATAAATTCTACTTTGCCTTCACAATATTTGCAATATCTCTTTTTAAATTTTCTTCTTTCTGCCATGGTTTACTCCTAAAATGGTATCTCATCTTCACTGATGTCTATTTCCGGGATGGTCTGTGTCGCTTGCTGTGGTTCAGTATTCTGCGGTTTTGGTGCAGATTGGGATGATCCATACTGCTGGTTCGACTGGCTTTGGCTGCCATAGTTTCCTCCGCCTTCAGCAGGATTGTCACTCTTTGGAAGCATCTGCAGATTCTCTACGATCACTGCGTGCTTACTTCTCTTTGTGCCGTCCTGTGCTGTCCACTGATCAAGCGATAGTCGCCCATCAACTAAAACTTTGCTTCCCTTACGCAGATATTGATTGGCGATCTCGGCAGTTCGTCCGAAGAATGTCAAATCTACGAACATCACTTCTTCCTTCTGCTCACCGGTTTGAGATTTCCATTTTCTGTTGGTTGCGATACCTGTGTTGCCGATAGCACTTCCGCCCTGACTATATCTTATCTCAATATCTCTCGTGAGATTTCCCATCAATATTATTTTGTTATACATAAGGTTGCTCCTAGGCTTTGATTATGCTTTTGCTGCTTCTATCGCTGCTTCTTCCTCTGCCATATCTGCAAGCGCTTCATTTTCAGTGATGTCCAGATCTTCAACTGGTTTTACAGTTTTAGCCGGTTCAGCCGGCTGGCTCTTTTTGTTGGCCGCTGCAACAAGTTTGTTAAATTGTGTGATCTCTTTGGTTTTTGCATATTTTACAGTCAAAAACTTGATGACTTCTTCATTGATCCTCAAATTTCTTTCAAGCTCAGCAATAGTATCGCCGTCGGCTTTATAGTAAAGCACCGTGTAGTACCCTCTGTCATTTTTTTGTACAGGATATGCGAGTTTTCTCATTCCCATGTCATCAGTTGCGATGAGTTCAGCATCCTCTTTTTCAAGAATACTTTTTACTCTTTCAATTTGAGATTTGATCTCTTCTTCTGTCAATGTAGGTTTAACTACAAACAGCGTTTCATAATGATTCATCATTCGTGTCCTTTTGGTTTAATAGCCCATTGTTTTGGCCATTGGTTTGGCCATCCAAACTTTGAGCAAGAATTTTGGAAGCGCTATATTACCATAAAATAACTTATTATAAATTGAAGTAAGGGTTCCCTATAGGTATCTCTGCATTTTAATGTAGGTACCATAGAGAAGTGTCTCTTTATTGGCTCCGTTGGGGCGTTTCATTTCAAGTTCACTCTCCAGGAGATGTTCGGAGATACCAAGAAGAGCGGCAGGTTTGATCTTCATCGCAAGTTGCGCCTTTTTCTCTTCGATCTGTTTGGGGAGTTTGTAGCCGAGGATCGCAGCAGAGTCAGGTGCCCCATGTAGTTTGATATAGGCATTGAAGAGAAAGATCTCGTTGACAAAACGCTGAGTGGAACGCAAGAGGGAGGCTTCATCTTCACCTATCTCCAGCAATGTGCCGATCATCTCCGTCACCGGCTTTTTCTCGAAGAGCTCGGTGAGGAACTGTTCGGTGGCAAGCGGAGCAGTGGAGTAGACCAGTTGATCAATATCTTTGCTGGTGATTTTGGTACCGAGAATTGCAAGTTTATCCAGTTCGTTGGCACAAAGTGCCAGGTTGTTGTTGAGTATCAGCATGAGATGCTGGAGGGCATAGTGATCGATATCAAGACCGATCATTTGGGCTTTTTGCCGAAGTGCCTCCGCCCCTTCATTGACATTTGGTTCAAAAAAGCGTGCCCATATCCCACCCTTTTTTTCAGCAAAACTGCTCTGCATGCTTTTGGCATCTTTGGCTTCACCGCTAAATCCCAGGAGAAAATAGTTATCACTGTTTTTTTTGGCAAACTCTATCAGGCTGTCCAGCTCTTTTTTGGGGAGCTTCTTGTCCTGTCTGACTATCAGCAGATTGGTACCTCCAAAAAGAGAACTCTGTGAGAGATAGGTCTTTGCCTGATTGAAATCCCACTCATCAAAATAGAGTGCCAGCAGATCCTCTCTGGCTTGAAGTTTGTTGATGTAGTAGCCAATATAATAGTCGATCATATAGGCATTGTCACCGTAGAGAAGCAGTGCCTTGGGCAACTCTCTTTGGAGTCTTTGGTCAAGCTCTCTTTTATACAAGGTAAAACTCCTGTGGAGTTTTTGGTGAATGGTGAATGGTGAATGGTGAGTAGTTTTGAAAAGCATTGCTTTGCAATGCTTTTATTTTAGAATAATGACAGTATCTGGCCATTTATAGCTCCATTTCATCTTTATCTAACTTGACGACGACTTCAGCCATGATCGTTGCCATGGCGATATCGACTTGGGTGATCATGACGCGTACTCTATCGAAAAGCATGATATTGTCCCCTTTGAGATTGACGGTGACACCTTTAACATCACCGAGCAGGATTGCTTTGGCACTTTCACCTGTTTCGATCACTTCTGCAGGGAAGAAGGCACCGATCTCTTTCTCTGCCCATCGGGCAAATTTCCGGTCTCTGAAATCCCATTCCGCCTTGGTGCTTTCCCGTTCGAGATCGCTGACCCTGGCGCAGAGCGGTTCGATATTTCGCAGTAGATACTCTGCTTCCTCTTTGTCGTTTTGAAGTTGCGTTTTTATCAGGCGGTGGAGGATCAGGTCACTGTATCTTCTGATAGGGGAAGTGAAGTGGCTGTAGTGGCTGAACCCCAGGCCGAAGTGGCCGATGTTGCGGGCGGCGTAAGCGGCTCTCCTGAGAGATTTGATGATCATCGCATCGACTTCGCTCTCCAGTCCCATCTTTTTGGCCTCTGTCTGGATCGCACGGATCAGGGAAGGGGAGTCCTCATAGCTCTCGACAAAGAGACCTATAGCGGCAAGCTCTTCAAGGAGTGTCTCTATCTTTGCCAGTTGTGGTGGTTCATGGATACGGAAGATGCCATACTCTTCATCTGTGCCTTTGATAGTGAATCTTTTGGCGGCTGCCTGATTGGCGAGGAGCATACATTCTTCGATAAGAGAGTGGGAGGGGGTGCCTGTCTCGATCATCGTATCGGTCAGGAGATGATCAGCATCGATGGAGAGTTTGATCTCTTCACTTCGGAAATCAAAACCGTTTTTGAGACGATTGTTTCGCAGTTTCTCTGTGATCTTCTGAAGAGGAAGAAGGTAACTCAGGATCCTGGCATCGTTTTCTTCTGCACCGGCACCCTGGTTGTTAATCATTTCATCGATCTGATCATAGTTGAAACGCCGCCTGGAGTGGATAATCGCTTCGAAAAACTCCTCTTTGACAGATTTAAGAGAATTTTTACCCAGTTCGATCCTGGCTACAAATGCCAGACGGTCAACATGCGGCTTGAGTGAGCAGATATTTTCACTCAACTCTCTTGGGAGCATGGGGAAGGATTTATGGGGCAGGTAGGTAGTGAAGCCTCTCTTCTTTGCCTCTTTGTCTATCGGAGTAAAGTAGGCAACATAGTGACTCACATCAGCGATGGCGACATAGAGGGTATGTTTCGATAGATCAAAATAGATCGCATCATCAAAATCCTTCGCCGTAACAGGATCGATCGTGCAAAAATCAAGATGGGTGAGATCGATCCGATCGGGATGTTCATCGCGGTCAACGCTGGTCTCTACCTCTTTTGCCTGCTCGATACATTCGGGCGGAAAAGTATCTGCACGATCGTAAAGTGCCAGAGAAATTTTCTCATCTACTTTCGGGTCAGCCAGATGCCCGAAGACTTCGATCACCTGATCCGTATCTATATCGACTTTGAGAACAGTGCCGATCTTGAATGCTTTGAGATCCATACCCTCCATAACGGCATGGGTAGGAAGTGCTGTCCTGATGTCGCGGATTTCAAAGTTGCCTGATTCATCCCGATAGGTATAGGCGATCGTAAAAAGATGCGCCTTTTTGATAACAAGTATAATCTTGCCGCTGGCCCGTCCGCGTCGGGCAATGATCCGCTTGGCGACAACCGTATCACCATGCTTCGCATTACCCAGGTCGTCAGGTTCGATCAGCAGATCCTTCTGCTCTTTGAATTGGGCCTCGACATAGCCCCTGCCGTCTTTTGCCAGATAGAGTTCTCCGGCACGATAGATGGAGCGCAGTTTCCATAGCCCACCGACTTCTTCGAGTGCGCCAAGATTCTGCAGGGCCTGAAAGCTGTTCCGGTCCTCCTCTTCAATATCCGAGATGAGACAGCTGTTGATGAGCTGGATGGCGAAAGGAGACAATTAGATACCTCCTTTAGAGGTATGAGCAGTGAGCAGTGAGCAGTGAGCAGTGAGCAGTGGTTTTTTCATGAGGAGATTATAGCATAGTTTGAGCTCAAAGCTCTCCTTTGAGAGCTTCGAGTCTTTCGATGCGTTGTTCGGTGCTTGGGTGTGTGCTGAAGAGTGTTTTCATACTGTTCTTTACACCGGCGAAGGGGTTGACGATGAACATATGGGCGGTTTGCGGATCGGCATCGTGGATAACGCCCTGGCGAGAATAGTTATCGAGTTTTGCCAGCCCGCTTTGCAGCCATTCGGGATGGCCTGTCATGCGTGCAGCACCTTCATCTGCCATAAATTCACGACCGCGGCTGACTGTCATCTGGATCAGTGAGGCGGCTAATGGCATGATGATCATCAGAGCGATCATCACGATAGGATTGGGACGGTCTCTGTCGCCGCCGAAGAACATACCGAAGTTTGCCAGCATGGCGATCGCTCCGGCGATCGAAGCAACAATCGTGCCGATAAGCATATCATAATGTTTGATGTGGCTAAGTTCATGGGCGATGACCCCTTCGATCTCTTCTTCATCCAGAAGATCAAGTAGTCCTTCCGTCACAGCTACCGCCGCATGATCATAGTCTCTTCCTGTCGCAAAGGCATTGGGTATCGGGTCAGGGATGATATAGACTTGTGGCATGGGGAGATCAGCTCTCTGGGTCAATCTCTCTACGATATTGTAGATGCCGGGTGCTGAAGCTCTGTCAACGGGAATCGCATGATAGTGTTTAAGGATCTGCTGATCACTGTAGTAGTAGGCATAGAAATTCATTCCTGCTGCGATCAAAAAAGCGATGATCATCCCTGTCTGCCCACCGATCAATCCGCCGAACCAGATAAAGATCAGAGTCAGTCCTATCATCAGCGCATAGGTTTTTAATTGTTCCATTTGTTCCCCCATAGTTATTTTCTAATACCAGTATATCATAAGGGAGCAGAGTAAATGAAGGGTAAACGCTATAATAATCATAAGGGTTTTAGAGGTGCCCAAAAGGAAATCATGATGAATAAAACTATTTTTGGTCTATTAATTTTTTCCATTACCGCACTTTTTGCAGATTTTAGTGCCAGTATAAGTAAAATCACACCAGAAATCAAACAACGCATGATCAAGGGAAACTCCTGGAGGAAGGGCTGTCCTGTCAGGCTAAGTGATTTGCGCTATATTCGTGTGAGCCACTGGGATTTTGACGGTAGTAGCCATATGGGTGAGCTGATCATGCACAGAAGTGTTTCTAAAAGTGTAGTATCTGTTTTCAGGGAACTTTATCAGATGGAATATCCTGTAAGAAAAATGAGGCTTGTGAGTGACTTCAAAGGAAATGACTGGCAGTCGATAGAAGCAGATAATACGTCTGCGTTTAACTGTCGTCCTGCGACAGGCAGTAAAAAGTGGTCAAAACATGCCTATGGCAGGGCGATCGATATCAATCCGATAGAGAATCCCTATATTGCAAAAAGCGGACGTATCTCCCATAAAGCCTCTTTGAAATATCGCAAAAGGATACATCGAAACCTTTCTGATCCTGGAGACAAAGCGGTACTTTTGAAAAATGATAAGGCGACACAAATCTTTAAAAAATATGGCTGGAGGTGGGGCGGTGACTGGCCAAAAGTGAAGGATTATCAGCACTTTTCGAAGTAAATAATTTATGCAATGTATGTCTCTTGAGCTTTTCACTAGAACCTCCATTATGTTGACCAGTTTGGGGAAGTTGGATTTGATCACATTGATTTTTATTCAGCCTGTCTCCATTTATATCCTGTTTCTTTGGGGATATTTTTATTCTTTTACAGAAAGAAATAAACTTACTTTTTTATCTCCCAAAGATGCATATGAGGCATATCCATGCTGCCACTTCCTATTGTTATAAACGAATGAGAATTTGGCAGAAAAATAGCATCCTCTGCTATGTCGGTATTACCTCCACTTAATATATCATATTGTAGTCCACTGCCCAGTTCCCAGACTAACACATACTTGCCAACACCCAATAGATAGCAATTGTCATCACTCATCACAATACGTCGAATCTCACTATGTGCATCAGGTATCAATCGCTGTATAACCTTACCTTTATCAATGTTCCAGAATTTTACCCCTTTATTATCAGCAGATATCAAAATATTTTCATTACGGGAATCAACCTTCAATGCACTTACTCGTCTTCCTGTCTTGTCTTTAAGTTCTGCAATATATTTTGGGCTGTCAACTTGATTAATGTCCCAAATTTCAATTTGCTTTTCATTGCTGATATAGAGCTGTTTCTTTTTTGGGTTGTGAGCGACTGCCAGTATACGAGGCCTGTAGTCTCCTTCTTCCCATTTTGGTGTCAAGGTGCCCAGGATTGATTGACTCTGGCTATCAAGAAAATAGATTTTTGAGTTAAGCTGTAATACCAATGTTTTGCTGTCAGGCAAAAATAGCATCGAAGAGTAGCCATTGTTGTCTTCTGTATCTATTTTTTGATACCTGTTCAGTGTTTTCATATCCCACAATGCTATAAAATCATGATAATTCCCCACTGCAAGCCAGCGGTTATCCGGTGAGAATGCCAAACGGATATCATTTCCACCGCCACTATTGAGATCCATCATCAATGAGAGTGTTTCAACATCGAAAAGTTTCGCTTCTGAAGTGATAGCAAATCGTTTTTTGTCAGGACTCATCAAAATGTCAGCACCTCTATAGTCCATACTTCTGGTATGATCGACTTTGCCATAGGATGAGGCCATTTCGATACCTTTAAAAGTATGCCTCTTTATTATTTTTTCTTTTACAAAACTCACTGTATTATCTGAGCGTTCATTGCAGAGTCTTTGTGCATGTTTGTAAACATAGTGATTAAGTTTGATCTTATGATCGTTGAGCATAATATAGTCAAGACCTCTGTAACGTTTATGATTAAAGTAGATCACATCATTTTTGTTCAACTGTATGAAGTCTGTACAGAGTTTACCTTTTGGGATACCTCGGTATGTCAGCTTGACTCCTCCCTTTGGCAGGCCGCTTATTGTAACACTCTTTCCCAAAGGTGTCACGATCTCATTTTTCACATTGAGCCATTTTTTGTCTATCATGCCTGCCTCGATCGCTTTTTGATTTGACATATCCGGTGTGGGTTTATTTTCGAACAACTTTGCATAGTACTTGAGTATTTCATCTTTTTGAGAGACCGCATTACGCATATCTGTTGCATTCTGCATCGGCTGCTTTGTATTTGCACTGTTTTTTACTCTGCTTTTTTTACTCTTTCCCAATGTCAGCATCGTGGCATTACAATCAAAAAAGTGTTTTAATGCTTCAATCTCACCTTCTGCATCCATTTTCATCTTAATTGTCATCTTCCACCATCTTTGAGAATTAAAAATATTGCTATAGAAGGTCTCTTTTAAACCTTCTATCCTAAAATCTTTCACACGTGCCAAAATGAGTTCAAAATCTTTCTTATCATCTTTGCCGACCAAACAGCTTTTCAATCGTAATAATTTGAGTGATTCCATATTGGGTGTGGGAGTAGATTTTTTTTGCAATTGAGACTTCATAAGGTTAAAATACTCTTTGGCATATTTTTTCTTTACCGGATCATTCTCATACTGTTTCAAAAATGCTGTAAGATTTTTTAGTTTTGGAACAACCTTTGCCTGTTTTTTCTCAATGACCTTCTCTTTTTTAGGAATATATGTCGTCACCTTTGTCTGCATAATATTATGTTCACAATAATTCTCGATCTCTTTTGGAAGAAACTCTTCCTTAAGTGCCGGATAAAAACTTGTACTTGAACTCACCCTGTCAGCCAGTTTTCGTATGAAACTACCCTTGTATGGTGTCTGAAGATAGTTTTTGTAGTAATCCTGACACTTGGCAAGATAGATCAGTTCCTGCTCAATATGGCGCCGTTTTGCCGGTCTGTCGTAGTTACGCCTTCTCTCCTCTTGCAACAGTACATATCGGAAAAGAAGATCTTTCCTGACGCCTTTGAGATCTCTCTTTTCAAGTTCATTATATATATCTTTTGAAATGCTCATTTTGGGATCATTCTTCAATATACTCAAATTATAATCATGCAAAGAGGGATTTTTTTTCAATACTTTGTATTTTGGTGGATTCAAGAGAAGTTTTGCACGCAATTTTTCATCATATCTACTCATTTTTGCAGAGGATTCTGAAGATCCGTCTGTATGGATATTACCCTCTATTCGTCGTAACTTTTTTAAAACTTTTCTCTCGTTACTTGTAGGGATAAGAGTCTCTTCTAAAATATGACTAAATTGGTAATTTAATTCATATTTATTTTCAATATCACTAGCCAAATGCCATAATCGCCAATAATCCAGATCACTCTTAACTAAAGCTTCTCTATCATCTGCATGATCCATACGATATTTTAGGGCCAAAATATAGCTATAAAGTACTGTTTTATCATCTTTGCTGAAGCAATCGAAAGAATCTACCAGCTGAACTGCCTCTTTTGGTAAACTATCTGATAGATAAAAAGGGAAAAGTGAAGTAGTAAAGAAAAATAGAAAAAGAAGATGTTTCATCATGGAAGCCTTAAATTTTTTTAATCAATTCTAGCAAGTATACTTTAAGAAATAATTGTTATGTTTTTAATAACTATATATTTTCCATTAACTCTAAAAAAGCAAAATGACTATGCAAGGCGCTGTGAATATTTCATAACACGTAATGTGAAAGATTTTAAAGGCAAGGCTACTGTAAAAATTTTGACACCTGAAGAGTTTTTGTTTATTGTATAGCTTTAATTCGGGGTGAAGATACCCCGATCTGCAAATATCATTAAAGCAGCAAAATCCTACTTCTTAAAGGCATTCCCCAGCATCCCTTTGATCGAACTTTGCAAATCAGCGGGGTAGATGACAAACTTTGAGTTGTTGCTTTGGCTGATCTTTTCGAGTGAATTGATATAGCGGTCACCCAGGAGGAACATGGCAGGGAGTTCCTGTCCTCCTATGGAGTTTGAAATTTTTCCGATCGCTTCGGCTGAGGCATTGGCAAGAGCGATCTGGGCTTTGGCTTCGCGTTCTGCCGCTGCCAGTTTCCCGTCTGCTTCGAGAATGGCGGCATTTTTTTTACCTTCTGCCATGGTTTCAACGGCTCTCCGTTCACGTTCTGCTGCAGCCTGTTGTTCCATCGCTTCCTGCATGGACGGACTTGGGCTGATGTCCTGAATCTCGACTGATTTGACAGTGACACCCCAGTCGGCGACATCGTCGATGATTTGATTTTTAAGTTTTGTTTTGATCTGCTCCCGGTTTGAGAGGGCTTCATCAAGTTTCATCTCTCCCAGAATTGAACGCAGTGTTGTCATGATCAGCTGCTGTATCGCCATTTTGAAATTTTCAACGCCATAGATGGCATCTTCCGGCTTGGTGACACGAACAAAGGCGACGGCATTGGTGAGAATAACGGCGTTATCTTTGGTGATCACCTCCTGCTGGGGAATATCAAGTATGATATCTCTTGTCGAAACACGCGTACGGACATGTTCGATATAGGGAAGGATGATATTGAGACCCGGCTTGAGGGTGCGGCTGAATTTACCCAGTCTTTCGACGACCCACTCTTCCCCCTGAGGGACGATGTTGATCCCTTTGTAGAGGGTAATGACGACTCCGGCTGCCAGTATGAGCAGTATCATTAATGGTGCTTCCATTGATTTCTCCTTTTAATTGTTGACCGGGGCGACTTCGATGAGCTGCCCATTGACTTCGATGATCTGAACACGTGTACCTTCTGCGAGTTCATGATCTGAGGTGGCGTACCAGTCTGTATTTCCCAAAACAGGACTGTCAAACATGACTTTGCCTCTTTGGTGGGGGCGGATAACCTGAGTGACAGTGCCCGGAGTATCAAAACGGTAGTTTGATTGTCCGCTGTCAGAAACAGTGGGCTGTGTTTTGAACCATTTGAAAAGTGCAGTGATAAGGATGATCGAGAGAATGATCCAGACCAGTAGCTGAATGGTGAATCCCATAGGTACGACAAGATCGATAAGACCGACAAGAACAGCTGCAATCCCTAATCCAAGTGTGATAAATGTACCGGTACTAATCTCCAAAATTATCAGTAATAAACCGACAATGATCCAGTGCCACCAAACAACCGAATCATTCAAAAACTCTATCATAGTTAATACTCCAAAAGATTTATCTGCTTTAATTCTATCGCAGCAATCTTAGGATAATAAGCCAATAAGAAAGATTAGGATATAATCGCGAAAATTTTTATACATCAAGGATAAACGATGGCAGATTTAAATGTATATTATGACAAAGATTGTGATCTAAGTATCATCAAGTCAAAAACCGTAGCAATGATCGGTTTCGGTAGCCAGGGGCATGCACATGCGGAAAACCTGAGAGACAGTGGCGTAACTGTTGTTGTTGGTCTTAGAAAAGATGGTTCATCCTGGGATAAAGCAGCAGCTAAAAACTTTGAAGTGCTTACGGTAGCCGAAGCAACAGCCAAAGCAGACGTCGTTATGATTTTACTTCCGGATGAAAATCAGGCAGAGATCTATGCAAATGAAATAGCCCCGAACTTAAAAGATGGCGCTACTATCGCTTTTGGCCATGGTTTTAACATCCATTATGGAAGAATTCATCCGGCAGCAAATATCAATGTAACAATGATCGCTCCAAAAGCTCCAGGCCATACTGTACGTTCTGAGTTTGTCAGAGGCGGGGGAATCCCGGATCTTATTGCTGTCGGCCAAGATCCGAGCGGTACAACAAAAGAGTTGGCTCTTTCTTATGCATCTGCAATCGGTGGGGGTAGAACTGCAATTATCGAAACTACTTTTAAAGACGAAACAGAGACAGACCTTTTCGGAGAGCAGGCAGTTTTGTGTGGCGGAGCTACTTCATTGGTCCAAGCAGGATTTGAAACACTAACTGAAGCCGGTTATGCTCCGGAACTTGCTTACTTTGAGTGCCTTCATGAACTTAAACTCATCGTTGACCTTATGTTCGAAGGCGGAATTGCCGATATGAGATATTCTATCTCCAATACGGCTGAGTATGGTGATTACGTTTCCGGTAAACGCGTTATCAACGACGAGTCAAAAGCGGCAATGAAAGAGATCCTCAAGGAGATCCAGGATGGTCAATTTGCAAAAGACTTTATCCTTGAAGGTCAGGCAGGATACCCAAGAATGAATGCTGAAAGAGCAAATGCCAGAGCTTCCAAAATAGAGCAAACCGGTGTGAAGCTCAGAGAGATGATGCCGTGGATATCAAAAAATAAAATCGTAGACCAGGATACTAACTAATCTTTTTGTTGATTTGCACTCATCTTTGAATGTTGGGTGCGGTTAGCTACTGCAGTAGCCTCCCTTACTCAAACATCCAAATCTAAGCACAACTCAACAAAAACCCAAGCCAATTTGATTTTTTCGAATATTTTTAATCCTATTGTGCTAAAATCATCCAAATTAAAATAAGCGAATCAGATGGCTCCTCAATCAAGCAAGCGTTCCACAAAGAAAACAAACCAAAAAGTTCCTTCTAAAAAAGCCGGCACAAGAAAAACTGTATCGAGAAAGAAAAAAAAAGGCAGTAGGACAAGGAGAGATATTCTAATTGCTTTGTTATTAATGGTGCTTGTCGTTATAGGCGGAGCCGGGTACTATTTTGGTCAACATACTATGTCGCAAACAGCTGAAAAAGAAAATCCGTATAAGCCAATGGCCCTGGTCCTGAATGATAAGATACCCGTAAAGACTACAGCATCAGCTGAGTCCAAAAAAGTTGTGGCCGAAGAAGATGATCTTGGGGCAATCGGGGAGTTGATCAGGGAACAGCACAAAGCCAAGGCAAAAAAGTCGGCAGAAAAGAATGAGAGTAAAGCTATGGAGACTGCCAAGCTTTCCAAGCCGGTCAAAACGGTAGGTATTCCTGTCAAAGCACCGGTTACGAATAAGAAAAGTCGAGCCAGGCTGGTGATTATCATCGATGATGTTGCGACTCCCGGGCAATTGAAAAGGATCCTTGCCGTACCTATCAAATTAACTCCCTCGATCTTCCCTCCCTCTAAACGTTTGCGATCAACTGCCAAGATGGCAAAAAATCTCAAACATTATATGATCCATTTTCCGATGGAAGCGGGCAATTACCCCAAATACGCGATGTTTAATACTCTAAGGGTCAACGACACGGAAGAGAAGATGCGATCGAGAGTCAAAGATCTGAGAAAATGGTTTCCCTCCTGTGTTTATATCAACAATCATACGGGAAGTGTATTCACTTCGGATTACCGTGCCTTGCATACGGTTTATGGTATCCTGAAAGAAGAGGGGTTTATCTTTGTTGATAGTCGCACCAGTTCGAAGACCAAGGGGAAAAAGGTGGCCAGAGCATATGGTGACTTCTATCTCCATCGTGATGTTTTTATCGATAATGTTCAAGAGTTTGCCGCGATACGAAAACAGCTGAAGCTTGCAGTCAAAAAAGCAAAAAAACAAGGCTATGCTGTTGCGATCGGGCATCCTCATTCGATGACATTCAAAACTTTGAAGAACTCGGAAGATATTCTGAGTGCAGTGGATGTGGTCTATCTTGATGAGTTATTACGACACTGAAGAGATAGACTTTTATCCCCTCTTCTTTCTTCGTCGTTTCATCAGCCAGTAGACGATTGCTCCGCCAAATAACAATCCGCCCAGAACCTGTACCCAGGCACCTATATTTAAAAGTTTGTGCAAAATATCGCTATGCATCTTTCTGTCAATTTTTATGCCAGCCATTTGAGCCGCGTGGGTCATGGCAGATACTGCCAGATTTCCTTCAGGTATGCTCTGGTGGCAGCTTAGGCACATTCCCCGTCTATCTAATTTTGCCCGTGTTTCATTATCCAGTGCCTGAGAGAGTTTCCAATGGTTCCCTACTGTTTGCACCTGTGTACCATTTTCGTCGATCAGTACCGAGTAGTCATGTTTGAGGTTGGGTATTGCCGGGATCTGTTCATCGACTCCACGAGGCAATACCTTCCGGTCCGCCGTCATGAGGTCAACGATAGTTGTTTTCGTTTGATCGGAAAAGTATTTACCGCCGTTGATCCCATATCCCATCGCTTTTGCACTGGTATGACAGCTTTCACATTCTCGTGATTTTTTACTCACGGTATGCGGCTGCACCGGAGACATTGTGATGGAGTTGATACCCTCTTTGCCTGCACCCTCTGCGTTGGGGATTTTGAAGATATGGTTCTGAAGAAGGGCATTTCCCTCTTTGCCAATGACAGTGAGGGTGACCTGACACCCTGGAATCGTAGGTGATACACGACCTTCGCCATTTTGACTCAGTGCCGGGTCTTCCCATCGCAGATAGGATCGTGTCTCCGTCACTTTACCATCAACAAGGAAATCTTTGAGGCTATCAACTTCACCCGTTTTGCCATTGACATGATGCTTGGAGGCGGCGAGATAGTCAGGGTTCTGTTTACCGTCAGAGTAGTCGATCTTGACATGGCATCCATAGCACTGCGGTGCCCAGGTAGCGTGGCAGGTGTAGCACTCAAGCTTATCGGTATGTGCCTGGATCTGATCCATCGCGATTATTCCCTCTTGGGAAATTTTACCCTCTTTTTTCAATGCTTTGAGTGGTGCCATGGTGATCTTCTTGCCTGAGGCGAGATACATAATGACTTTATCCCCCTGCTTGACTGCCTTGGTCATTGGATTGCCACGGGCAGAGAGGAGGAAACCATCGCCTCTCTCTTCGGGGATAGCACCCTGATTGAGATAAGATGCCAGTGTTTTGGTGGTTCCTCTCGCCTTGCCTGTTTTGGGTTTGGTCGCAAACTCATCCGAATATCCCAGAGGTAGTTCCCAGGGATATTTATCGGTGGTTCCGTGACAATCCTGACACTCTATCTCTACTGCTCCGAGATTGGCTCCTCGGAAAAACCCATCCCCATGCATATCGTTGGAAGTGTGACAATCCTGGCAAAGCATACCTTTTTTGTAGTGGATATCTTCGGTGAGGTGCAGGTAACGTTTGGTATGGAGTTTGGGCTGGCCGTTGCCCTGCGCATCAAAAGTCGCCTGATACTCCGTTTCCATCAGTCCCTGATAAGAGACACCGATACGCTTTCCACGGTTATGGCAGGTTGTACAAGTCTCTACCGGAATACCTGTGTAGTTGATATCATGGACATTGACCTTGACTTTGCTGGAGGACTGGATGGCATGGACGAGCATATGCCCATCCTCTTTTTTGGAGATGCTTTTGTCTTTTCCCTCATAGAGTCCGGCATTTGAGTAGGGGACATGACAGGAAGCACAGCCGATCCCTCTGTAGTCTCCTCGTCTTTTTCGCCCTTTTCCTCCGGTATGGCATCGTAGGCACTCCTGCCTGAGATAAGTATAGACCGAGAGTGTCGGATCTTTCTCTATCTCATCGGCAGTAGGTGCAGGGGGGAGCTCTTTGGTCTCTTTGGGGAATCCCTGTGGTTCGAGTTTGGCGAGTTCATCCATATATTTTTTGTAAGTTTTGGTACCGAGTCGCTTATGTGGATCGGGTGATTTTCCTCCAAAGTTGGTATAAGTATGCTTGTATCCCTCTTTGGCTCCAAATCCCCAAAGTGCCCCGTGGATCTTTCCCTGTTCGGTCGCCATGAGATTGTTCTCCTGTGCGGCAACCTGTTTAGGGTGACACATTCCGCAGGTATTTTCATTGATCCAGGGACTGCCGGGGAAAGGATAAAAGTCTTTGGGGCCTTTGTGGTCTTTGAAGTATGTGAGGGTGCCGCTGTGAGCTTTCTCTTTCTTGCTTTCTGTCGGGCTCCCCCCATGGCAGACGACACAGTCGTTGCCCTTGGCACCGGCTTTCTCCGCTTTTCTGAATATCGCCCTCATCATCTTGGAACGATGGTCACGGATGGGCTCTATCCCTTGATGGCAATCGATACAGCTATTGGTGGTTGCAGTATTTGAAACTTTCTCCGAAACTTTCTCTGCCGGATAGTTTTCATTTTGACTATTGGCCTCAGGATCAGTCATCATTGCAAAGGAGAATGATGAAAGTATCAAAAGTGTGAGCAGGGTCTTTTTCATAGGCAACCTCGTATCATGCAAAATTATAATTAGAATATACTCTTTTTTATAAATATTCTATTAAATAGGACGATGGACAAATTTTTTATGTCAATATGTCATATGCAGAATGCTGTAACGGAAAAATGGCTAAAATTGAGTAAAAATTAGGAGTTCTTCTAATGGAAATGATTGACTTCCCTGTGTCGGAGCTGGAGTCGATGAAAAAGTATCCGGATCAACTCTATTGTAAAGGCAGTTTGGAACTACTGAATCGTCCGAAAGTTTCTATGGTAGGGACACGGAGACCTTCAGCCTATACCCGACAATACACTTATGAGCTTGCCAAAGCCCTGGCAAGAAGAGGGGTATGCATCGTCAGTGGAGCTGCCATGGGGGTTGATGCCATAGCCCATCAGGGAGCCGGAGCAGAAAATACCATCGCAGTGATGGCCAATGGCTTGGATATCCGCTATCCGGCCGTCAACAGGGTATTGATCGAGGAGGTAGAGAAGAAGGGTTTGACTCTGAGTCAGTTCGATCCTGACTTCAAAGCGACCCAATGGAGTTTTGTCTTACGAAATGAACTGGTGGTGGCACTCGGAGAATTCCTGATCGTGACAGAGGCTGACGAGAAAAGTGGTTCGATGCGGAGTGTCGAGTATGCTCTTCAAATGGGAAAGAAGATCTATGTGCTCCCTCATCACCTGAATGAGAGCGGTGGAACCAATCAGCTGCTTAGAGAGGGATTGGCAGAGCCTCTTTATGATATCGAAGCCTTTGCTTCACAGTTTGGGCAGGCAGTGGATGATGGTGCGGCAAAAGATGAGTTTTTTTATTTTTGCCAAAAATCTCCGACACTTGATGAGGCATTGGAATGCTTTGGCGAACGTATCTATGAGGCTGAATTGGAGGGGATGGTTATGATTGAGAATGGATTGATTCGATTGGTTTAGAAAAGAGCTTCAATCAGGAACAGAGAGACTGCCCCTGCGTTTTATTATTTTGAAAGTTGCTTGATCGCATCTTCAAGTGCTTCTTCAGGAAGCATTCCTACCTGAACCAGTTGCACATCACCTTTTTTGTCGAGAATGACAAGGAATGGAATAGATCCCTGCCATTGTGCTCTCACAGAGATATAGGAGACAAGCTCACCTGATTTATCCTGAGAGACGGTCGTGTAATTGATACCATTTTCTTTGACAAAAGCTTTGAGCTGGGCTTCACTCATCCCATGAACTTCTACTGCAACGATGGCAAGTTTATCTTTGTATTTTTTCTGAAGATTTTTGTAATGGGGAATAGACTTGATACATGGAGGGCATTTGTGGCCAAAAAATTCAAGGAAAACGATCTTCCCTTTATACTCATCAAAAACCAATCCACCTTCAGTGCCTGTTATATGAAGGGTTTTTCCAGCAGTTGTTGTCATTGTCAATTTATCATCTGCTGCCTGAGAAAATGTCAGAAATGAGGCTAAGAGCAGTGCCAATACCAAGATTTTTTTCATTTGTTTTACCTTTATTTGGGTACTTCCCAATTAATTTAAAGTTATTATACACAACTTATTATGTAATAATTGTGTAGCAGAAGAAAAAAATGAGTAATTTTACTCGAATAGAAGTAAGTTCTATAGAGTATAATGAAAAAAACTCCCAAACAAGGAAAGAAAAAATGATCAAATACCTTTTTATTACAGTAGTGGCATTGTTGTCAATACAGATGCCATTGGCTGCTGCATCCAGCCAGGATTCACCGGAGAAAATGGCTGGAAGTATGTTGATGGTAGGGTTTCACGGTACCAGCGCCAAACCAGGAAGTCAAATCTGCAAAGATATACAGGAATACAATTTGGCCGGTGTGATCCTCTTTGATTATAATCCTGTAGATAAAAGCAAGCCAAAGAATATCGCAAGCAAGGGACAGTTGGCAAAATTGACAAAAGAGTTGCAAAAATGCAGTAAAGATGGCAAATTGCTTATTGCCGTAGATCAAGAGGGCGGTAAAGTCCAACGGCTTAAAGCCAAGTATGGTTTTAATGGTAAATTCCCCAAAGCATCAGATGTTTCAAAAATGAAAGATGGCCAGGTTGCCGGAATATATAAAAAAATGGGAGGAGAATTGAAGGGCGTGGGGATCAATTATGATCTTGCGCCGGTCGTCGACCTTGATATTAATCCAAAAAATCATGTGATTCATGGACTCGGAAGATCGTTTGGTAAGGATCCCGGGGATGTGGCACATTATGCTTCGATC
Source organism: Campylobacterota bacterium (assembly GCA_034721895.1). Classification (GTDB taxonomy): domain Bacteria; phylum Campylobacterota; class Campylobacteria; order Campylobacterales; family Sulfurovaceae; genus SZUA-451. The sequence goes on along the minus strand of JAYEND010000024.1, from coordinate 24,822 downwards.
TTTATCAACAGCATGCACAAAAAAGGGGTATTGACTTCTATCAAACACTTTCCCGGACACGGTTCATCAACGGGAGATACCCATAAAGGATTTGTGGATGTAACACAGCAGTGGAAGAAAGCCGAGCTTGAACCTTATCGTATTTTGATCGGCCAGGGGAGGGTAGATACCGTGATGGTGGCACATGTCTTTAATAAAAAGATTGACTCAGTCTATCCTGCAACACTGTCATCAAAAACAGTTAATGGTCTATTACGTAAAAAACTTGGATTTCAGGGTGTTGTCATTACAGATGATCTTCAAATGGGCGCGATCAGCAAGAAGTACGGCTTAAAAAACACTATCAAACTGGCTGTCAATGCAGGGGATGATATTCTGCTCTTTGGCAATCAGCTTGATCCCAACCATACCGTTTCGACGAAGAAACTGGTGGATATGATGATATTACTTGTCAAATCCGGCGACATCAAACAGGAGACGATAAAAAGAGCCAATGTCAGAGTGGCAAAGTTGAAGAAGAAACTGTAATATTTTGATTATGATGAAATAAATGTTCAACAAAACGCTGCGTGAATACGCACCCTACGCATTATGCGCACTTCAAAAATTTTCTGCTATAATCTTTATTGACCGACAGTCAGTCAAAAGGATTTAGATGGCGATTATTGTAAACAAGGAAGAGAAACGCAGAGTAATAGCACTCTCCTGCAGCGAATTGCTTCTTACTCACGGTATTGACAATCTGACCATTTCAGAGATTGCCAAAACAGCCGGTGTGGGGAAGGGAACGATCTATGAGTATTTCGAAAACAAAGAGGACATCGTTTTTGAAATTATTACTACATTTATGGCTGGATATGAAGAGAAGTTACTTGAAGTTGTTGAGAAAAGTGCTAGTGTAAAAAAGAGGATCTATCACTTTTTTGCTTTGATTTTTGAAGATCCAAATTATCATAAACAGCTCAATCTCTATCAGGAGTTTCTGGCAATATCGCTGACAAACGGGACGGAAGAAATGATCGCGTTCAGTATCGTTTGCAAAAAGCGATTTACCGATATACTTACCCAAATTATCGAAGAAGCGATCAAAAAAGGCGAGATTAGACCGGAGGCACGTGATCTTGTCCCTGCATTGATCATATTTGAAAAGGGGCTGGTCGTAGATACAAGGGCGACAGCTATTGACGCAGAAGCCGAGATCACCCATTTCCTGGATGCTCTGTTTGAACTGATCATGGTAAAGGAAGGAAGATGAGACTCATACATGTTTACATCATTTTGATGATTATTCCTCTATTTGTCCTCGCCAAAAGTTATGGGTTGCGGGAGTTGATCGATCATGCGAATAAGTATAACCAGCTGGTCAAATCAAGTGATTTTAAAACCAAAGCGAAGCAAAAAGAGATCGATGCACAGGAGAGTGCATACTATCCGACACTTGATATCGGAGCCAGTTACGGCAATAATGACCCCAGTACAATTGCAACGCCCGGTGAGATGACAACAGGCTATGTTTCACTGGGATTGGATCTTTATGACGGAGGACGGAAGAGTGCTCTTGTGAGGGCGAAAACATTTGAATATCAGGCTTCACTTTTTGAGAAACGTGCATTTGAGAAGAGCCTTGCACTTAATATTATCAACAACTATTATCTGATCATGAAATTCAAATCAACACTTGATTCGCTCCTTGTGTCATCCAGGGAACTGAAAGCTCAGATCGATCGTATCAAGCGATTCAGGCTGGTGGGATTGGCAACACAGGAAGAGATCGATAAACTACAGGCTGTTTTTGATGACAATGCCTATCTTATCGAAAATACCAGGTTGACAATCCGTACCAATGAAGAAAATTTGTGGCTTAACAGTGGAATTCAGACAAGAAGCCTGAAGAATAATCGATTTTCCGAACCTAAAAACATTCGTTTTGAGCCGTACGAGAAAACCAAAATTCTCCAAAAAAATTCTGAAGCACTGAAAGAGAAAGCCAATGCGATCGATTCAGGATATCTTCCTCAAATAAGAGTGGAGGATACCTACACCAAAGCAAATTATGCAGATGCTGCCAGAATACCGGGCTTTGGCAGCAGTGATTCTGCATTTTTTCCGGATGAGCAGAACAGGCTTATGATCTCTGCAAATATGCGCATCTTTGATAATGGAAGGTTGAGGAAAGACAGAGAAGCTGTGCAGTATCAAAAGATGGCACTTGATGCAGAGAGTACGCATAGTGAGAGTGAGCAGCGAATGAATTTCAGGCTGGCAGGAAGCCGTTTGAAAACCACCCGTGCCAAGCTCAAAAGTGCCAAAAGTGGACTTCGCGCTGCCCGAAGTACTTATCGGTCCATCGTTAAGAAGTTTGAGACAGGATTGGTGGATAATATCTCTTATCTTGACGCATTGAAAAAACAAACTACATCAGAAGCGCTTTATAAAGCAACACAATATGATTACGAGATCGCCAAATCGATCTACTATTTCTATGCAGGGAAAAGTCCTAGGGAGTATATACGATGAAATATTTATACAAAAGAATTCTTGGAGCAATACTCTTTGTAAGCGTAACTGCTTCTCTTCAGGCGGAAAATATCTATGTAACTTTCAATATCAAAGCCAGCAAGAGTGCCAATCTTGCGTTTACATCCACGGGGATCGTACAGAAAGTTTATGTCGATGTGGCAGACCGTGTCAAAAAGGGACAAAAGCTTGCTGAACTTGTCAACAGTGATCTAAGAAGTGCTCTTTTGGTCGCAGAAGAAAACCTCAATACTACCAAGGTAGATTTGAAGTTTGCAAAGCGGGCCTATCTCAGGGAAGATAAGGTTAAAAAGCTGATCTCGGAATCTCAGCACGATCAGGTCATACAGGCTTATGAGAGTGCAAAAAGCGGTATTGCACAAAAAGAAGCAAATCTGGCTTATCAACAGGCACTACTGGATAAAACAGTGCTATATGCTCCTTTTGACGGGGTGATCTATGAAAAAGAGGTTGAAGTGGGGGATGCTGTCAGCGGTGCGATGATCCGTACAGTATTTAAAATTCAGAATATTGAGAAGGTAAAGTTGATATTAGAATTTGATCAGAAGTATTGGAACAAAGTCAAAGTGGGACAGACTTTTGAATATCGGGTTGATGGTGATGAAAAAAAGTATCAGGGCAAAATCTCCAAAATCTATCCCTATGCAGACAGTAACAACCGAAAGGTAAAAGCGGAAGTGGTCGCAACAGGCTTTGTGCCGGGTCTTTTTGGTGATGGATATATCTTGGCAGACGAAAAAAAGAAGTAATCGATGTATAAATTAGCGATCAACAGACCCATTACGACGTTGATGTATGTCATCACACTTGTGATATTTGGCTGGATAAGTTTCAAATCTATGCCCTCGGCCCTTTTCCCAAATATAGATTTCCCAATGGTGACAGTGCAGACTGTTTATCCGGGTGCGGAAGCTGGTACGATCGAGTCGCAGGTAACCGATAAGATAGAAGAAGCGATTTCACGAATTGGTGGGATAGACTCTATCACCTCTACCAGTAGTGAGGGTGTCAGTGTTGTGATGGTCAAGTTCTTTTTGGAGCGGGATATCAACGAAGCGACCAATGATGTCAGAGATAAAGTTGCTGCCGTTATTTTGCCGCGTGATGCCAAAATGCCACTGGTCAGCAAGCTCGATATCGGCGGGGCTTCGGTCATCAATATTTTTCTAACTGCTGAAAATGACAGTGTCAAAAACCTGATGCTGTTTGCCGATGAAAAAGTGAAACCGAAACTACAGAAAATCAATGGTGTCGGGGCTATCAAAATTATAGGATACAAAGATAGAGAGATCAAAATCTATCCCGATCCAAGCCTACTCAATAAATTTGGAATCACGGTTACGGAACTTAACCAGATCGTAGCCCGTGAAAATGTCAAGATCGGTGGCGGTAAACTTATCTCATCAACCAAAGAATTTACACTCAAAACCAAAGCCGATGCCCTCACTGTCGATGAACTTGAAAATATCAAGATAAAAGATAATATCAAACTAAAAGATATCGCAGCAGTAGAAGATGCGATGAGTGATGCAAAAAGCTATGCTTCGTATGATGGGGTTGAAGGTGTGATGCTTGAAGTGCAAAAAATTTCAGGTACGAACACCATTGGTATTGTGCAAAAAGTAAAAGATGCGCTGCCTGAGCTTGAAAAAATGGCAGGAGATAAATATGGTGTTAAAACGCTGAATGATACTTCGCCTTTTATCATCAATTCCCTGGATCATGTGCAATTTGACCTTATTTATGGGTCATTTTTGGCTATTATTATTATCTTTCTCTTTTTACGAAATATGACTATCACTTTGGTCTCCGCTTTGTCGATACCCGCCTCTATCTTTGGCACTTTTGCTTTGATGGATTATATGGGGTTTGAGCTTAATAAGATGACTTTGATCGGGCTTACTCTGTCTATCGGTATCATTATCGATGATGCTATTGTCGTGATTGAAAATATCTATAAAAAGATGGAAGAAGGTATGGGGAAATTTGAAGCGGCAGTAGAAGGAACCAAAGAGATGGCATTTACGATCTTAGCTATTTCTGCAATGCTTTTGGCTGTATTTATCCCTGTCTCTTTTATGAGTGGAATCGTGGGTAAATTTTTTGAAAGCTTTGCCATGACGGTTGGATTTGCTGTTATCATTTCTTATTCTGTAGCACTCAGTTTTATACCAAGTTTGAGTGCAAGGGTTTTAGAGAAGAAAGAGAGTAGATTTTATAATCTCACCGAGCCGATCTTTAGAGGATTGGAAAAGATCTATGAAGCCACTTTGAAATTCGTACTGCGATTTAAAATTATCACTTTGATTTTGGTTTTTGTCGTATTTTTTGCTTCTCTCTCTCTATTTCCAAAAATAGGTATGGATTTTATACCCAAAGAGGACAAAGCTGAATTTGAGATACATATCAAAGCGGACGCCAGTGTCTCTCTGGAGGAGATGATAAAACAATCAAAAGCCGTAGAAGATATGGTAAGAAAAAATGAAAATGTTCTCTATACCACTCTGAGTGTGGGCTATAACACTGCCCAGGAAAAACATAAATCTATGATCTATGTAAAGCTGACCGATAGAAAAAAGAGAGATCTTAACCAGGAGCAGATCGTTCAAAATTTCAGAGGCGAGTTGGAGCCATTCAAGAAAGATCTCTTCATCACTGCTGCTGCCATCCCAAATATCAAAGGGACGGGTGTATCGGTGCCTTATCAAATCGTTTTAAAATCTGATTCATTTGAAGATTTGAAAGTAGCTACGAAGAACTTGACTGATTATCTGAAAAAGAAAAAAGGATTTGTGGATGTCGATACCAACCTGGATGACGGCAAACCTCAAATCGATATCAATATTTTGAGAACCAATGCCAATAGACTGGGAATTACAGCATCACAAATAGCCAATGCTATATCGACAGCATTTTCAAGTGATCTGGAGATATCCTATTTTGAAGAGAAGGGTAAGCAGTATAATATTACACTGAGGTTTCCTGATAATGATAGAATCTCTATCGAAGACATTAAAATGATACAGCTCAAAGCGGGCAATGGCCAACTGGTCTATCTTGACGGCTTGGTCAAATTTTCAAATAGCATAGCGCTGGCCACCATTAATCACTTTGACAGACAAAGACAGGTGACTGTTTTTGCTGATCTATTTGGACTTGATCTGGGTGGTTCTGTGGCTTATACGCGAGAAGGAATCGATGAACTTCTTCCACCTGGTGTATCTTATAGATTTACGGGATTTGCAGAAGAGATGGAAAAAACAGGTAAAGCTTTTGGTGCAGCACTCGGGCTTTCTGTGATTTTGATGTTTATCATTTTAGCCATTTTGTATGAGTCACTCATCCAGCCTGTCATTATCATGGTAGCTTTGCCTTTGAGTATCATTGGTGTGATGTTGGCACTCTATCTCAGCGGACTACAATTCAGCCTCTTTGTGATGATCGGGTTTATGCTCCTGATGGGAATGGTAGGTAAAAATGCTGTACTTCTTGTCGACTTTGCCAACCATGCTATGGAAAAAGGTGAAAGTGCCGATGAGGCACTCATAGAAGCAGGAGAAAAAAGACTCAGGCCTATTTTGATGACCACTATTGCGATGATATTTGCGATGCTGCCGTTAGCCTTTGGCACCGGGCTGGGAAGTGAAACAAATGCACCCATGGCGATCTCGATCATCGGAGGGCTTTTGAGCTCTATGGTGCTGACACTGCTCGTCGTCCCTGTGATCTATAGGATGATCTATCCGCTAGATCACTGGATGCGGAAGTGGTATGAGGGGAAAATAGAGGAGCAGAAAAGTTTAAAATGATAGCATATGTTCATGATCATGAAGGCTTATTTCTTTGGTTAGCTATTGCATCCGGTATAGGATTGATTGCCTCTGTTGTATTGGTTCCCTGGTTGATTGTTCATGTGCCGTCAGATTACTTTTCTCATCAAAAACGTCAAAAATATCAATGGAATAATCAAGCGCCGATCGCAGGATTGATATTTGTATTCATAAAAAATGTCTTGGGTGCTGTTTTTGTCATAAGTGGAATTGTTATGCTGGTTTTGCCGGGACAAGGAATACTTGCAATAGTCGTAGGTATACTTCTGATGGACTTTCCGTATAAATACAAAATTGAAAGCTGGATCATCAAGCGCCCGACAATTTTAAAATCTATTAACTTATTGCGGGCAAAAGCAAAACAAAGTCCATTGGAAGTATGACCTATTATTGATGAGGAGTCAGATGAGCAATGCATAAAATCGATAAAAATGTGGTCATGTTGGGATGGGTAAGCTTTTTTACCGATATGGCATCTGCCATGATCAATCCTATCCTGCCCATTTTTGTTGTCATGATACTGCATGAAGGAATGGACAAACTTGGGATCATTGTTGCGGTTGCCACCTTTGTCTCCTATGCCCTGCGTCTGGTTTCCGGATATATCTCAGACCGATACGGCATTGTCAAGCCGCTGGTAGTCGGAGGCTATGCACTCTCTGCTGTCAGCAAACCCCTGATAGGAATGACGCATAGCTATAAAAGCGTTGCTTCGCTCAAAGCCTTTGAGAGGTTGGGAAAAGGGCTTCGCTCTGCGCCGAAAGATTTGATGATCGCCGAGTACAGCAAAGAGAATGCTTCAGGCAAAACTTTCGGATTTCATAAGACGATGGATATCGCCGGAGAGTTGAGTGGAACACTGATCCTCTTTGGACTGCTTTGGTATTTTGGCCAGAGTGAAACTGTGATGCGTAACATCTTTTATGCGACCTTGATTCCCGGACTTATCGGTTTGGCGATCGTTGTATTTTTTGTCCGGGATATTCCAAAACCCAAAATACCATCCATGGCATCATTTGTATTGACCGGGCGCGATAAAAAGGCGATCAAATCACTTTTCTTCTATTTTGTTTTCCTTCTCTTTATCTTCAATGAAGCTTTCTTTACGATGCAGGCCAAAGGAGTGGGGATCGCCACAGCTGTGATACCGCTGCTCTTTGTGGTTTCTACGGGGACACAGACACTGAGCAGTTATTTTTTGGGTGTCTGGATCGATAGGATCGGTGTGAACCGTATTATGGGTTTTGCCTATGTTTGCGGTGTAGCTGCACAAGTATTTCTATATCTTGAAAATCCGATCTTTACATGGATCGCCTATGCCTTTCTGGGGCTTTTTACAGTTGCATCACTCAATGCAAATCGTGCTTTTATTGCACAAAGTGCGGACAACAAAGGTTCGGTTTATGGTGTTTTTTATGCAGGCATGGCACTCTTTGGTGCATTGGGGGCATTCCTCGGTGGTTTCATTTGGGAGTATTTTAGTATGCACACGGCATTGCAGTTCTCTCTCGTGGGCACGTTGATATTGGCAGTGTTTTTTATGCTGATGAGGTTCAGGCGTGAAAGCCAGGACACCCATATATTATAAAGAGAATTTATGTTAAAAAACACTCTTTCTCTTTATTGTTATTTCAAAAATTATACGAGGAGATATAGATGAAAACAGATAAGCAAACCATATCATTGGTTCTCGGTAGCGGCGGGGCCAGAGGATATGCCCATATTGGTGTGATCGAAGAGCTATTGACTCATGGTTACGAGATCAAGTCTATTTCCGGATCATCTATGGGCGCACTCATAGGTGCACTTTATGCCTGCGGGAAGCTTGAAGCGTATAAAGAGTGGGTCTTGGGACTGGATCTGCTGGATGTAGCCAAATTAGTTGACTTTTCTTTTACCGGGACGGGTATGATCCAGGGTGACAAGGTATTTCGCGTGATTGAAGAAATGATCGGTGATGTTATGATCGAGGATCTTCCCATCCCGTTTACTGCTGTTGCAACAGCCCTTATCAAACAAAAAGAAGTTTGGATCCAAAAAGGCAGGCTTATCGATGCTATCAGGGCTTCGATCGCCATTCCTACGGTTTTCACACCAAAGAAGATCGGAGATCGTTATCTGATCGATGGCGGTATACTTAATCCTCTCCCTATCGCACCGACAGTAGCGGATGATACAGATATAACAATTGCTGTTAACCTCAGTGCCAATGTTACCAAAAATTTTAAAATTCACATTCCAAAAAGAGAGCGCGAAAAAGAGAATAGGATGCAGGAGATCTTTTTTGATATGGCGCAAAAGGCTGAAGAACTGTTTTCAAGAGAGAAACAAAGTACATTTGATGAGATGGGTATGTTTGACATTGTGGGACGCACGATCGACATTATGCAAAATGCTGTTATGGAGTGTAAAATGGCAGGCTATGCTCCCGATATTATCATAGGTATTCCCAATGATGCCTGCGGTTTTTATGAGTTTAACAGGGCATATGAGATGATGGAACTTGGCAGAATGATTGCAAAAGAACACCTAAAGGAGAGATAAAATTTCGACAAAGGGAGTTTCGGAAGTCAAATCATTCTTTGTTATTAAAGAGTAGAGTTGTATGGTCTAACCTGCGATTATGCCATTTCCAATTTTATGAAGTGGCATAATTGTTTGTTTGAAAAAAAAATACTATAATTAAAAGAGGGTTTGCAAATTATAATTCTGTTTGCCTGACTTATCATAAACCACTGTAAAAGGATAAAAAATGGAAAAATTTACACCGGCAGATCTGGTCAAAGCGGGACTTGGTGCGATGCTCATCGCCAAAGAGAAGGCCGAAGAGATGATCGATGAGGCAATCAAGCAGGGAGAGATGAGCAAAGAGGAAGGGAGTAAAGTGCTTGATGATTTAAAAAAAGAGGCACAAGAACGCTCTAAAGAGATCGATAAATCACTCAAGACTGAAATCCACAAGCAGCTCAAAGAGTTCGGTGTGGCCACCAAAGAGGATATTGCTTCATTGCGACGTGAAATCACAGCTTTGAAACACGCAATAGAGAAAAAGTAGTCCTCCATGTTCGATACGCTTCGGCAGGTAGAACGTAGTAAAACCATTATCGCCATATTGGTAAAAAATGGTTTTGACGATATCGTAAGTGCGATGGGAATAGAAAAGTATATCAAGTTTTCTGTCCCCGGAAAACCACAGGAAACAGTGCGGCAGAGCCGGTATGAACGTATTCGCAGATCAGTAGAGGAACTTGGGCCGACTTTTATCAAAATGGCCCAGATACTTTCAACCCGTCCTGATCTGATTCCTTTGGATCTCGCCGACGAATTTTCCAAGCTCCAGGACAGTGTTGAGCCGATGCCTTTTGAGCAGATCAGCCCCCGTTTTATGGAAGAGTTTGGAAAAGATGCCGATGAGATTTTTGACGGAGAACTGACACTGATCGCATCGGCATCACTCGGGCAGGTTTACAAAGGCCGACTGAAAAGCGGAGAAGAGGTGGCGGTCAAGGTGCTCAAACCCGGCGTGGAGGAGATGATCCGTTCAGACCTGCAGATCATGTACCGCATTGCTTCGATGCTCGAAGAGAAGCTGCACAGCTATGGGATCGATTCCCCTAAAAAGATACTGCAGGAGTTTGAAAAAACGATCAAAAAAGAGCTTGATTACAATACTGAAGCACTCAGTCTCAAGCGGTTTGCAAAAAATTTCGAAGAGGATGAACGCATTGTAGTTCCAGAACTCTACGAAGCGTTTTCCGGCACTACAGTACTGACAATGGAGTTCATCGATGGCATTAAAGTTTCCAGGATAGATAAGCTTGAAGAAGCAGGGATCGATCCGAAAGAAGCTGCAAAAACAGGGTTTGATCTGATTTGTAAACAGATTTTTGAATACCGTTTTTTCCATGCAGATCCGCATCCGGGCAATATTTTTGCACTTCCCGACGGGCGTATCTCATTTGTCGATTTTGGCATGATGGGTAGCATTTCAGAACGCGATAGAAAAGATTTTGTTGATATGATCTATTATATCGTTAAAGAGGAGGAAGAAAAGGCAGCCCTTTGTGTTTTGAAACTGGCAAAGGTGGAAAACGATGATCTTGATAGAGATGCATTTGCCAAAGATATGGGGGATGTGATCCGCACCTATTTTTACGGTTCTCTCAAAGATATCAAAATCAAAAATCTTCTCAATGATATTGTTGCTTTGATGAGTCGATACAAAGTCTACTTTAGGGAGAGCAACTATCTGCTCACGAAGGCATTAGTTACGATAGAGGGTGTAGGAACGGCGCTCGACCCCGACTTTAATGCGGCAGAAGAGATCAAGCCTTTCGTGATACGTTTTTATAAAGAGAATTTCTCCCTGTCCGCTTTTTTCTCCAAGGCATCGGAACTGCCCAAGGAAGTGAGTGATTTCCTGATGCAGTTTCCCGAGGATATTAAGTCTATCGTCGAAAAAATGAAGAGCGGAAAACTCAAAATCGAATTCCAGCATATGGGGCTCGAGGAGATGGAAGAAACGATCGAGAAATCCGCCAATCGCCTCTCAATTTCTGTTATTACTTCTGCTATTTTGATCGGATCAGCATTGCTGCTGCTTGCCAAAACCCCGCCGATGTTCTTTGGTATCCCGGTTTTGGGGCTTATCGGCTTTGTGACGGCGGTAATTATGGGTGTTGTGTTAATACATTCTATTTATAAAAAGGGCAGACTTTAAGTGTTTACTCAAACTTTGAGATAGCGTTCCAGGATGATCTTTGCTGCGACCGAATCGAGTCTGCCGTCTCTTTTATGTTTAAAATCTCCCATGGTCATCTCTTTGGCTTCAAAAGAGCTCCCCTGCTCATCCTGATAAACGACAGGGATAGTCAGCTCCATCAGGGAGACAAAATGCCGGATACGGCGCTCCATCTCTTCGGAGCTTGACCCCTCTTTGGGTAAACCGACTACCAGCGTATCAATGTTCCACACTTCCAAAAATGCTTTGACATCCTGTGCCGCCTGATTGCGATTTTTCCTTAAAATGGCTTCCTGCGGTATAACAATCTTTCCATCCGGGGAGAGTGCTACGCCGATTCGTTTGAGCCCTACATCTATACTTGCAAATTTCATTCAGGAAGTATACCAAAATCCATCCATGTTTTCCATCTCAGAATTTGTTGTCTTGTGTATCATGATCTTAAAGTCTTTATGCTATGCTTTTTCTAAATAAGTATTTCAAATTTTCTATAAAGAGTTTTTCAATGCATATGCAGCAGTTCAAATACTTTTTGGTTTTTACCTCCCTTTTTTATTTTGGCTTTGGCCTGATCTATGCAGCAGAAGAAAACAATACTGTGTTAAGGCAGTGGGCACAGATCGATGAGGATGAAGAGGAGATACTTCAGATGCTTTCAGAAGAAAAGGGCAGGATAGAGGCAATTGAAGCAGAGAAGAGGCGCAAGATCGAAGAGAAGTATCAGCAGCGTGTTGCAGAGGCGAAACGACTGGCAGAGATAAAGCAACGGGCAGAGGAAGAGCGAAGGAATCGAGAAGAAAAAGTAAAGATGACAAAGCTAAAAATAGAGAGGCAGAAACTTGACGAAATATGTCATGAGCAGAAAGAGTTAAGGCTGAGGAGAATTGCAGAAGTCCAAAGAGCCAAAAATAGCCGTATCACTGCACATATTGATCTCTCTCAGCAGCGAATGAAGGTTTTCAAAGGTGATGATCTGCTTTATAAATGGCGTGTCTCTACAGCGAGAAAAGGTTATGTTACGCCTGTCGGCAATTATCAGCCGCAGTTCCTTGAGAGGATACACTACTCCAAACTCTATCATAATTCTCCAATGCCGCATTCCATTTTTTTCAAAGGGAACTTCGCTATCCATGGCACCAATTCTATCTGGAGACTGGGGAGACAGGCTTCCCATGGTTGTGTACGACTCCATCCCAAGAATGCCAAAAAGCTTTATGCACTTATCCGAAAATATGGGAAAAAGAATACCTTCATCAACATTGTGTATTAAAATTTCAGACATTTGGTTGGTGCGGTGACAAACTCTCCATTGACATAGAGCCACTGCCCGTTTACCTTTGAAAATCTACTTTTTTCAGTCAACTCACCACTCGAAAGCATCGCTTTGAATGTTACGAAAGCCTCATCTTCTCCATCGATAAATTCAATGATTTTCAAACCCAGAAAGTCAGTTTGTTCAGTAAAGAGGTTGATAGAATCTTTCCAGCTTTTGATATCCTCTGTGTAGTCTGGATTGTCAGGGTGGGTGCTCATGATAATGTAGTTGCTGTCACCTACTGCATAGGCGCTGTAGCGGGATTTCATCAGATCAAGGGCTGTTTTTGGAAGGGCACCTTTGTGATAGAGGCCACAGCATTTTTTGTATTTTTCCCCACTGCCGCAGGGGCAGAGGAGATTAGGTGAGAATTTTGCCATCGATATTCCTTGGGCCCGGGCTAAAAAAGATTTTCAGATTTTTGTTCCGCGACCTGCTCTCGATATGGGAGAGGAATAGGCTCTGTGCTTGCTAATGGCTCAGGAGTACTACTCTCTTCTTTTTGCACAGTTTCAACTGCAGCAATAATGGTCTGATTTTGATCAAAAGCTGCGAGATTCTGTTGTTGTGTTTTCACCTCTGCTTTTTTGGGCATCAGACGCTTGCAGACTACGATTCTTTTACGATAAAAAGGTTTATGGATACTGCTGGTGATGACCCGCCTTTTGGAACTGCTGGCATGGGTAAATTTGTCGTTCCCTACATAAATACCGACATGATTGACTTTGCCCCGATAGGATTTTCTGGTATCAAAAAAGATCAGGTCCCCGTATTGAAGTTCATTGATGGAGACAGTTTTGCCGCGTTTTGACTGATCTATCGCTTTTCTGGGCAGCCAGAGGTTCATGCTGGCAAAGCTATAATAGGTGAGTCCGGAACAATCGAAACGATTAGGGCCGTGTGCCGCGTAGCGATAAGATTTTCCATCTGTTCTGGAGAGCGTAGTTTTGAGTGCTTTTCCGGAAGGTTGCTGGTATTTGACAACAGGCTTATAGCGCTTCTTTGAAGCACAGGATGTGAAAATAAGAACCAGGAGTAGATAGCAGCATATTTTAAACAAAGCTTTCAAATGCAACTACTATGGAACAGCTTTTCTGGGCATTTTCATTCCCGGCTGCCATGGAGTGGTGCGCCAGCTGCTGGTGGTCTTCATTTTCTTCAGTTTTCCATCACACTGCATATAGAGCTTTTTTTCATTTTCACTGAGGTATCGCCGGCAAACCTTCATCCTTTTCAGGTAAACCGGTTCGTCCTTGAAGTTGGTATAAGTGACTTTGCGCTCTTTGCTGCTGGCATGGGCGAACCATCCGTCACCCAAATAGATTCCGACATGGGTAATGCGTTTGCTTTTTCCATACTTTGAACCAAAAAAGATCAAATCACCATATTGCAAATTGCCATACTGGACACGTTTCCCGACTTTTGACTGTTGCCATGCTACACGGGGGATCTTGACTCCCATTTGGCCGTATATATTGTAGGTCAAGCCGGAACAGTCAAAGGCATGAGGACCCTCTTCTGCCCACACATAGGGCTTATCAAGATATTGACTAAGTAATTTTTCAATATTTTTTCGTTTTGGCTTACAAGTCACTGACGGTTTTATAATATCATAGTTCGGATAGCTGTAGGGTTTGGTACAGCCGGTAAAAACCAGTGTGATTAGCAGTGACAAGAGAAGTAATAGTTTAAATTTCACACTTTTCCTTTTGTATAGTTATTGCTTGGGTATTATATCAGTTAATATTAAAATGAGAACAGGTAAGTGTTAAAATTGTGCAAAAAGTGTCAAAAGTGGAAAATATGTGCACTATAGGATCAGCATCGCATCTCCGTAACTGAAAAAACGGTACTTGTTCGCAATAGCTTCACGGTACAGTTCAAGTGTCTTTTCTCTGCCTATGAAAGCGCTGACCAGCATGATCAGGGTACTCCTGGGAAGGTGAAAATTGGTGAGAAGATAATTGACCCGTTGCGGTGGATTGTGGGGATTGAGGAAAAGATCACACTCGCCGCTTTTTTCTTTGGTTCGGACATAGTATTCTGCTGTTCGTGTTACTGTCGTCCCGATAGCCAGAATTTTGCGATCGCTTTCCAAAACTTTGGCAGCTGCATCGGAGATATTAAAATACTCTGAATGCATGGGATGTTCGAGTATATGATCGACTTCAACGGGTTTGAATGTACCGGCTCCGACGTGAAGTGTGATTTTGTGTATCTGATGTCTGTGCTGCAGTGCTTCGAAGAGTTCAGGGGTAAAGTGCAGGGAAGCGGTGGGTGCGGCAACGGCTCCTGCATTTTCGGCAAAAAGTGTCTGATAATCTTTCTCATCTTCTTTTCTATCTTCCCGTTGTATGTAAGGAGGCAAAGGAATATGCCCTATCTCATCAAGGATTAAAACCAGCTCTTCAAATCTCACAGGTTTACCGTGATGGGAGAAGCTGACGACCCTGGAGCCATCTGTATTCAGTGACGTGACAACGGCTGTCAATTCCCGCTCAAAAGAGAGTTTTGCTCCGACTTTGACCCTGCCTTTGATAAACACCAGACAGTGGGTGGCATCCAGGGGTTTATTGAAAAGAAGTTCAATTTTTCCGCCACTCTCTTTGGTCCCGAATATTCTGGCTTTTATGACACGTGTATCATTAAGGAAGACATCACATGCTTCAGGCAGATAGTTGAGAAGTTCATGAAATGTAGTGTGTGTTATCGTATCAGTATCACGGTCATATACCAAAAGTTTGGCATGATCTCTTGGATAGACAGGTGTGACAGCGATATGCCCTTCAGGGAGTGTGTAGTCATAAGCTGAGGTCAGCAGTTCATCTGAAGGGGGAAGGATGGTCTCTATGGGCATGGAAGCTTCTATCGGAGAGAACCGCTAAGGATTCTCTACATCATCGAGAAGTTGTTGTTTTGTCTTTTCCCGTTCGCTGAGTTCTTCGCCTTCATCCTCGTTATCTTCTTCCTGCTCATGAGGGTTGACCATGCGAACGATAAAGATAGAGATACCATAAAGGAGTATCAGTGGACCGGCCATCAGTAACTGGGTGATCACATCAGGCGGAGTCAGCAGTGCGGCAAAGACAAAAATAATCAATATCGCATACCCAAAGAAATCTTTGAGGTTTTTGTCGGTTACAAGTCCGAGCATTCCCAAAAAGAAGAGAACAACAGGCAGTTCAAAAGCGACACCGAATCCAAAAAGTATCTTTGTGAAAATACCGATGTACTCATCCAGTGTTTGAAGAAAATTTACCAGATTTCCGGCAAACATCCATAAAAACTGAAACCCCAGAGGGATGACTACCCAATAGGCAAATGCTGTACCCAGAAGGAACATCAGGGTTGAGATACCGACAAAAGGGAGGACATACTTCTTTTCATTGGCGTAAAGTCCGGGTGCGATAAAGAGCCAAAGCTGTGAGAATACTACAGGGAGTGCAAAGAGAAATCCTGTAAAAATAGAAATCTTCAGCGCGGTAAAAAAGATACCGATACCACCGATAAATGGGTCTCCGTCAACAACACCAAGAAGAGGTGCTTTGGCAAAGGCTATAATGTATTGATTGAAACCAAAAGCAATGAATGCAAAAACAATAACGACAAGAACAGAGATGCCCAGACGCTTCCTGAGCTCTACAAGATGGGGTTTCAGATCATCAAACATTATGCTTCTCCGCCTTTGCTCTCAGGCTTCTCTGCCATGGCAGTTCTTTCACTTCTCTTTTCAAAGGTGACCTTTTCTCTTTTTGGTTCAACCTGAGTGGTGATCGTATTCTGCTCTGCTTCAGAGGCTGCTTCCGAGAAGCTTTGCTTGGCGCTGTTCATCGCATCATTGATGTCATCCATAGGATTGATACCCACATTTTTGAATCCCTTGAGTTCATCCGTTGCGTCATCCAGTTGTTTTTTGTAGCTGAGTGCCTCTTCTTTAAGGTCTGCGATCTTCATCTCCTCTTCGAGACTGTTTTTGGCATCACCCACTGCCTTTTTTACACTTTTCATAAATTTGGCAACTTTTACCATGGCATCAGGGAGTTTGTCAGGTCCGAGAAAAAGAATGGCAATAACGGCGATCAGTAGTATTTCAGTAAAACCCATACCAAACATGGCAAACCTTCTATTTTTAATGAGAATAAATTATTGTGTATTCTAGCAAAAAAAGGTTATTGCGTGTTTAATCGAGAAGATAAAGGGTGATTTCATCCGCAAGAAAGAAGTCAGGGTTATGGTAGGTTGTTCCATCAAATATCAGTTTGTCTTTTAAGACCAAATAGTCAGCATTCTCCTGCATTTTCAGTGAAAGAATCCGCTTCTCTACGCCAATAATGCTGCGAAGCCCTAGAAATATTTTCTCTGTCAGGATATCTTCATGAGTGAGCTTTTCTTCGGTGATCTTGAGTGGGTTCAAAATGTATCTATCGATATCAGTTTGGGGATAATACCGTGTACCATCCCTGAATCCGACGGCACCGGCACCAGCGCCGATGTACTCTTCCAGTTCCCAGTAGCCTTTGTTGTGTCTGCTCTGGTAACTTCCGAAATTGGATATTTCATAGTGGTCAAAACCTCTTCTTTTGATCTCCCTGGCAACAAAGAGGGAGAGATCATCATCTTCCTGCTTTACCTCCGGAGTTTGTGCAAACAGGGTCTGATTTTCGATTGTCAGTTCATAGGCTGAAATATGGTCGACAGGAAGAGAGAAAGCCTGCTCGATATCAGATATAAGCAGTTCTGATGTGTCACCCTGATAGTTATAGATCAAATCGAGTGAAAGGTGTTCAAAGCCCAGTTCTTTTGCGGTACGGATAGCTTTGACTGCATCCTTCGGAGTGTGAGCCCGGTTCAGGGCTTTGAGTTTGGTTTTATTGAAACTCTGGACTCCAAAGCTGACCCGGTTGACCCCCAATTCTCTCATTCCCTGAAGCCATTGTCGGCTTGCGGAGTTGGGGTTGGCCTCTGTAGTAATTTCCGCATCTTCTTTAAGATAGGGCTGCAGCAGTTTGAAGATCGGTGTATAGAGTTCAGGGATGACAGTGGATGGTGTTCCCCCGCCAATAAAAAGGGTGTCCAGTGATGCAGTCTGCACTTTAAATCGTTTCAATTCAAATTCTATCTGTCTGTGAAGTGCCCTCATATAAGCTTTGCGCGTATCGAACTTATCAACATAGGAATTAAAGCTGCAATAGTGGCATTTGGAGTCGCAATAGGGAATATGCAGATACAGAAGCACTTTTTAATACTCGTTTCAAATGGTTATAAACCCATTTTGGATAAAATATTTTTCAGAAATATAACATAAGGGTACTTGGATTTTCTATAAGTACTCTTATAGAGAAGAGTAAGAAATGCAGAAAGAGATGGGATACCGCCCGAATGTTTCAGCTGTTATACTCTCTTCGAAATATCCGGAAAAGTGCGAATTTTTTATTGCACACAGAAGTGATGTTAAAAATGCATGGCAGTTTCCCCAAGGGGGAATTGATGAGGGGGAGAGTCCAGAAGAGGCTCTGATGAGGGAATTGCTTGAGGAGATCGGCTGTAACGATGTAGAGATCCTTTCCGAATTTCCCGAATGGATCGCTTATGACTTCCCTAATGTCATTTCAAAAAAGATGTATCCTTTCAGGGGGCAGACTCAGAAATATTTTTTGGTCCGTCTCAAAGAGGGCGCACAAATCAATCTGCATGCTTATGATATCCCGGAGTTTGAAGAGTATCAGTTTGTAGCATATGAAGAGTTATTTAAAAGAGTGGCTTATTTTAAGCGGAGAATTTATCGTCAGGTGATTGGATATTTTATAAAAGAAGGATTTATTTAAATGTTGATCGTACACAAGTATGGAGGAACCAGTGTCGGGGGTTTGGACCGTATTGAAAATGTTGCCAACCGTGTTGCCAAAGCCAGAAAAGATGGAAATGATCTTGTCATTGTTGTTTCAGCCATGAGTGGAGAGACCAATAAACTGATCGAATATGCCAATCATTTCAGCAAAACTCCATCCAAACGTGAGATGGATATGCTGCTCAGTTCCGGTGAGCGTGTGACGGCAGCACTGCTGGCAATCGCATTGCAGGAGATGGGAGTGGATACCATAGCGATGACTGGCCGGCAGGCAGGGATCAAAACGGACAACAGCCATACCTTTGCCCGTATTGAATCGATCGACACAATGGCATTGCACAGAGAATTGGATGGAGGCAGAGTGGTCATCGTTGCCGGCTTCCAGGGGATCAATGAAGAGGGACGTGTGACAACACTCGGACGGGGAGGTTCAGATCTTTCTGCTGTGGCTATTGCCGGTGCATTGAATGCAGATACCTGTGAAATCTACAGCGATGTCGATGGGGTTTATACGACAGATCCAAGGATCGAACCCAAAGCCAAAAAGATGGATTTTATCTCTTATGATGAGATGCTGGAGCTGGCAAGTCTGGGAGCCAAAGTCCTGCAGAGCCGTTCTGTTGAATTGGCTAAAAAATTAAGTGTCAAGATCGTGGCAAAGAGCAGTTTTTCAGAGGATGAAGGAACGGTAATCGCAAAGGAGAGTGAAGAGATGGAAGAAGTATTGGTAAGCGGAATCGCTTTGGATAAAAATCAGGCGAGAGTGACATTGCGGCAGGTAGTAGATAGGCCCGGTATCGCAGCGGAGATATTCAGTATATTGGCGCAAGAACAGATCAATGTAGATATGATCATCCAGAATGCAAGTACAGATGGAACGACCAACCTGGGTTTTACCATACCTGCGAGTGAGCTTGAAAGAGCCAAGAGTGTCATAGGTGGTTTCGGCCATGATATAGGCGGTATGGATTTTGATGAAAATGTCTGCAAAGTCTCTGTTGTCGGTGTGGGGATGAAGTCTCACAGCGGTGTGGCCGCGAAGGCATTCTCTACTATGGCAGAGAATAATATCAACATCGAAATGATCAGTACGAGTGAGATCAAAGTTTCAATGATCATCGATGAAAAGTATGGAGAGTTGGCAGTCCGTACACTGCACGATGCCTACGAACTGGACAAATAAAGAAGATGCAAAAACTTCTGAACTGGACACTGGAAACGATTCGCAGGGAAGAATCAGGTTTCAGCTGGATGGAAGAGTACCGTTATGACTGGGCTCCCCTGGCCAAGAGTGCTGTCTCCAAAATACTGGAGGGGCAAACAGTTCTACTGTTAACGGATGATGAAAATCGATGGTTCGGAAAATATGTCACTACCAAGATCAACTCACTTCAGAGCAATAGGCCATTCCTCTCCATCTATCCCCTGATAACTATTTTTCCGAATCTCACAACCGTTATTTCCACTAAGGAGATCGAACTGCTTGAGGATATGCTGGATATCTCTTTTCCAAACGGATATTTTATCTGGTATGTCGGGAAGGGAGACCATCCCCATACCAAACTGGTCTATCGCAATGATGAAAACTTTCTCTGGGTGATTGATGAGCAGGTCCAAAACAGTTTTGCTCTTCGCGGCAGTGATGATTTGAGGGATATTAAGCTGCTTCAACTCTATAAGCTTTTTGATCTGACTATTGACGCTGCACTCTTTGGCGATTTAGATTTGGAAATATGAGATTAGCCTTAACCAGTCAGGTCATCATTGCATCGCAAATAGAGAAGACGATCAAGCTGCTGATAGACAGCCGTACAGATGAACGTATCGTCATCATTGCTACTTTACAGATGGAGGGGATGATCAATTGTTCTGAAGCCCTTCGCCCGGATGAATGTATGGTTATCATTACAGAGAAGAAAACATTCCTTGTTGAAGATGCCAAGTTGGCAATTGAAAAAGCCTATATGTCAAGTGAAGTGGAGACAGTGATCATCCTGGTCGCCAATGAGTTTTCCAGCACAATTCAAAACAAATTGCTTAAAGTGATCGAAGAGCCTCCTGCTCGCGTCTCTTTTATTTTGATCACCCTTTCCAAGGCAACAGTCTTGCCGACGATACGATCCAGACTTCCTATATCTGTAGTTCGTGAGACACGGGAGGCGGAAGTCTTTGAACTGGATATGAAGCAGCTTGATTTGACATCAGTTTATGCTTTTATCCAAAACCATAAACGTCTTATGGACAAAGCTGTTGCCAAATCTCTCGTCGAGAAGATCAGTACAGAAGCAATGAAGTCACAGCAATTTGATCTTGACGAAAAAACGCTGCAGCTTTTTCAGAATGCTTTCAAGGCATTGGATGTAGGATCACCGCCACAGTTTGTCCTAATGACATTGTTGTTGAAACTTTTAGCAAAAAAGAAACGATGAGATTGAGCAGCTAACAAGTAACGGTGAGCAGTAAAAAGGATATATAGTATGAATGTCTATCGGCTAGGAACTATTCTAGATAAAAAAGAAGCTCTTAAAGCCCTTGGTGTAGAGAGTGGTGGTATCAGTATTATGACAAAAAAGATGGAACTTTTAACCTTTTATCTCAAAGACCTTCGTACCCCGGCTGCCAATATTCTCAAACAGGATGCCCTGAGTATCGGAGCTGATCTGGCAGTTCCTGGCGGGGTGATTACTTGTGAAAAGAGTGAATATGACTGTATTCTCATCGGTACAAAGAAGCATATCGAGATCCTTTCCCGAAAAGAATTGGCTCAGCCTTTTGGGCTCAAGGCGGTGGCTAAAGAGTTGAAGCAATCCCTTACTGAAAAAAATTATCCTATACAGATCATGGGTGTCATCAATGCCAATGATGACAGTTTTTATGCCGGTAGCAGATTGATGGCAGAAGATGCGGTAGCCCAGATCCAAAAGATGATCAGAGAAGGTGCTTCTATCATCGATATAGGTGCAGTCTCCAGCCGCCCGGGAGCAGAGATGGTAAGTGCCGATGAGGAGTTGAAGCGTATCAAACCGATCTGCGATGCTGTCAAAAGTGAAAAACTCTATGAGGAAGCTACATTTAGCATAGACAGTTACACGCCGGAAGTGATCGCCTATGCACTGCAGAGTGGTTTTGGGCTGGTCAATGATATTACCGGCGGCTCAAATGATGAAGTGATAAAACTGGCAGTTGAATATCAAGCGAAGCTCTGTATCATGCATATGCAGGGTACTCCGCAGACGATGCAGCAAAACCCGCATTATAGTGACGTGATGGTAGAAGTCAGTCGTTTTTTTGAAGAACGTATTGCCAAATGCGAAGCCTTGGGGCTTGGCCGGGATAAAATTATTTTAGATGTCGGGATAGGTTTTGGTAAAACCCTTGAGCATAATCTCACACTTATCAAAAACCTCTCACATTTCAGGAAATTTAGTTGTGAAATCCTCATCGGAGCCAGTCGAAAATCTATGATCGACAAGATCATCCCCGCATCGACACAAGAACGCCTCCCTGGAACTTTGGCAATCCATCTCAAGGCGGTGGAGAATGGTGCTTCGATCGTGCGGTGTCATGATGTGGTGGAGCATCGGCAAGTACTCAAAGTTTGGCAAGCATTAAATCAATAAAGTGAAAAAATGACACAAGAACAGTACCGGGAAAAAGTACAAATCCTCAAAAAATGGGCATATGCCTACTATGTAGAGGACAGCCCTGTTGCATCTGATGAGGAGTATGATAAGCTCTATCATGAAGTGTTGACTTATGAAGAGATGCATCCTGCTGAGGTGGCAGAAGATTCACCGACTATACGTGTAGGGGGTATAGTACGTGATGAATTTTCCAAAGCAAAGCATATCAGGCGGATGTGGAGTATGGAAGATGTCTTTAGCGATGAAGAGGTCGAAGAGTGGATCGCACGGGTAGACAAAAATGTAGGTAAAAGTGAGTACTTCTGTGAGCCAAAATTTGATGGTGCCAGTATGAATTTACTTTATGATGAGGGTAAATTGGTTCGTGCGATCACGCGAGGTGACGGGGTAGTGGGTGAAGAGGTGACTGACAATGTCCGTACGATCCGGTCCATACCTTTGAGTATCGACTATACCGGACTTATCGAGATACGCGGTGAAGTGGTGATCCGAAAGGATGATTTTGAGAAGATCAATGAAGAGCGAATGCAAGAAGGGGAGAGCCTCTTTGCCAACCCTCGTAATGCAGCTGCAGGAAGTCTAAGACAGTTAGATTCTTCTATTACGGCAAAAAGAAGATTGGTTTTTTATCCTTGGGGGATAGGGGAGAACGCACTAGAGTATCCAAGACTGTCAGAAAAGATGGATTTTGTCTATGATTTTGGATTTCTCAGACCGCCTTATGCTCAGGAGTGTAATTCTATAGAAGAGATCGAAATCTTTTATCAGAAGTTGATCGATCTGCGTGATGAGATACCGATGATGATGGATGGGATGGTGATCAAAGTCGACGAAGTGAGTAAACAGGAAGAACTCGGCTATACGGTGAAGTTTCCAAAATGGATGTGTGCTTATAAGTTCCCGGCTATCGAAAAGGTAACCAGGATCGAGGGTATTACGCTTCAGGTAGGGCGTACGGGTGTTGTTACGCCTGTAGCAGAGGTAGAAGCAGTGAATATCGAAGGTGTTACAGTCAATCGAGCTACACTGCATAACTTTGATGAGATAGAGCGTAAAGATATCCGTATCGGGGACTCTGTCATCATCATCCGAAGCGGCGATGTGATCCCCAAGATCATCAAAGTCCTGGCAGATCGCAGAGATGGCAGTGAAATTCCGGTGCATCGTCCTACAGAGTGCCCCACCTGCCACAGTGAGCTTTTGGATGAGGGTACGCTGATCAAGTGCCAAAACCTGCATTGCCCTGATCGGATCACTAACTCTATCATTCATTTTGCCAAAAAAGGGTGTATGAATATCGATGGACTGGGTTCCAAGATCGTTGAACTGCTGGTCAAAGAGAAGATCATCAAAGATATTTTGGGTCTTTATTTTATTAAAGCAGAGGATTTGACACATCTGGAGGGCTTCAAGGAGAGGAGGATCAATAACCTTCTGTCTGCTATAGAAGATACCAAAGGAGCACCGCTTTATCGTCTTGTCTCTGCGATGGGGATCGAACATATTGGTGAAGTGGCGAGCAAGGCATTGGCTCAGAAGTTTGGCTTGGGAATCGTTGACGTAACATTTGATGAGGTTGTGGCGATCGATGGTATCGGTGAAGAGATGGCAAATTCACTCTTGGAATTTATGCGTGTCAACCATGACTTTGTTTTGCAACTCTTTGAGACGATTGGACCTACAGTTGAAGAGAAGATTGAGGCCGCGGACAACCCTTTTAAAGACAAAACAGTAGTATTGACAGGTTCTATGTCTGTAAGCCGCAGTGTAGTCAAAGAGATGTTGGAAAAATTAGGCGCAAAAGTGAGTGGTTCAGTGAGTAAAAAAACGGACTTTGTTGTGTATGGAGATGATGCTGGGTCTAAGTTGAAAAAGGCTGAGAGTTTGGGTGTGAGTACGCTTACTGAGGATGAGATGAGAGGGATGCTTTAGTATGTCTATTAATCAAGAAGAAAGGGCATATAAAGCTTGGATAGTATTAACAGGCTATGCTAAGTATTATTTTGACTATAAAGAAGTAGATGATAAAGGTAGGTATCTTTATTGGGAAGATTTTAAATGGAGAGTCAAAAAGGATGATGATCCATTAATAGCATGGTATACAGTAAAATCGGCAAGAATGAATGGTAGAAAACTATTACGTCTTCAAGATAAAAATAATCATTTTTTTAATTATTCGATACCAGAGATATTACAAGCAAGACTTTATCAGATGATGGAGTTTTCAAGAGTAGGTTTAGTCCCAAGTGACTCTATAGGAAATGCCTATTTATTATCTTCGCTTACTATTGAAGAGGCGATAAACAGTTCACAGCTTGAGGGTGCATCTACTACAAGAAGGGTAGCAAAAGAGATGCTGAAAACCAATAGAAAACCTCAAACTGAAGATGAACAGATGATTTATAATAATTATCTGCTTATGAAAGAACTTCAAGTTGAAAAAGATGAAGATTTAAGTATTGATATTATTTTACGCTTTCATAAAATAGCTACAATGAATACTAGCCATAATGATGTTGTGCTTGGAAAATTTAGAATAGATGATGAAATTTATATTGCTGATAGAGATAACAATATACTGTTCCAACCTCCAATACATGAAGAGACAATAGATAGAATGAATGCTCTATGTGTTTTCTCGAATACTAAACATGAAGGTATAGACTTTATTCATCCTGTGATAAAGGCAATTATTTTACATTTTATGATAGGGTATATTCACCCATTCTCAGACGGAAATGGTCGGACAGCAAGAGCACTGTTTTATTGGTCCATGTTAAAAAATGGCTATGATTACTTTGAATATATTTCTATTAGTAAACTACTTAAAAAAGCCCCTGCTAAATATAGTAAAGCTTATCAATACGTTGATGCAGACGATAATGACTTGAATTATTTTATTTTTC
>JAYEND010000023.1:0-27999 GCA_034721895.1 Campylobacterota bacterium | reverse complement strand
GGAATCTAAAAATATTTGTACTAGGAGCCTGTCGGACTCATCTGATTGAAGAAAAAATTCACTCTTTTAGGCATATTTTTGGCTCGTTTGAGGCGAATAGCCGTAGCTATTTAACGAAAAAGAGCTGAAAATAGGACAAAAGAGTGAATTTTGCAGCCAATTAAGCATGAGTCCGACAGGCTCCCAGTCACCTCTAAAGTATTCCAAACAGCTCATGCGGTGAGTCAAGGACAAAATCGCCTTCGCCTTCAGGACTAAACCCCCAGGTCGCAAAAACACCGTATAGACCTGCGCGTTGAGCAGCCTCCATATCTTTGCTATTATCACCGACCATCCATCCCTTATGCTTGCCATACTCAAAACCATATTTTTCAAGGATATAGTGCAACATGACAGGATCGGGCTTGGGAGTACCGGTGATATCGGGACCAACAATATAGTCGAAATATACGTCTATCTTCAGATATTCGATCATTCGGCGCGCAAAGAGGCTCGGACCATTAGTAGCAACAGAAAGCTTGACACCATTGGATTGGAGCTGTTCAAGCATCTCTTTGATGCCTGAATAGAGCGTAGGGTTCTGGATGCATTGATCATAATAGTACGATTCAAAGAGCAAACGGTCACACTCTTCATGCTGTTCGGTGCCGTAAAAAAGTTTTGAGAGGTTACGCTTGTAACTATTGATCATATTGACGACAGAAGTACTCTCCAACGGCGGCAGACCATGATTTACTTCTCTGATATAGTTGATGGTTCGCGTGATGT
Source organism: Campylobacterota bacterium (assembly GCA_034721895.1). Lineage (GTDB taxonomy): Bacteria > Campylobacterota > Campylobacteria > Campylobacterales > Sulfurovaceae > SZUA-451. The sequence goes on along the minus strand of JAYEND010000023.1, from coordinate 27,231 downwards.
CATACTGCGAATCGATCAACGTGCCGTCCATATCGAAAATAACCACTTTCATCATATCGGATTCTCAGCCCCGAAGGCTACAGTATATCCCTGATCACCATCGCGTAATGCAAAACAATAAAGTTGAGAAAGAAGATACCCATCGATGCACCACGGGAGAAGAATTTTTGGATAGGGGTCTTGTCAACACGCAGTGTCTTGAGTGCAATAATCGAATGCACAACGGTTAAGACAGCCAGAAGAGCTACAAAAATCAGTTTGATACGCAGCGAATCGATCACTTCATTGTGGATACTCATATCAAAGAGGATATCCATCAGTCCGTTATTGGTGATCATGACCGTACCTGTGATCAGAAGGATAAAGAGTGCCGCTATCTCAAAATAGCCGTAGATCGGTCCGATACGGGGATAAACCTCTGTCTGATCCTGCTTGTCCCTCATCGTTACTCCAAGAATAAACATAAAGACCGAACCGCCGATCCATGAGATCGCTGCAATCAGATGCAGGTGCATTGCCCAACCCATTAGCTATCCAACTTTAAGACAGCCATGAAGGCCTCCTGTGGTACCTGAACCCTACCGATGGACTTCATACGCTTCTTCCCTGCTTTTTGTTTCTCCAGAAGTTTTCGTTTACGTGTGATATCCCCGCCATAACATTTGGCAGTGACATTCTTGCCCATTGATTTGACATTTGATCTGGCGATGACGTTGTTCCCGATACTTGCCTGGATCGCCACTTCAAAAAGCTGTCTGGGAATAAGCTCTTTGAGCTGCCCTACAAATGCAAGTCCTCTTGTCCTCGCCTTCTCTTCAGGTACAATGATAGAAAGTGCATCTACAACTTCTCCGGCTACTTTAATATCCAGCTTGACAAGCTTACCCTCTCTGAACCCTATCGGCTCATAATCAAAACTTGCATACCCTTTCGTAATGCTTTTGAGCTTGTCATAAAAATCCATTACTATTTCATTCATAGGGATATCATACTCCATCAATACACGTGTTTCATTGAGATAATCCATCTTGATCTGAATCCCGCGACGATCATTAAGAAGCTTGATGAGATTCCCCACATACTCCTGAGGTGTCAGAATGGTCGCTTTGACATAGGGCTCATAAATGGCCTCTATCTTCTGTGTCTCAGGCAGTTCACTCGGGTTTTGTATCTCCAGTTCTTCATCATTGGTCTGCTTCACTTTATAGACCACCGTTGGTGCCGTAGCGATAAGATCAAGGTTAAATTCTCGTTCCAGACGCTCCTTCACCACTTCCATGTGTAACATTCCCAGAAAACCTGTCCTAAATCCGCTTCCCAACGCCATGGAACTCTCAGGCTCAAAGCTGAGTGAAGAGTCGTTTAGTTTGAGTTTATTGAGTGCGTCACGCAGATCTTCGAACTTGTCGGTCTCGATAGGATAAATCCCTGCAAAAACAAACGGCTTCGCCGGTTCAAATCCTTTAATTATCTCAGCTGTGGGATTCTTCGCATCCGTAATGGTATCTCCTACCTGGAGGGAATCTACAGTTTTGAGTCCCATCACCACAATGCCGATTTCACCCGTTCGGATCTCATCTGTTTTGATAGGTGCGATAGGGTTGGGGTACATCATGCTGAGGATTTGGTGCTCACTTTTTGTTCCCATCACTTTTGCTACCTGCCCTTTTTTGAGGCTCCCTTCAAAAACCCGCACGAGCGCCAATGCTCCCAAATAATTATCAAACCAGCTGTCATAAATAAGTGCTTTTGCCGGTGCCTCTTCATCTCCGCTTGGCGCAGGTATACGATCTACAATAGAATCGATAAGATCTCTTACTCCCAGTCCGGTTTTCGCAGAAACAAGATTGTGCTCTGTCGCATCAATACCGATAGCCTCTTCAAGCTCCGAGAGTACTCTGTCCGGATCAGAAGCAGGAAGGTCTATCTTGTTGACAACCGGCAAAAGCTCAAGATCATTTTCGATAGCAATATAAACGTTGGCAATAGTCTGAGCCTCTACGCCCTGTGCCGCATCTACAATGAGCAGTGCCCCCTCGGAAGAAGCAAGTGAACGACTCACCTCATAGGAAAAATCCACATGTCCCGGAGTGTCAATAAGGTTGAGAATATACTTTTCCCCATCTTTTTCATAGTCCAGTCGCACACTCTGTGCCTTGATCGTAATCCCGCGCTCTTTCTCGATATCCATCGTATCCATCACCTGCGAAGACATCTGCCTGTCAGAGACTGCTCCGCACTCCTGTATGATCCTGTCAGCAAGTGTTGACTTGCCATGATCGATATGTGCAATGATCGAAAAGTTTCGAATATGTGACTGTGGTACTTTTGCCATTAAAAACCTTGTTTTTTAGTGTTAAGGGTTAAGAATAATTGCATTGCTTGACAATGCTTGTCAGAATTTCTAATTTCTAATTCTTAATTTCTAATTTCTAATTTTCTTCATGTTGTCTCAAAGAGTGAATTAACACTTTCATTGTTATGGACTCTTCTGATCACTTCTCCCATCATTGGAGCCGTAGAGAGCATTTTGATCTTTTTGCATGATCTTGGCATCGGAATGGTATTGGCGACAACCAGCTCATCCAATGCACCCTCTTCGATACGATCAAATGCCGGCCCGGAGAGTACCGGGTGCGTACAGCATGCCATGACACTGTTGGCGCCCAGATCCTTAAGTGCCTGGGCGCCCTTGACCATCGTACCGGCCGTATCGATCATATCATCGATAAGGATAATATCTTTGCCTTCAACTTCGCCGATGACGTTCATCACTTCAGATTCGTTGGCTTTTTCCCGGCGTTTGTCAACAATGACCATATCCAATCCCAGTTTATTGGCAAAATATCTGGCTCTGGCAACACCGCCGATATCGGGTGATGCGATCACGGGGTTTTTAAATTTCTTTGATTTGATATAGTCCAGAAAAAGAATCGCACCATAGAGGTTATCCACAGGAATATCAAAAAAGCCCTGGATTTGTGAGGCATGGAGATCTATAGTCACCATACGGGTGATTCCCGCTGTCTCTATCAAGTTGGCAACCAGCTTGGCAGTGATCGGAACTCTCGGAGCCGCTTTTCTATCCTGTCTTGCATAGCCATAATAGGGAACCACCGCTGTAATCGATCTGGCTGAAGAGCGCTTGAGTGCATCCGTCATGATCAGCAGTTCCATCAGGTTGGCATTGGCAGGTGCACAGGTCGGCTGAATAATAAAGACATCTTTCCCGCGTACACTCTCAGATATCTGTATATTGATCTCACCATCCGAGAAGCGATTGATCTTTGCCAGAGAAAGAGGCATATCCAGATACCTTGCTATCTCTTCGGAGAGCTCGGGATTTGACGTCCCGGAAAAAATCATATATCCACCCATCATTCCAGCCTTTCGAGTAAAAGTTATTGTGCGTATTTTACACAAATAATGATAAAAAGGGGGTTTAAAGTTCTTAGATACTACACTTACGAAAAGTATGTGAGGAGATGGGACCGTTCGATGATACGAAAAGTCTTTAAAAAGAAGAAGCAGGCATCCGGTAAACTTGATCAATTTATTGAAAAGTATAAGATCCCCCGGGAGTATCTTTCCATCAATAGAAAATCGGTTTCAAAGGCCATACTGGTTGGGCTCTTCTGGGCATTTATACCCATGCCGATGCAAATGCTTGCCGTACTTGCCACAACTCCTTTTATCAGGTTCAATGTCCCTCTGGCCATCTCCGTAGTATGGCTCAGCAATCCCATCACTATGCCTTTCATGTACTATATAGAATATCTCACCGGAAATTTTATACTTGGCCGTGAAGGAATCTCCGATATAGAGTTGACACTTGATTGGTTCAGTGAAAACTGGGATAGTATTGTTGTACCGCTTTATATCGGAACTGCCTTCTACTCCATCGTTGTCTCATCCGTTGTCTATGGGATCATCAACCGGCTCTGGATTTTTTCTGTAAAACAGGAAAAAGACGAGAAAGAGCAGTTGAGAAAAGATCTTAGCGCAAAAAAAAGAAAACATAAAGGACACCTCTAGGAGCCTCTCTGACTCCTAGAAAGGATTACTATGAAATTTACTCTACTGCTTATAATACTGCTGTTGTTTCAACCAAGCCAACTAAGTGCAAAAGATAGAGAACCAAAAAAATATGCCGGTATAACCAAAAGCCATAATATAATCAGGGAGAAACACAATATACCTCCGCTGCAATGGTCAAACAAATTGGCAAAGCATGCCCAACAATGGGCAAATTATCTTGCCAAAGAGAAAAATTGTGCCATGATACATCGCCCACGGAGTGGGAAATACAAGCGTATCTACGGAGAAAATATTTATTGGGCAAGTCCGGTCAGAATGGGTAATGGCAAGAAAAAAGTACAATCAGTCTCCCCTGCCAAAATTGTCTCTTTATGGGCTGCTGAGGAAAAATATTACAATCACGCAAATAACCGGTGTAAGCCGGGAAAAGTATGTGGTCACTATACACAGATAGTTTGGAAGAGAACAACCCAGGTTGGTTGCGGTATGGCCGTCGGCTCCAACGCAGCACAGATATGGGTCTGCAACTACAATCCTCTTGGCAACTATATTGGTCAAAAGCCGTACTAGGAGCCTCCCCCGACTCCTAGGAGTCTTATCTTTCACAAAGAGGAAATGCTAAAACTGCTTTTCTAAAAATGGAATAACCTGCTTTTTACGGCTCATAACACCCTCCAGCCAAGCTTCATTATCTTTAAGCCTTATATCAAAAGCACTTTCAATTTTACTACTGTCATCACTTATGACAAGCAGTTGTGACCCCTCTTTCATAATATCAGTGAGCAGAAGGAGGACGGTATGCCTATCACCCTCTTCCTTGAATTTTTTCATATCTTCATGAAGATCCGCTTTCATAGTGTCAAAGACACTCAGGTCAACGACTTCCAGCTGCCCGACACCTATTGTGTTACCACCCATATTAAAGTCTTTAAAGTCTCTGGTTACCAGCTCTCTGGGAGTTGCGCTCATTACATCTGATTTGACGATGAACATCTCCATACCTAAAGCTTTATAATCCTCTATCCCGGCAATCTGAGCCAACTCTTTACAAGCCTTGGTATCCTCTTTGGTACAGGTCGGTGACTTGAATATAACGGTATCACTCAGGATAGCACACATCATCATACCTGCCAACTCTTTTGGAATATCTACACCATGGTAATCATACATCTGCTTGATAATGGTATTTGAACAACCTACTGGTCTGATCCAACATTCCAGAGGAGCAGCCGTTGTGATATCTCCCAACTTGTGATGATCGACTATACCGAGTATGTTTGCCTCTTTGATATCTTTTGGGCTTTGCGAAATATCTGAGAAATCAACAAGATACACATCCTCACCGGCAAACTCAGTCTTTAGTTCAGGCGCCTGGTATCCAAACTTGTCAAGTATGAATTTTGTTTCAGGGTTAATATCACCCTGTCTGACAGGAACTGTCTCTTCGCCAAGTTTGTTCTTTAAGTATGATAGAGAGAGTGCCCCTACAATAGAGTCTGAATCCGGTGTTGTGTGTCCAAATATATATGTTGCCATTACTTTTTTCCTTGTAAATTTTTTAGTATTTTATCTTAATAACTTTAGAGGTGCCCTCTAGACTCTCCTCTCGTTTTAACCAATATGTATCCAAATCATTGGCGATAAAGAATGTACCCCGATAATACTCTCTGATTTCATCCTCGATCATATCAATCGAATATTTACTGTTTGCACGGTATCTGGGGCTGATATGTGTAGCGATAAGATTTTTAACTCTTCTCTTCTCTGCGCATATCCCAAGCTCTCTGGCAGTCGTGTGCAGAACTTTGACAGGAAGGTGATCATAAACCTCCTGTGTATAGGTACACTCATGCACCAGCAGATCCAGATCGTTCAGGTAGTCTCCCAGGATATCCGGATCACTGTTATCGCCCGCCATGATCAGCGAACGTCCTTTGATCGGATCGAGAAGATAGGTATCCGGATCATAGGTTTTTTCTCCGTAAACTACAGATCTGCCCCGCTTTAATTCTCCATAGAACAGCGAAGGTTCCAAACCTGCTGTGCACAGCTTTTCTTCATCGAGTCTGTTACTGATCGTATGCTCTTTGATATAAAATGCATGGCTTTCGATGGAGTGGTGAAGCGGAAGGACCTTAAGTGAAAAGTGATCAAATTCAAACTCCTGATCAATTTCATATTCTATAATATGCAAATCATATCCTAACTTCTCTATCGAGGTATCAATCACACAGTTAAGAAAGGATGTTATCCCCTTTGGTCCGTAGATTGTCAGGGGCTTGGTAATTCTGTCCATCTTTCTGGAATCGAGAAGGCCTGGGAGTCCATAGTAGTGATCACCATGCATATGAGTAATAAAGATCGTCTCAAGTTTCCCACTCGAAAGACTGCTCTTCATGATCTGATGCTGCGTCCCCTCCCCGCAGTCAAAAAGATACCATCTGCTCTCCTGGTCAAACGAGAGTGCTGCGGCAGAGACATTTCTCTCTCTGGTCGGCCTGCCTGCGCTGGTACCCAGAAATGTCACTTTCATCTCATCACTTATAGATCAGGGGAACAAAAACAAATCCTCTATACTCATCTGTCTCTATCTGGGTTTCTGATATTTTTTTAAATCTGAAAATAGAATTTACCACTGGTATAACCAGTGTGGCGCCGATCTTCAGCTGGCTAAAGAGTTGTCGGGGAATTTCATCCGCACTGGCCGAAACCAGAATCGCATCAAATGTTTCACCGGGCACGCCAAGTTTCTCATCAGCTTTTTGAATACGGCACTGATCGAAATCAAATTGCTTCAGATTTGACTGACCGACCTCAACCAACTCATCGACTCTTTCAAGTCCCAGAACAGAGCCCTTTTCGCCGACAATAGCACATAACAGTGATGCCGTCCATCCCGAACCTGCCCCGATATCCAATACTTTGTCTCCCTCTTCAGGAGCCAGAAGCTCCAGCATAAACGCCACCGTTGAAGGCTGGGAAATAGTCTGGTTTTTTCCGATGGGCAGAGGGGCATCGACATATGTGTTTTCAGCAAACTCTTCCGGGACAAAATATTTCCTGTCTATTGCCTTAAATGCTTCGATGATCCGCGGTGTCCTAAGGATACCTGAATTGATCATTGCATCGATAAGTTCATGAGATGTTTGCATTATTTCTCCTTTCTAATCATCAGTGACTCTCTTTTCTCTGAAGACATTGAGATAGGCGTCCGGAGCAAAACTGGTAGCCAGCATCACACTGTTAATATCGGAATGGTCCCTCCAGAGAGTGTTTTTTTGATTTTCCGGCGCAAGCCAAAAATTGTTGACCGCTTCATGTAAATGAAGATAGGGATTCAACTCATCCAATAGTAGATAGAATCTTTCTGTATCAACAAAGCGGTCTGGATTTTCCTGTATTTTTCTTCTTATTTTTTGAATCGCAGCCAGCCCGATCGAGAGTCCCAATTCACGAAATGCAAGACGAAACTCCCGAGGACTGCTCAACGTTTCTACATGTAGAAAAGCTTCAAGTCCCTCTTTGGCCGCATGCAGCATCTTCAGCAGCATCTCCTCTTCTTCCAGACTGCCATTGGCAATAAGCTGTGTTGCCCTGCAGGCATCAGAGAGAAGACCACCGATCCCTAACGGATCATCCGTCAGCCAGTGCATATTATGGCACATACTTAGAGCTTCTACAATCTCAGTACTGAGACAGACTTCCTCTGATCTTTCACGATCATTTGCCGCAGTAGTCGCAAGCTCATGATAGGTAATAAACGCATCGAGTGCATCATGCTGTCCCATAGATGAGACCAGAGGACGGCTCAGATCAATACTCATTTTCCAGTAAAGACGCTTTTCTGCATGCCCCTGAAGTGTATAGCTGAATTTAAGATGAGCAGCTTTTGCAAGTTCAATTGCCCAACGGTTATATCGCTGATTTCCCGTTACCTGGGTCACTCGACTCAGTGCATGCATCCATTTGGTCAGATAGTGAAAATACTGCCCATCCTGCTCCCACTCCAAATATTCATCATAGGCTTCAGTTTCTTTTCGTTCATTCAGTCGCTTTCCTATCCGTAATCCGCCGATACAGGGATGTACTGCGCCCTCCTGTTCATCCAGGCCGCTGATCCACCCGCTTCGTCTGTCATCTTCTCTATGCCGTCCCAGTATATGGTGTACCTCATCGACGAGATCCAAAGCCTTCTTAAGATAATACTCTTCGCCTGTCTGTTGAAAAAGTTCCAGAAAGTTACAAACGGCAAAAGCATCTGTCCAGAGATAACGTTGAGATTTTTTTCCCTCTCCTTCCAAACCGGTTCTTTCGACGAAATCTCTCATGATCCCATCTATAATTGATATTTTATTCACTCTTCCCCTCTTTATATAAATGCTGCACTCATGTAGCCTACCACCTGTGATTCATCACCACTGGCATCGGCACTGGTACGATAATCTAGTATTATTGGTTTTAATCCCCTCTCTTTGGCAGCTATCAGCATCGCTTCCACACCAATCTTGCCACAGGCTTCACATCCCTGATGCAACTCTGCAGGATCAAGTCTCTGTACGGCATCCAGGCAGATACTATCGAGTCTTTTTGCCTTTTCAATGTCATAATAGTGACTCAAGTCCGTACTGATCACCACAGCTGTTTCAGGATCCTGCAACAGGAAATCGATTACTTTGGCCAGGTTGGCAGGCTCCTCTGCCCCGTAAACCAGCTCAACCACAGAGACATCAGGCTGATACTCTTTGATAAAAGGCATCTCTACTTCCGTACTGTGCTCTTGATGTGCATCAGGCTGAAAATTCAGGCCAAATTCTGACTTGAGTTCATCAACCAGTTTCCTGTCAACCGGGAATGTCCCAAGCGGTGTCTGATAAAGGTCATAATCCGATACACTTGTTCCATTAACGTAAGCACGGTGACTCGGCCCTATGACCACGATACGCTTTACATCACTGTTTCCCAGCAGACGAAAAGCGATATTGGCCGTAAAGCCCGAATAAACATATCCTGCATGCGGTGCGATGACTGCTCTGGGGTTTTGATGCAAGAGTTCCAAATCCTCGATATGTTCATCCAATATTTTATTGTAATGTCTAAACATTCCCTCAATTTCTTCTGCACTTGATGGATAAAATTGTCCTGCAACTGCTGTTTGTCTCATACTCATTTCCAGACTCCTTCAATTTCTCTTTTACATTCAGGACAGTGGCCATCCTCAAGCTTGTTGACGGTCACCGAATAGCCGGTCCTGTCGATCAATAACTCTCCGCAATCGGGGCAATAAGTATCCCCATGGACCGGGACATTACCCATATAGACATAATACAAGCCCGCTTTTTTACCTATCTCGCTGGCACGCTTGAGTGTTTCAACCTTGGTATAGTCATGATCCTGCATTTTGTAGTCCGGATGAAAAGCACTGAGATGCCAGGGCACATGTCTGCCCAGATCATTGGCGATAAACTCTGCCATTTCGGTCAAGTCTTTATCGCTGTCATTCTCACCTTCGATCAGCAGTGTCGTCACTTCGACCCAGATCCCTTCGGCTACCAATCTTCTGAGTGTCTCTTTAACTGCTTCAAGTCCTCCTTTGAGTACTTTTTTATAATAGGCATCATCCCAGCTTTTGAGATCGATATTGGCAGCATCAAGCCAGGTAGCCATATCTTTGACTACCTCCGGTGATTCAAACCCATTACTGACAAAAATGTTTTTAAGCCCCTTCTCTTTGGCAATGATACCGATATCTTTGGCATAGGGGTAAAAAATCGTTGGTTCATTATAAGTATAAGCAATTGATTCAGCACCGTGCTCGAGAGCCAACTCGACCATTCTCTCCGGGCTTACTTCGATCTCTTTGTTAACGGTGTGTTCCTGAGAAATATCCCAGTTTTGACAGAAGGGGCATTTGAAGTTACACCCGACCGTACCGAATGACAAAGCCTTTGATCCAGGAAGGAAATGATTAAGAGGTTTTTTTTCGACCGGATCCACATTCAATGCTATGGGATGGCCGTAGACCAGGTTTTTCAGTTTCCCCCCTTCATTTTTGTTCACACCACAGATACCCACCTGCCCCTCTTTCAATTTACAATAATGCTGGCATAGCAGACAGACGATCCTCTTTTTTTCTTCTTCAGTTCTATAATATTTCATTTTTTCATGATAAGTCATATTTAGTCCTTTTATTTAATAATCTTTATAGTTAATGACTCAACTTATATCTATAATAACTTTTTTAGTAGAAAATGTCAAGTCCAAATCTCGAAATAGAAAACTTTTCAGTAGTGATAACACTTGTATTCAGGGGCGTTGAGAAAAATTTGAGTCGCACCCGCAGATTCGGTGATTATTTTTCTCGATGCCCATGAATGCAATGGTTGCTGCTAATGCTTTTTTCTATTTCGAGATTTGGCTCAAGGTTTTGCAGTAATGAGAAAAAGCTACAGATCATTTTTTAGCGGCGGCGAGAAAGGCCGTCACTTCAGAGCTTCCCCTTGAGATCGACTTTGAGTATCCATACATCGCTGTCTCTGCTGATGTCTGTCTTTTTGTCACCGACAATAAGATAACCGTCTTCTGCCGCTATGATATCATAGCCGGTATCGTCACTTTCGCCCCCGTAGGTTCTCTCCCACTTCAGCTTACCATTGGCATTGATCTTGAAGAGATAGAGATCAAAGCCGTTACGTCTGGAGAAGCTCTCCGATCTGCCCGTAATGACATAGCCGCCATCGGGACTTTGGGTAACTGAAAAACCCTCATCATCGCGGTCTCCGCCATAAGTATTCTGCCAAAGCATTTTCCCTTTTTTATCTGTCTTGATCACATAAACATCATTATTGCTCAAATCAAAACTATCCGTAGTCCCAACGACAAGATACCCATCTTTCGTGGAGATCACATCGTGAGCTGTATCGTCATCTTTGCCTCCATAGGCTGCGTACCACTGCGCTTTGCCTGCTTTGTTTGTCTTGACGATATAGCTGTCGAAGTCACCATGTCCGTAACTTTCGGTTTTGCCTGCCATGAGGTAGCCATCCCCGGTACTGATGACTACATTGGCATGGTCTTCATCCTTTCCGCCATAGTAACCCCTCCAGGTTTTTGTGCCCCCTTTGTCCATACTCAAAAGAAAAGGAGTAATGTTGGAGGAGAAGAACTGAAGATGCCTTTCAGTACCGGCAAAGACCAGCTCCTCACCATCTGCTGCTACGGAATTTCCATAATATTCATCATCTTCATCTCTGTAATAAGCCTTTTGCCAATCAACCTTGCCGTCACTGTCGATTTTGCTTATATAGAAGCTGAGGCGTTCATTGCCATAAGTCTGAGTCGAACCGATAAAGACAAAATCCTTTCCAAACCGGGTGATGTCATTGGCCTCCTCATCATCCTCGCCACCATAGGTTTTTGACCAAAGCTTTTGGCCGTTTTTGCCTATCTTGATCAAATAGGCATCAAAATCCCTATGCTGGGTGAAACTCTTGGTCTTACCTGCGATCAGATAACCATCATCAGTCCTGACCACCGCCTTTGCCACATCATCCTCTTCGCCTCCGAAAGTCCTGTCAAATGTGACAGATGCCTCCGACGCAAAGAGTGCCGAACCCATGAAGAGTATTCCGAAAAGTTTTGTCCTCATAATTGCCTCCGATATTTGTTTTGTAAAGATATCTTATAATTAATAATAATACAAAATGGCTTAAGAAATCCCTTTCGATTCATTGCAAGATGCCATATCTGCCCTCTTTATGTTTTATGCAATAAAAATTGAATAATTCTTTTTGAAGATCAATACCTATAAGTCTTTATTATAAATTTTAGCAGGTGAAGTATATTGCATCCCCTAAAAGACACAATAAGAAGGAAGTGTGGAGGAGAAAGGAACACTGCTCAGCGCTCAACGCTAAATTTAGCAGATCACCCCGCCGCCAAGAAGTCTCTCCTCATCATAAAAAGCAGCGATCTGCCCTCTGGCTAAGCCAAAGACCGGTTGATCGAGCTTTATTGTGGCACTGTCATCTTTAATAACGACATGAGCAGGAACAGCGGTAGTACGGTAGCGTACTTTCACCTCACAGCGAAAGTCTGTCAAATCATCAAATAAGTTGATCTGTTTAACATCAAAGGCACTCTCTTCGAGTTTCTCCTGGGTGCCTACCACGATCTGATTGTCCTCGGGTTTGATCGCCACGACAAAATGAGGATCATGGGCACCATTGACGAAAAATCCCCGTCGTTTTCCGATCGTATAGTGCATATAGCCTTTATGTGTCCCTACAACATTTCCTTCTGTATCTACCGTTTCGCCCTCAAGATCGATATCCATATGTTTCTCAAGGATTTCGGTATAGTCGTTTTCCACAAAACAGATCTCCGAACTCTCCTTCTGTGTCGCAATGTCCTGAAGTACTTCGATCTCTTCGGCAAAGGCTTTGACATCATCCTTGATCCACTCACCCAGAGGGAAGAGCAGCCGCGGAAGTACCTCTTTCTTCACTTCACAGAGAAAATAACTCTGATCTTTACTCTTGTCCTCAGCCATATAGATATATTCACCGTCACATTTTACATAGTGTCCTGTCGCCAAAAAATCAGCACCGACACTATCGGCAAATTCGATCATCTTTCCAAACTTGATCGTACGATTGCACATGACACAGGGATTGGGCGTCAACCCCTCTTTGTAACTCTCCACAAAATAGTCATAAACCTCCTGCTTGAACTCCGCGCCCAGATCAAGGAAATGCATTTTAATACCAAGGTAGTCGCCAACACGCTCTACCCTTGAAAAGTTGGCTTCATGATACCCCTCTTTCTCGTGAAGCTTCATATAGACACCCTCGACTTCATAACCCTCTCTTTGCAGGAGGATTGCTGTCACAGTCGAATCGACTCCGCCGCTCATGCCTACCAGTACTTTTTTGCTCATCCCTGTTTACCTTTCAATTATCGCAGCATGTCTGTAATCTGCAGTGCGATCTTTTGACCTACCGTGACAAACCTTGCTTTCGCAATTCTCTGATCCTCTCTATAAAGTATTGCATCATGCTCTCTTATTTGACTCAAAGCTATCATCTTGCCCTCTTCCATCGAATTTTTTTCAATCATTCCAAGAGAAACTTTTATTACTTCATATTTTTTACTATTATACGAAGGTACCGGTCTTTTCTCAAGACTGGCGATGCAAATATACGGTTCACCGTTTCTGATACCGTATGATGCTTTTGCCACCGAAACACCCTCCTCCAAAATATCCAATTCCAACTGTTTCAAGTCCAGCAAAAGCAGGTCACCTGCTTCAAGATCAACGATCTCTTTTTTCTTCAGGCAGGCAGGAGAGAGACAAACTTCCAGGTAGGATTGACGATGCTCCCTCTGCATCATCCTCCTGAGTTGCACTACCTGAGAATCAGGCATCCAGATCACCGATGAAGCGCTGCAGAAGATACTCTTTGTTCGCTGACAACAGATCATCAGGGACATCCTGCCCTACGCTGAAATAGCTCAGTGGTGTCGGATAGAGCAACAGATAGCTCAGAACTGTTCCCAGATGTTTGGTCTCATCAAACTTGCTGAGAATAACGCTGTCAAGATTGAGAAACGAGAAGGTCCCATGTATATCCTCAAGGTCTTCATATTTGACTGTTGATGAGATGACCAGATTGACCTCGATAGTCTGTGCTTTTCCCGAACTGAGATATTCGACTGTTTTCACCAGTTTCTCAGTATCATAGGGTGACATCCCCGCCGTATCGATCAATACGACATCATACTCCTCCAACTCCCCGAAGATCTCTTCGAACTGTGCGGTATTGTTCGCGGTAACATACTTCAACTGCATGATATCGGCATAATGCGCCAACTGCTCAAATGCACCCACTTTGAAACTGTCCAGGTTCACCAGTGCTACTTTGTAGGGTTTCTCCATCAGATAGGCATAACGTGCTGCCAGCTTGGCGATCGTCGTTGTCTTGCCTACACCTGTGGGTCCCACAAACATCATTACTTTTTTTCTGCTGAGGTCTTCTTCTTTCAGCTTAAGGGTCTCATCGATCTCTTCAAGCAAATAGGCAACCAGCAACTCTTTATCTCCCGCCACTGTCGTACCAACAAGGGGGGCGAGTACTCTCTCGAGCCACTCTTTGGCAATGCCTTTTTTAACAAAAAGTGCTTCGACCTCTTCGATCAGGGAGTGGCGCTTCTCTTCGCGCTCCTGCAAATGTTCTTTCATCAGGCTGATCTGCTCACGCAGCCCGGCCAGTTCATCCATAAGCCCCCCATCCATCTCCTCGTCTTCATCAGAAATCTGCAGAAAACTATCTTTGGACACAGCCACTGTTATTTCACAGGATATTGCTTCTTCGGTATTATGCCTTATCTGCTTCGCTGATATCAGGGTGAAATCTTTTCCGTACTTCTCTTTGGCCAGTTCATATGCCTCCTGAGGTGTTGGTGCTACCAGCGTCACATTGATCATCTTCTACCTTTCATCATTTGCAAAGGAATCAATACTGAGTTTCTCTGCATCCACGCCGGATGCGGGATCTTCAACTCTTTTGAATCCATATGGATATCATCATAAAAGATAATATCAATATCCAAAGTTCTCGGCCCATCTTTGATGAGGCGCCTTCTTCCAAATCTTTTTTCAACCCTCAAAAGATAGCGCAGCAATTGTCTCGGAGTCAAAAAAGTACTCACCAGCAGCAACGAATTATAGAAATCAGGCTGCTGCAGGAAACCGAAAGGAGGATTCTTTAAGATCGGTGCACTCTCCAAAAGAGTCACATGTCGGGAACGTTTCAAAAACCAGTAGAGATGTTCGAAACGCCGTACAACATTGCCTATATTTCCACCAATTCCCAGTATGGCTTTATGTTCATTGCTATGCTCTCTTCTCTTGCAGGCATCAATTTGCCATGGATAATGTGTCGTATAGATCAATGTATGCTGCTTGTCTAACACTTTCTTCATCATCCCTACCCTTCAATGCACTCTATTCAAAGATCAAAGCACAACGGCTTTCCCCTTTATCATCGCTACCATATCCTCGATACGAATCCCAAATTCACCAGGGATATAGATACCCGGCTCGATCGTATAGACCATCCCGTCTTCGATGACAGTATCTGATCTGGAAGAGATATAGGGCATCTCATGAATATCAAGTCCCACACCATGTCCTGTAGAGTGAACGAAGAATTTTCCAAAGCCCGCTTTTTCTATTATGTCCCGGGTAAGAGCATCAATTTTTCTGGCTGTCATACCCGAACGCGCTTTGTCGATAGCATTGTCATGTGCTTTCAAAACTGTATCATAAGCCTTTTGGATTTTCTTCTTCCTGAATACCTGCTCCGTTTCAAAGTAGAAGTTCTTCTCCGCATAGACCGTTCGGGTTCGATCGGAACAATAGCGTTTATATTTCAATCCGGCATCCACCAGCAGCAAGTCACCTTTTTTCAACTTCGTGTCAGTTGGCAATGCATGCGGTTTGGCAGCATTTGCATTGACTGCGACAATCGGATCGAAACTCAGGCCATATTCTCCAAAATTACCCAGTATTGATTTGGCTGTATAGGTCAGGGTAAATTCATCTTCTCCAAATCCATTTTTGTTGAATTCTTTTGCCAATGCCCTAAAGGCTTTTCTCCCCAGTTCTGCAGCCTTTTTTAATATCTTCAACTCTTTATCGCTCTTGACGATCCGTTTTTTATGTGAAAAATCCGGCATTTGCTTAAAAACCACGGAACTCTTTTCAGAAAGATTATCAAAAGCCTGAACACTCCACTCTTTTGGATCAAAAAGTACTTTTTTGATCCTGGATTTTTTCATCAGATGAC
The DNA here is from genome assembly GCA_034721895.1 of Campylobacterota bacterium. GTDB lineage: Bacteria > Campylobacterota > Campylobacteria > Campylobacterales > Sulfurovaceae > SZUA-451. Next base: position 11,347 of record JAYEND010000023.1, on the reverse strand, counting down.
GTGCAGAATGCACAAGGTCTGCTTGGGTAATCACCTGGGCTCCTTTCACCTTCTCCTCTGCTTCGACTGAATATCGGCTATCTGTAATGAAGTAGGCATCTGAACCGCATTTGAGAAAGAGTGCATTGTCACTGCTGTAACCACATTCATAATAGATCGCATTTTCATCTCTGAGAATATAATTCAAAATGCTTTCCTCCTCAAAAATTGATAGTTGAAATCTCTGAGCAATATTTCTGGTCAAAGTATTGGATCAAAGTATTGATTTGTCATCCTGAAAGAAGTTCAGGATGACAGTGGATGTCGTGGGTAGGGAGCAAGTGCTCCCCCTTGCAACACAAATGCTTATTTCTGCGCCTTGGCCTGAGTCTGCTGCTGTGCCTGCTGAGCCTGTTTCATTGCTCTGACCTCATTGAGGATCTGAGTCATACCTACCATTGCCAAATGGTAACCAAATGGCCCCATACCTACGATCTGACCCGCGCACACAGGAGCTGTCAGAGATTTATGTCTGAATTCCTCTCTCTGGTGAATATTTGAAAGGTGTACTTCGATCGCCGGGATCTGTACGGCACTTAATGCATCACGAATTGCAATAGATGTGTGTGTATACGCTGCCGGGTTAATGATAATCCCGTCTGCATCACCGATACACTCCTGAATACGATCTACAATCTCACCCTCAAGATTGCTCTGAAAAAATTCAATCTCCAGTTTATTCTGATCTGCAAAACCTTTCATCTGAGCATGAATATCTTCAAGTTTCATCGAACCATAGATATTTTGCTCTCTGACACCGAGCATATTCAGGTTTGGACCCTGGATTACAACTATTTTCATTTTCTACCTCTTAATAAATTTTGGTATTATTCTATCTAAATTAGATTAAGGGATAGAGAGATGAAGATTATCGCAGCAGACTATACCTACATTGACGGCATCTTTGAAAAAAAGTATGCTGTTGCTTTCGATCAAAAGATCATTGCTGTCGGACCCTATACTGAACTGATCATGCAGTATCCGGAAGCCGAACTTATTGCCCAAAAACCTTATACGGTACTCTACCCCGGATTCATCAATACCCATGCGCATATTGAATTCAGTGCCAACAAAACAACGCTCAGGTATGGCTCCTATATCCCCTGGCTCTACTCGGTCATCGATGACAGAAATCACCTGGTCGAGAAATGTACGGAAGGAATCATGCAGAGAGCCTGCGAAGAGATGCTTCAAAGCGGCGTTACTTCCCTGGGTGCCGTCAGCAGCTTCGGACACGACCTGGAAACCTGCATCACCACACCACAGAGAGTCATTTACTTTAATGAGCTGATCGGCCATAATCCGAAAACAATCGATTCGCTTTACAATGATTTTCTGCAGCGCTTTGAAGCTTCATCGCACTATGCTGACCGCAATGTTGTTCCCGCTATTGCGATCCATTCCCCCTACTCGGTTCATCCCATCATTCTTAAAAAAGCTGTTACCCTTGCCAAAGAGAAGCAGGTACCGATAAGTGCACACTTTCTGGAGAGTCGGGCAGAACGAACCTGGCTGAAAGAGGGAGATGGAGAGTTCAGGACTTTTTTCAAATCCTTTTTCGACCAGGACAAACCATTTACAACGATCGATGAATTTCTCTCTCATTTTGACGGCTATCCAACCCACTTTGCCCATTGTGTGCAGGCTAAGGAGAAAGAGCTGAAAAAAATTGCCGAAGAGGGACATACGGTCGCGCACTGTCCCCGCTCCAACCGACTGCTGGGCTGCGGACGACTGCAGATAGAGAGACTCGAAGCACTCGATATTCATTTCTCGGTAGCCACAGACGGACTGAGTTCAAACTATACACTCAATATTTTCGATGAACTGCGCGCTGCTTTGATGATGCATCATGGCCTGGAGCTTCAGACACTTGCAAAGCATCTGATCCAGTCTATCACAGCTGATGCCGCAAAAATATTGAAACTTGACTGTGGACGCATAGCGGAAGGGTACCATGCTGATTTTGCCCTTATCCAGCTTCCGGAAAAACCGGTACTGGAAGAGGATATTGCACTCTGGACCATACTCTATACGCAGAAGGTAGCACAACTTTATATTGAAGGAGAACAACATGTTTAATAAAATAGGACAAATACTGCAGTGGATCGGAAAGCATTTCCTTGGGATGCTCTTTCTTCTCATCGTCGTCATAGCATTCATGCCCGAAAGTGCGCCGATCAATCCAGCCAATCTGCAGGAGATCAAACTTACAGGACCAATCATGGACAGTGATGCCGTTGTTAAACAGATCGAAGAAGCCCAGAAAGACAAGAAGATCAAAGGGGTTCTTTTGACGGTAAACTCACCGGGAGGAGCTGTCCCTCCTTCTATCGAAATCTCTTATGCTATCAAAGAACTGAAAAAGCATAAACCTGTGATCGCATATGCCGGCGGTATCATGGCCAGCGGCAGCTACTACGGTTCGATCTATGCCAACAAGATCATCGCCAATCCCGGTGCGATCATTGGCTCGATCGGTGTTATCATGGAGAGTGCAAACCTCCAGGAGTTGATGGACAATCTTGGTATAAAACCGCAAACCGTCAAACAGGGAACCTATAAGCAGGCAGGTACCCCGATGCGCGAATGGACACCGGAAGAGCGGGCAGAGCTCGAACGGCTCACCAAAGATACTTACGACCTTTTTGTCAGGGATGTCGCTGATGCCAGAGGCTTGGATGTCAATAATTCCAAAGCCTATGCCGATGCCCATATCTTTGCTGCCGAGAGAGCCAGAGAAGTGGGTCTCATCGACGCGATAGGGATCAAGTCAGAAGCCAAAAAAGAGCTGCAGGCACTGGCAAAAGTAGAGAAGCCTGTCTGGAAAGAGAAAGACAAACTGGATTCATTTATGGAGAAGATCGCCGGAGAAACAATGACTCATATTCAAAGTTATTTTTATGGGCTGAAAGCTTCACTTTGACAAACAAACAGGGGAGAAGAAATGAAAAAAGCTCGTTTTAACAGAATTACCATACTGGTATTGACTTTTACGGTGAGTGCCGTTTTTATCTATATGATCAATGGGTTTCTGACTGCTATTTTCATGGCTGCTCTTTTCGCCGGTATCCTCTACCCCCTCTACAAAAAGCTCAAAGGGAAATTCAAAGGCAAGACATCCGCTGCGGCAATGGTCACCCTCCTGCTCTTTATCTTTGTCGTCCTGATCCCTCTCTCCGGTCTTCTTGCCGTGATACTGGATCAGGCTATCGATGCCGGCAAATCAGCCGGGCCGATCCTCAAAGAGATGGTTCATAACCCCGGCGGCATGCTCAATCAACTGGAGTCTATCCCCTGGATGCAAGAACTCTTCCCCAATCCGGAAAAACTGGCGCATTCGATCGATGATGTGATCAAGAGTCTCGGCAATTTTCTCATCCACGGACTCTCTGATTTCTCATCGGGAACCGCCAGTTTCATTCTCTCACTCTTTATATTTCTTTTTACTCTTTATTATTTTCTTATTTATGGCAAAAGCTACCTGGAGACAGCACTCTATTACCTTCCACTGGACAATCATGAAGAGTCCATGCTGCTTTCACGCTTCACCCGCGTAACCGTAGCGACGATCAAAGGGACTTTTCTCATAGGACTGATTCAGGGAGTACTCGGGGCTATCGGGCTGGCATTGGCAGGCGTGGATAATGTTTTCTTCTGGGGACTGATGATGACCCTTCTTTCTGTCATTCCTGCCGTAGGTCCAGCTATTATATGGCTGCCTGCCGCGATCTGGCTCATGATGCAGGGCAACACGGCTCAGGGTATCGGACTGATGATATATGGAGGAGTGCTGGTAGGCAACATAGACAACCTGCTTCGCCCCAGACTGGTAGGAAAAGATGCCCAGATGCCTGACCTGATGATCCTTTTCGGTACATTGGGAGGATTGGCTCTCTTTGGTATTTCCGGGATCATTATCGGACCGATCATCGCCGCCCTCTTCATCTCATTATGGGAAATCTATGGTGAAGCTTTCAAGGAGTACCTTTATCCCATCCACATTGACGGATTTGACACAATAGATACAACCGAAGAGGAAAAAGACAATTCGGGACAAGGATAAATTTTCGACTGGCTTTAGGAGATCTCCGTCCTTTTGAGATACTCTTCTAAAAAATTATCAATTATTACATATTCATCTTTGTTATTTTTATGCATATACCCCTTATCCACCAAAGAGCTGCGTACCTGATAAAGAGCTGCACCTCCCAATGCCTGTTTCGCACCAATGGCTGTACGATAGATAACATCATGGTGGTTTTTTCTCGTGTTTAGTTCGATGATATATTGCTCCACAAGATCCATCTGTTCTTCATAGGCTTTTTCGTAAGCGATATCAAGTACTCTTTTTTTAACAAGTTTGTTTTTCTTTTCAAGTGTATGATAATAAATATTCTGCATCACCAACATAGTGTTTGCCGGATGTCCCTTTAATCTATCAAGAGTCTCTTTTAAATCTTTATCCTCTTCAAAATAGATCTTTCTACTGGAAAATGCAGCGATTAAGTCCTTGTGAACTTCCTGAATATCAAATGGCCCAAGAGTTACCTTACGGCAAAAATTATAAAATGGCGATTTCTTTGACTCGAATATGTTTGTCATAATAGACTCAATACTCCCCAAAAAGATAGCATGTATACTGCCCATATGCTGTAATGTGCCTCTCAATATCTCCGTGATATCTATACCATCACAATTAAAACGCTTGATATCCTGGAATTCATCAAAAACCACGATAAATTCTCTACCTAGCCCCCTTGCAATCCTGTCAACACTTTCAAGTGCCAACTGCAATTCTTCACATGGGTTTATCTTGTCTGTATTGTCAGCATAGAACTCTGCACCAAGTTCCAGGATAGAAAGATCAACTTTGAAGCTCACTTTGCCCTCTTTAAGTAGCGAAACTGCATTTTTTTTTGCCTTTTGAACAAAACCTGAGATACCTGCCTGTTTATATGCTTCGTTCAGAATTATTTCCGAGAGCATAGAAAGCCGGGGGAGCCTTCTGATATCAAGATAAATAAACTTTTTCTCTTTTAGGACTTCAAGTATCAATGAGGTCTTGCCATATCTTCTCGGAGCTTTGATCATAAAGTCTGTACCATTACCGATAAAGCTTTCCAACTCTTTCTTTGCCTTGGTTCTATCAAAAAATTTGTCACCCCTGACCGGCTTACCATAATCAAACACAACTTTCTCCAATAAATAATATTTATATACTATATCATATATAAAATTTATTGTAAATAAATTTTATATATCAAAAACCTCTGCCTACTCCCCCAAAGCAGCCTTGACAAAATCATCAGCGATTGCCTGTGGATCTTCCAATCCGATTGAAATACGTATTAACCCCTCAGTAACACCCAGGAACGTTCTCGTCTCCTCATCAAAATCTCTGTAGATCGTACTTCTCATGTGCAATGCCAGGGTACGGTTATCTCCTATATTGGCTGTCTGCGTGATCAGTGTCAGCCTATCCAGCAGTCGGAAAGCTGCCTCCTTGCTGCCGCAGTCGAGTGTCACGATCGAACCACAGCCGTCAGGATAAAGCTCCTGATAACGTGCATGGTGCTCATGGTTTGGCAAAGAAGGATGGCGAATTTCATACCCTGTCGGAAGTTTTTCTGAGAGGATTTTGGCAAAGGTTTCGACACTGGCATTGATCCGCTCAACACGCAGTGCCAACGTCTCAAGTCCAAGCATTGTCAGGAAGGACCCAAAGGCATTGGCTGTCATACCGATATCACGCATCGCTCTTTTTTTACAGATTGCGATCATCGCTTTCTCTTTCATCTTGTTGACGATAGGATGAAGTGCCTGGTACTTCTTCTGATACAGCTTATCAGACTCTTTCACTGCTCTGAATACCGCGATTCCTCCCAATGCAGCACTGTGTCCACTCATGATCTTGGTTGAAGAATAAATAACAATATCCGCACCGGCTTCAAAAGGATGGACGATCAACGGTGTGATCGTATTATCCACAACAAAAAGAGTCTGATAGTGATCGCAAAGTGCACCGATCTTGTTCAGGTCAGGAAGTTTCAAACTGGGGTTTCCTGCACTCTCGCAGATTACCATCTGCACGCCTGACTGCAGGGCTTCTTTGATCTCGCCCAGTGCATCCACATCACAAAAACGGCTTTTGACACCAAATCGCCTCATGGTCTCATTGACCAGAGTATAAGTCCCGCCGAAAAAACCGCCGATACAGAGGATCTCATCACCCTGCTTCAGAAAGGCTGTCAGAACCATCGCCAATGCACCCATCCCTGAAGAGGTTGCGATCGCACCGGTACCATCCTCCATCGCAGTGACGATCTTTTCGAGCTTACCGTTGGTCGGGTTGCCGACACGGGCATAGAGAGGAAGTCCTACTTCACCTGAAAAGATCGCTTCCGCCTCTTGTGCATCTGTATAGCCAAAAGCAGCAGCAGGAACAATAGCCGGAGCGATCGCTCCTGTTTTGCCTCCGACCTCCTGCACCAGTAAAGTATTGTAATATTCAAAGTTATTCATCATCTATCCTAAATGGTATAATTCAGTGTGGTATTGACTCTCTGCTGACAGCTGTTAAGTTCAGAGAGAGGAACTTCAAAAAGTTGTTCTGTCTTTTCATTCATCTCTTTCCAAAAGAGTTTGAGTGCCGGGTCATCCGTCTTGCAGGGATTGCCGAATGCATCACTCTCAAGTATCATCATAATATCTTTGAGAAGTATATCTGAAAGCGGCTTTGCCAGCCTGTAGCCGCCATGTGCACCCTTGACACTGACAAGCAGCCCGTTTTTCCTCAGTTCCAGAAGTATCTGTTCCAGGAAATTCTGGGGGATATCTGCCGCTTTGGCGATCTCCTTGATCTTCATCAGCTTATCCGGTGAACCATTTCCTAATTCATAAAGTGCTGCCACTGCATAGACACTCTTTGTGGATATCCCGATCAAGAGCGAATAATCCGAAATATTTTCAGATAATGATAAAGTGTGCAACCTACACAAAACTCAAAGATTGCCTCCATCAATGCGCAGGAGAGAAGCACCCAGACCAGTACCTCTGCCGCCAAGTCAAGCCCAAACAAAAAGAAAAGTGTGATCAGAATGCTCATTCCCCACCCCAGATAGAGAGCAAAACGTTTGGGAGCTTCGTCACCCATGCGCGGAGTGGCATGAATACTATTCAGTATAAATGAGGCAGTTGTGCAGAAGGGACTGTATTGATTCAGTCTCAAAACCCTGAATGTAAAATCAGCAAGAAGAATAAAGGCGAATACAAACTGATGCGTGAGCAGGAGAAGAATTGCCGTAAGGGCGATACCTACAGAGATTGAACGTACCACATTGCTGTCAATTCTTCGACCTGATATGGGACAAGATGGGGACATGAGAATCCTTTATGTTGATTTATTAATGAATAATAACATAATTAATTTCTATTGTCAAGTAAATCTATAGATTTTATATATTTATCCATTTTTCATCAAGATTTTATCAAGTAACCTTGTGCTGAGTACTCTTTTCAAGCCCCCAAGAAGAGTGGTTGCTTTGGTGATGTAGTATCTCGGTTTTGGTTTATCTTCCAGGATAATGGTATGTACCACTTTCGCTACAGAGTCGGCTTCTTCATTAAAAGGAACTTTTTTTACAGCACCATTAATACTGTCTAGATATTTTTCTTTAAACGAAGAATGTTCAATATCTACATTTGCTCTCAATTTGAGTATGGCATTTTTACGAAAGTCACTTGTGATAGGGCCTGTATTCAGCAGAACGGGATAGATTTTCGTCTCTTTTAATTCCAGACGAAGGGTATCGGTTAAACCTTCGACGGCATATTTACTGGCATTGTAGGCACCTCTGCCAGAGAGTGAGATAAGGCCGAGTACGGAACTATGCTGAATAATCTTGCCATATCCCTGTTTTCGCATGACGGGGATGATTTGCCTGGTACACTCATGCAGTCCGAAAACATTGGTCTCAAACTGTTCTCTAAGTACTGAGGTCGTAATGTCTTCCGTCATGCCGGGCTGTCCGAAACCTGCATTGTTGAACCAGACATCGATCGTCTTATCAATTTCCAGGACTCTGTCGATGACAGTTCTTATCTCTTCAGGTTTGGTGACATCGAGCTTCATAGCATTGTCAAACCCAAGCTCCTGGAGCATCTCTACATCTTTGGGGTCTCTTGCCGTAGGATAGACTTTGACAAATCTCTCCTTGAGATAATGCGCAGTAGCCAATCCTATTCCTGAACTGCACCCTGTAATTACAATATTAATCATCAGCTATTCTCTCTTAATTTTTATCTCTACACATTCAAAAGCAAAGAGAGAATAAAAAATCCCAATGCCACCAATACGATTGCGGCACCGGAGGAGATCCCCAAATAAAAGGAGATAAACAACCCTGAAATGACACTGACCAGAGAGAAGAGAATTGCCATGAGAACTGTTTTAAAAAAGTTCTCTTTGTAAAGTAGAGCAGTTGAAATAGGAAGAACCATCAATGCCCCGATCAGGAGGATACCCACGATGCGCATTGCCAGAGCCACTGTGACGGCACTGAGTACGACCAGCATTAAGTTCAGCCAAAAGACTTTGATCCCACTTGCCTGTGCTGCCTCTTCATCCAGTGCAGCAAACAGTAATTTTCGGTAGCTTCCCAGAAGCAACAGCAGTGCAATTGCCGTAAATCCAAGGGTGATCTTCATCTCATCATCACTCACAGCCGTGATCGAACCAAAAAGATAGGAAAAAAGTGATGCATTGAATCCATCGGAGAGATTGATCAGGACAATAGCCATAGCCAGAGCACCCGAGAGGAAAATCGATAGAATTGCATCGGAATAGAGAAGTTTTTTGAAACGCAGATATTCGATAGCAATTCCTGCGATCACAACGACAACGATAGGTACGTAGATTGGTGAAGAGTGGGTTACCAGCCCGATCCCAACGCCAAGCAAGGCAATATGCGAAAGTGCATCGGGGAGCATTGCGTAGCGTTTTAAAACGATAAAACTTCCCAATATTGCTGTCAGCAAAGAGAGTGATATCCCCACAACGAAAGCTCTCTGCATAAAATCATAATCAAAGATCTCAAGCATTCCGCCTAGCATTCATGTCCTCCGCAGTGATGATGGATCACATGACTTTTTGTACCATAGACTTCACTGACTGCTTCACAGTTCAGCATCTCCTCTGCTGTCCCGGAGAAAACTAGTTTCTGGTTCACTGCCAGGACATGTGTTACATCATCTGCAATGACTCCCAAGTCATGGGTAATGAAGATAATAGTCAGATTTCGGTTTTTATTGAGTGCTTTGAGAAATTGGTAAAACTTTCTCTGAGAAGCAATATCCACCCCTGTACTTGGCTCATCCAGTATCAGTATCTCGGGTTGGCTGACCAGTGCCCTGGCGATCATCACCCTTTGCCGCTGTCCTCCCGAAAGTTCAGAGAGGTTTTTCTCTCTGAGGTCACTGATCAATGCTGTTTTGATCGCCTCTTCGATCTGCATCCTCTCCTTGCTGTTCAGCAAACTGAACCATCTCTTTTTTCCGGCCAATCCCAGAGAGACCGTTTCGTAAACACTGAGAGGGAAATTACTGTCAAAGAGAGAGACATTCTGCGGAACATACCCGATCTTACTCCATGATTTGAACCGTTTCCTCTCCACCCCGAAGATCTCTATCCTGCCACTAGTCGGAGTCAGCAACCCCAGCAGTATTTTCACCAATGTGGTTTTCCCTCCGCCATTGGGCCCCAGAAGTGCGACATATTCCCCCTGCTCCACACTGAAAGAGATATTACTCAGGATCTGCTGATCACCTACACGGTAATTCAGGTCTTCGACACGGATTACCGACATTCAAGCCCTTTGCGAAGCTGCTTGAGATTAAAATAGAGAAGCATTAGGAAATTCTCATCTTTTTTCTCATTCTCCAGAGAGATATTCCCCAGCGTATAGAGTGGCTCAAGTGTCAAATTCATATCGTGAGCCAACTGTGATGCACTTTTGCTTGAAACCATAGGGTCAAAGAAAAGATAACGCAGTTTCTTTTCTTTGATCATCTTCGTCAATTCGGCAATTTTGGCAGCATCGGGTCTGGAGTTGGCAAAAACCCCCATGATACTCTCAGCTTCAAAACCATACGCTCTCTCCATGTAACCAAAGGCATCATGGGCAACCAGAATGGTATGTTTTGCGCACTGCTTTAACCCTTGTTCATATGCTTTTTGAACTGTTTTTGACTTCGCTTGCATCTTTAAGGCATTTTCTTCAAATTGGGTACTATATTCAGGATACAGAACTGAGAGTCTCCTGCTGATCATCCCCACTATTTTTCTGTTATTGTCAATATCGAGCCAGACATGAGGATCAATTCCTGCACGATGCTGCTGATGGCCAGATCCCTCTTCACTCTTATGCTCTGCATGATGCTCCGGTGATTGCTCTGAATTCCTGACCAGATCCAACCCCTCTCCCAGTGAGAGTATCTCCACATGGGTTGCAGCTGAAAGCTTCCCGGTCCATGGCTCCAGCTCTTTACCCAATGTGATCAACAGATCAGCTTTATCCAACTCAACCATATTGGCAGGAGTCGGAGAGAAGGAGTGGATCTCGCTTCCCGGCTTGATCAGACGCTTAACATTAACATGCTCTCCTGCGATCTCTTTGGTCATGAAGTAAATCGGATAGATTGTTGTCACAACCGTATGCTCTTGCTTTGCAGGAGATATATCACTGCTTTTTTGATACACAAGCACTGCAAAAAGTACAAACAAAACAATAACGATAAGCAATAGGGCTTTTTTCACAGCAAAACTCTCCAATTAAAATTACAAAATTATACACTAAATGTGATGAGGGCTAAGTGCTAAGGGAAGATTACGCGGGATAACTTACTCTAAACTTAAAAATAAAAGTTTTTCAAAGAAAAACCTACCAAAACTTTTAATTTTTAATTGCTAATTTTTAATTTCCAAAGCCCAAAGGCTTTGGAGAAGATTCTACTTCATTGCAGCAATGTGATCTGCTACTGCTTGAATAGCAGCATCATCCATAGAAGCTACCTGACCTTTCATAACGCCACCCATACCGTGCGCGTTAAGTGTGCCAGCCTTATATCCATTCAGTTGCTCTACAGTTTTAGCAGCATCCTGACCTGTGATGATTGCAGATTTTCCTAATGCAGCTTTTTCACCATTTTGTCCGTGGCATCCAGCACATTTAGCATATGCAGCAGCACCGTCAGCCATCAAAAGTGTAGAACCTGCAAATAACATTGCGATTGCGATTTTTTTCATTGT
>JAYEND010000022.1:0-2246 GCA_034721895.1 Campylobacterota bacterium | reverse complement strand
GCTTTTCAGGGAACCAAGGGGAATAAAATAGCTGTCGTTCGAAGGTAGAGCGAAGCGTGAGAGGTTCTCCGGTTTCCACCTTCCATTATCCGGCATAAACAGAGCACACTCTTTTTTCATATAGTTCAAAAGAGTGAAAAACTCTTTTGTCTCACCTTTGGATACGTTCGTGTCGCCTGCATAGCGTTTTATGTGGCTGTTTGCTGCTTTGCTGCCGGTATCAAAACTCAATCTTCCGCTGCATTCTCCTTCATGACATTTTGCACAGAGCGTATTGAAGATAATCGCTGTTTTTGTACTGACATTCTCTACTTTTTCAGCTGAAAAGAGAGGAAGAGGGAAAGACGAAAAGAGTATCATTGAAAATAAAAAGTTTGCAATTTTAATCATAATTATTACCTTATTCTATATTTACCACTATTATAGCACTTTTTTTGATTAACATATATCAAGCAAAATTATTATTTATTTTGATAATATCTTACATAATTTTAATTAATAATGGAGTTACGATGAAGAAGTTGATACTTTTGTTGGCATGGGGTCTGTTGGCAGTTAATGTCTCAGCAAGTTTTGAACAAAGCAAAAATTGTCAAAGGTGCCACCCTGTCATCTATAATGAATTTTATACCTCTTCACACCGAAAATCTTCTGTCTATACTGATCCCATTCATAAAGCGGTATGGGACAAGCATCCTTTAAAAGCCCAAGAGAAGTACAGCTGTGCCAAATGCCACACACCTTCCGACAAAGAATTGATCAAAAAGCTCGAAGCCGGCGAGAGTGCAATTCCTCAGGCAAACAATGTGCAAAAAGAGGAAGGTATCTCCTGTGTAAGCTGCCATACTATCGATCGCATCGAAGAACATGCCAAGGCAAATAAAAATATACTGACCACTAAAGAGAAGACACTCTTTTCTGCCAGAGAGGGGAAAGAGAATGAAAAGGATGTCTCTTTCAGTGTCAAGAGTAGTTTCTTTGGTCTATTCGCTGAAAAAAGCGGTTCTCCTTATCACAAAATAGACTATAGCAACAAAGGCTATTATGACGGCAAGATGTGTATGGGATGCCACTCCCACAAACAGAACGCTCAGCAATTTGAAGTCTGTCGAACCGATGTCAAGGCTGATACAAAGAGTGAAGAAAACTGTATCAGTTGCCACATGCCAATGGTGCAGGGGTCGATGAATACAGTTCACAAAACATCAACACACCGTTATCATGGATTTTCAGGTGCTGCCGATAAGCCGCAGATGCTCTCTGAGTATGTCAAACTGGATTTGAAACGTATTGATAGAGGATTTATCATTACAGTAAAAAATGAGGCAAACCATCCGCTCTTCTTGCATCCTTTGCGCCTTGCACAGCTACAGGTATCGGTGCAAAGAGAGGGTAAGACTGTAGCGCTTGTTCCGGTCTCATTTGCGCGTGTTATCGGTAAGGATGGCAACCCTGCCATGCCATGGATCGCCGACAGCGTCGTAAGAGATACGCAGATTCAGGCTGAAGAAGGCAGAGAGATCACCTTTGCGTACAAATTGGAAAAAGGTGACAGTGTTGAGGCAAAAATGGGCTTTTATCGTGTCAACCCAAAAGCGGCAGAAAAACTTGGCCTAACAAGTGATAAAGGTTTGGCTTCCTTTACACTGCTGAAAAAAGAGCTTTTTCCGATCAGTGAGTGATTATGAATATCTCTTATTACCAGAGGTGCCTTTCAATATTATTAAGCTAAGCTTTTTCTCTTCGGAAGTGGAGAGTTTACTCCCACCAAGAATGTCCAATTTCACAGGACTGCGGGACTAAACTCTCCACTTCCGGGTGCGGTACATTGATGAAGGGGTAATTCCTTAGCCTAATGGTGTTAGAGGTGCCCTTATATAACATAGATCAGAACCATAAAATAGTGCAAAATACTTCCTCCCAAAACAAAAAGGTGCCAAATGGCATGATTGAAGGGCAGGGTATCCCAGATATAAAAGAGTATCCCTGCGGTATACGAGAGACCACCGGCCAACATCAACCATAGCCCACCGCCTTCCATATTTTCCATCAAAGGCTGTGTTGCGATAACGATAAGCCATCCCAAAAGAACATAGAGCACCAAAGAGAGCTTTTCAAAGCGCTGAGGATAGGCAAATTTTAAAAAAACTCCAACGAGCGCAGTGGGCCAGACGATAGAAAAAATCATCCATCCCCATGCACCTCCCAGAGATACAAGTGTTACCGGAGTATAGGTGCCTGCTATC
>JAYEND010000021.1:0-9924 GCA_034721895.1 Campylobacterota bacterium | reverse complement strand
CATTTATCCTTTTTGGTCAGATGTTCAAAGCTGCTTCCTTTGGGAATATATTGTCTGATCAGTCCATTGATATTTTCATTGAGTCCTCTCTCCCAGGAACTATAAGGGTGACAGAAAAAATAATCACACTTTAGCTTTTTTGAGATATTTTGATGCTTGGCAAACTCTAGTCCATTGTCAGTGGTAATAGTATGTACATTTCTCTTATATGGTGAAAGAAGTCTAACCATCTCACTTGCTACGATATGAGATTTTTTGCTTACAGGCAAAGAGAGTTTGAGGTACATCGATTTTCTATCCACAATAGTGACTATAATTTTACGGGTCAGGCGTTGAATATACACTTTTATTCTGCTATACTTCCAAAATCCAAAATGAAGGAACACCCAATGCCAAGAAGGCCCCGTATAGATTTGCCAGGCTATCACCACATCATCAACAGAGGAGTGAACCGTTCCACTATTTTTGAGTCGGATGAAGACTATGAGATGTTTTTGAAAATAGTCTGTAAGGCTTGCAGGGCTTATAGGGTTATACTTCACGACTACTGTCTGATGAGCAACCATTTTCATCTATTGATAGAGACAGAGTTGGAGAATCTGTCGTTGTTTATGAAACATATCAATTCAAACTACGCCATATACTTCAATAAAAAAACAAAAAGAAGCGGTCATCTCTGGCAGGGTAGATTCTATTCACGATATATCAATGGCGAAGAGTACTACTATGCACTGGTGCAATATATAGAGCAAAATCCGCTAGAAGCAGGCATTGCTAATAAAGTTGGAGAGTATCCATATACACTTGGATCGGTTATTGCCAATAAAAACACACCTATGCCTTGTACTCTGAAATCAAAACTTATAGAAGAACTGAGTTATGAAAACATACAGGATATGATCGGTGTACAACTTGACGCCAAGTCGATGGAGTTGCTCGAAGAGGTAGATAAACAAAAAGTTCTCATAAAAGATGGGAAAAATAGAGCTGCTTACAGTAAAGACCTAAAAAAGTATTTTGAAGAGGCGGGTACAAGAACAAAAAGAGACAATGCCATAGTTGCTGCAGTGGAAGACGGATATACACAGGCAGAGATCGCAAAGTATTTGAAGATGTCGCGGTCTAATGTGTGTAAGATTATAAAAAGTGTATATTCAACGCCTGACCCTTAAGCAGGTGTTTGGCAGTGCCAAACCTACAAAACACCTATAAGCTTGCTTTTATTTTGTCATGTGTGTATTGATGGACTAGAGACTGGATGATATTTTGATAGCTAAGACCAGACGCTAAAGCCTTTTTCTTCAGAAGATAAAGATCGCTTTCAGGTAACCTGATACTTATGGCTTTTTTCTTACTTGTTTGTTCTTTTGCCATCTGTGTAAAACGTGAAATTTCTTTTTCTACATTTTCAACACTTTTAGCTTCACCACTTTCAATATAGTCTATAATCTCTTTCTCTTCTTGTGTCAGTTTTACTTGCATGTTAACTCCTGTACAATTTATGATATTTCCTGCTTGGGATAATATTTTTTAAAAATACCTTTTCTCCATCTTCCACAAATGGAACATAGTAGGTATAATCTTTGATAGTGACAATAAATAACTTTTGATTGGGATATTTGGCGAGATTAAAGTGCGGTATAACATCCAATAGTTTTCCGTTTTGTAAACTTAAAATAACATCTTCAAAGCTAATGTTTCTTGTCGTTATTAATAAGTCATTATTTTCTTCGTTCCATTCAAAAGGTTTTATAGTCTATCCTTTAAATATGTATATACATTGTATAGTAAATACACTTATTTAAGATTATAGCATAAGAATTGCCTACGCGTTCCACCTGCGGAGAGGTGGAGCAAGAACTTCTATTTTTGCTTTCGGAGTCCCATGAAATGGGACATTGTTAATGCGACTGAAGTCGCATCCCCTAAAAATATGTAGTTCTTGCACACTCTCGGAGAGGTGGAGCGAGAAATATTCGCAAATGGAACATAGGAAGTATAATCCTGGATCGCTTTATGCTATACTTCAACAAAATTATTTTTAGGGAAAATACCAGATGAAACGAAGCATATTTACCATGGTCACGGCTATGGCAACGATAACCGCACTTAATGCCGCCGAACCAATGGTTGACAAAGCCAAACTCCAGGAGATCAAAGCGGCCAACAAGGTCCTTCAGAACCCCACACTTCACCTTATTGATGCCATAGAAAAACCTGGCAGTTACTTCCTCAAACTCGAAGCCAGATCTCCCAGAGGGTCACAATTGCTCACGGCATTTCTCGATAAGCAGACGGGAGAGCTCCATATCGGTACAGGGTACGAGAAAGACGGTAAGCCGATCTTCTTCCCCAAAGATGCAAAGATCATCAAAGAGGGCGTGTCGTTCAGCTATGGTAAGGGGAGTAAAGAGATATACCTTGTCACAGATCCCGAGTGTCCCTACTGCAGTAAATTTGAAAAGGCAGCACAGGGCAAACTGGATGCCTACCGGGTCCATGTGATCCTCTTCCCGCTTTCGTTTCACAAGAAGGCACCGGCGATGGCTGAGTGGATCATGCAGGGCAAGGATGATGCTGAGAGAAAAGAGCGATTTGAGCAGGTCATGCTGCATGGCTCTGCCAAATATCAGGCACTTATCAAAGATGATAAAAAACCTTTCGTCTATTCACCCGCCGTCAAGCAGAGCATCGATAGATCGAGCAAGGCATTTATGGAACTAAGTGCCAGAGGTACACCGGCGATATTCGATGCAAATTTTGAGCCTCTTCCTATTGAAACACTGCTTGAAGCCGGCAAAAAAAAGGAAAATCCGTGAATCTCACTCAAAACATAACATTTGCAGACACCGTCTTCGCCCAGGAAGTTGATGGTGAAATGGTACTTCTGGATATGAACAGTGAAAACTACTTCGGACTTGATGAGGTCGGTACAGCGATCTGGCAAGCGATGCGGGAGACAGGATCTCTCCAAGAGGTGCATGCAGCATTGCTGGAGCAGTATGATGTGGAACCGGAAGTGCTGGAGAAGGATCTGCTGGAATTTGTGAGAAAACTGAAAGAGAGTGGGTTGGTCAGTGTTGAGGAGTAAGTACTCCTCATCTGTCGATATATGTCATCGCTTCATCCAGGTGTAGAAGGTTCTGTGCTATGACCCTGCCCTTTTTGTCTACCACCCAGATCGAGGGTATATTCACTATTTTGAAGTTCCTATTGAATTCACTTTTCATTCCCGGATGTTCCTCGTCCAGCAAAACAGGATAATTGATCCCTCTCTCTTGGACAAAGGATCTGATATTGCTTACATTTTCATCCAGAACCGAACTGATGATAACAGCATCGGCATCATCGCCGAAACGTTTTTGTAATGCAATGATATTAGGCATCTCTTTGCGGCAAGGCCTGCACCAGCTTGCCCAGAAGACAATGATGACATCTTTACCTTTCTGGGCTTTGAGAGACCACTTTTTCCCCTCTATTGTTGTGCCAATTGCATCGGGTGCCAGATTGTTCATATATTCTGCAACAAGATCTTTTTTGTATTTCCAGTGTATATAGTAACTGTAGCCTCTGTAGGCAAGAAAGAGTGCAATTGTCAAAAGAATTGCCAGGATAACCCATTTTTTCATTATCTGTCTCCATGTAAAATTTTGTCAGGGGATCGAAATTTAAGATCAGCCATCACTTTCAATTTTAAGCATTAAACATTTTATCATCTTTTGAACAAAAAATACAGGCAAGTTGGATGACAAGACCTAAGATAGATGTACAGTGAGCCACAATGTGCCGTTTGCGGCATTTAAAACACTGTGGGGTGTTTGGGCGGGGATGAACAGGGTGTCACCTTTATTTAAATGTTTCTCTTCGTTATTGATAAGGAGGGTTGATTCACCTTCCAGCACCACAACCCATTCATCTTCTTCCTGAGAGTAGACTTTCTCTTCCAGTCGGTCTGAGCTGACGATACGGACGATCTTGATATTTTTTTGTTCCAGGAGGGTGTCGAAGGTTTCTCCGGTTTGCGGGATGTTGTAGTCAAATAGGTTCATGAATTATCTTTTGTATTTTGTGCTTATAGATTCCGGATCAAGTCCGGAATGACGAGAGTAGGGTCAATACAGTGCCTGAACTTTATCGATATCATCCCAGCTCATTGGCTTTTTGGCAGACCTATGTTGCAGAATATGATCAATATAGCGGGCAAAGAGGTCTGTTTCGATATTGACTTTGCTGCCGACTTTGTACTTTCCGATCAGTGTCTCCCGGAGGGTATGGGGGATGATAGTGAGGCGAAAACTGTCTCGGTACACGTCGTTGACCGTGAGACTGACGCCGTCGATGGTGATGGAACCTTTGGGGATGATATAAGCGATGCATTGCGGATCAACCTTGATGATATAGTCCGTGGCATTGCTGCGTGCTGTGATGGCGCTGACAGTCCCGACACAGTCGACATGGCCTTGGACGATATGTCCCTCGAAACGGTCATCGAGCTGCATGGCGGGCTCCATATGGACCTTGCCGCTTATCTTGCTTTTGTCGATGATCGAGCGGGTCTCATCTGCCAGTTCCAGATCGAAACCGTCGCTGTTGACCTTAATGACGGTCAGGCAGACACCGTTGATAGCGATACTGTCACCCACTTTGGCTTTATAGGGAGAGCGGATAGTCAGGATATTGTTCTGATAGCGTTTGACAGTAGCGATTTCACGTATCAGTCCGGTAAACATAGGCTCTCTTTTGTTATAATTACAAGAATTATAACAAAAGAATTAGGAATTAGGAATTAGGAATTAGGAATTTTGGTAGGTTTTGCCGTGCAAAACTTTTATAAAAAGCGGAGCCACTGTACCGCTCACAGCAATTCCTGATTCCTAACTCCTAACTCCTGATTTCCTAAGGGAAACTATGAATTACGACGTAATAGTCATCGGTGGGGGACATGCAGGGATAGAGGCATCTCTGGCGAGTGCGAGGATGGGTGCAAGGACGCTGATGGTGACGATATTGGCAGAACAGATCGGTGCTTCGAGCTGCAATCCGGCAATTGGAGGATTGGCGAAAGGGCATTTGGTCAAGGAGGTCGATGCGCTGGGTGGTGAAATGGGGCTGGCAACCGATGCAACCGGATTGCAGTTTCGGATACTGAATGCTTCCAAAGGGCCGGCTGTCCGTGGTTCCCGTGCACAGATAGATATGGATCGCTACCGCATTTATATGCGTGATGTGGTGATGCATACAGAGAACCTGGAAGTGAAGCAGGAGATCGTCGATGGCCTGATCATCGAGGATGGCACTGCCAAAGGCGTGGAGACGCAGCTGGGCAGCCGCTATATGGCCCCCAAAGTGATCATTGCGGCAGGAACGTTTTTGGATGGGACGATCCATATCGGAGACAAACAGCAGAAAGCAGGTCGTCAGGGCGAGTTTGCCTCAATCAAATTAGCAGAATATCTGCGTGATCTGGAACTGACTATCGGCAGGCTCAAGACGGGAACCTGTGCACGTATCGATGGGAAGAGTATCAACTTTGATGTGATGGAGATACAGGGTGGAGATACGCCTCCGGTCCCCTTCTCCTTCAGAACAGACAGGGCATTGTTCAATCCTGAACAGCTTCCCTGCCATGTTGCTTATACCAATGAGGAGACCCATACGATCATCGAGAGCAATTTTGGCCGGGCACCGCTCTTCTCTGGCCAGATCGAAGGGGTGGGGCCGCGTTATTGTCCCAGTATCGAGGACAAGATCAACCGATTCAGAGATCGGCCGCGACACCAGATATTTGTCGAGCCGCAGACGACGGAAGCGACGGAATACTATATTAATGGCATGAGCACTTCACTGCCGACAGATGTACAGCTGGATATGATCCGCTCGGTCGAGGGAATGGAAGATGCGAAGATCGTCCGTTACGGGTATGCGATCGAGTATGATTTTGTCCAACCGACCGATCTGAAACATACTCTGGAGACCAAGAAGATCGAGGGACTCTACTGTGCCGGACAAATCAACGGAACCACCGGATATGAGGAGGCAGCAGCTCAGGGAATGATGGCAGGGATTAATGCAGCCCTGAGTATTCAGGGAAAAGAACCTTTCATTCTGGGACGTGATGAGGCATATATCGGTGTTTTGATCGATGATCTGGTGACCAAAGGTACGAAAGAACCTTACCGTATGTTTACCTCTCGGGCAGAGTATCGCCTGCTGCTGCGTGAAGACAATGCCGATATGAGACTTTCGCATTATGGGGAGGCACTGGGTCTGCTGGATAAAGTCTATGCAGAGAAAGTCCGGGCAAAAAAAGAAGAGATAGCTGAAGCGACCACTTTCCTCAAAGAGAACTATGCAACACCGACCAAAGAATTTCTTACTCAGCTCGAAGCGATCGGGGAATTGAAGATCAATGACAAAACCTGTTGGATGGATATTGTCGGACGGGGTGAACTCGACAGAGAGAAACTGATCATACTGCTTCCGGAGTTTGACAAATACAGTGATGAAGTGATCGAACAGATCCTGATCGAAGCCAAATACAGCCGCTATATCGAAAAACAGCAGCGGCAGATCGACAAAATGCATGACATGCTGAAAGTGAAGATCCCTGAAGGTTTTGATTTTAAAAAGGTATCAGGACTCAGTAATGAGATCGTAGAGAAGCTTGAAACGGCAAATCCTCCGACACTTTTCGGTGCTTCACAGATTTCCGGTGTGACACCGGCAGCTATGGAGATTTTGCATGTGTATATCAAAATGGCACAAAAAAGCAGCTCTAAATAACATAAACGAAGGAAACAAAATGGCAAATTATTATTATGCTTACAGCGGACACAAGTATGGATTGGATCGGGTCAAGCGGGCAGTCACTCTGATTAAATTACTGAAAACAGAGGGGATCGAGACGAATCTGCTGGTCAATGACTTTCGGGCAGGGCTGGCTGCCAAAGAACTTGGTGTGGAGGATTCTGTGACGGTAGAGACGATCATGGATGTAGATGTCATGGCAGAGAGGGGTGACGCTGTGTTTCTCGATACACCGGAGGATGACAGAGGACGGGTTGAGAGCTACAGTGCAGAGTATACACCGCTCTTTTGTGTCAGTGATACCTGTGATGCACAGTCACTTTATGGTGAGATCATGCTCAAGCCCTCTTGTGAGGAGGATGAAAACTGCATCAGCTCACTGATCATCGATCCTGAATACTTTGAGATTTTGCCCAAAGAGGATCGTACACTCTTTTTCCTCAATGATGCAGACTATGACAAAGAGGTACTTCGACATTCTGATTTCTTTGAGGGCCTGGGAATGGAGCTCCTGCTTGGGCATTACTTTTTTGTTAAATATGAAGATGACCTGGCAAAGATCTTCGATGTTTTGCATGAACCTGAAGAGTATAGTGAGCTGATCCGTACGAGCAGCAGAGTGGTGACTGCATCTGCCCAGTGTGCATTGGAAGCAAGAGCAGCTGAAGCCGATGTGATTTATATGAGGGAAGAGAGTGATTCTCTTTGTTTGATGGAGCAATTCAAAGCATTTGGTATCAAAATAATTGATGGTTTTGACAAAAAATCATTAGAAGAAATGATAAGTACTCAAACGGCCGGAGATAAAAAAGTAACCAATCAGAGTCATATAATAGTCTCAAAAGTAATCAATAAGCTAAATTTATAAACTTTTAATCATATCTGCATTATAATCTACCTATACAATTTTATTTAAAGGAAAGGTATGAGTAGTAGAAGAGACTTTATGGGCATGGCCCTGGGCGGTTTTACTGCATTGGGCGGCATCGCTGCCCTCTATGCAATGAAACGAAGCTGGGATCCGCTGCCAAGCGTAAAAGCAGCTGGTTTCACAACAGTTGATGTCAGTGGCGCACAGGAAAATGTGCTGAATGTAGAAAAATGGAGAGGAAAGCCTATCTTTGTTTTGAAAAAATCAAAAGATATGAAGGCGGATGATAGAGACGTTGTCGTCGGTTCTGACAGATTCCATGTCTCCATCGGTCTCTGTACGCACTTGGGCTGTATTCCTGCCTATAAGCCGGATGAGCATAAGTTTCTGTGTGCCTGTCACGGCGGAGAGTTTGATGTAAGTGGACACGAGATATTCGGTCCTCCGCCAAGCCCACTGGAGGTTCCGCCATTTAAGGTAGATGGAACAACGATTGTTCTGGGCGAAGAGGGTCCTGAGTACAAAAAAATGCTAGACGCCGGTCTAACGGTATAAGGGGGAGAGCATGGCACATTTTGAAAAAGCAAATGGTATTGGTGAATGGCTCGACCAAAGACTCGCTACAGAGACTTTGAAAAAAGTAATGCAGACTGAGTATTGGATCCCAAAAAATATCAATTTCCTCTGGGCGATGGGTATGGTGTTGGCAGCGACATTTGGTATTCTTCTGGTAAGTGGAATTTTCCTGTTGATGTACTATAAGCCGGATACAGCAACAGCATTTGACAGTGTAAACTATGTGATTATGACTGAAGTTGGCTATGGCTGGCTATGGCGACACATTCACGGTGTAGGCGCATCATTGGTATTCCTGATCATCTATATTCATATGTTTACAGGGATCTATTATGGTTCCTATAAAAAAGGCCGTGAATTGATCTGGCTCTCGGGTATGCTCCTTTTTGTTGTCTTCTCAGCAGAGGCTTTCTCCGGATATATGCTTCCCTGGGGGCAGATGAGTTACTGGGCCGGTATGGTTATTACCAACCTCTTCTCCGGCGGGTCGCTTGAGGCGTATGGTCTTGTTGAGTGGATCAGAGGGGATTATGTACCTGGGGATGCTTTCTTGACGAGATTCTTTATGCTTCATGTCCTTTTATTGCCATTGGTGATCATCGGTGTGATCGTATTGCACTTTGGTACATTGAGAATCCCGCATGTCAATAACCAGGATGGTGAAGATTTTGATTTTGAAGAAGCTGCAGAGCTTTACAAAGCAGGGAAGAAAAAGGAGTCTAAAGTTATTCCATTCAGTCCTGTATTCCTGAGTAAAGATGTCTTTGTAATGGGTGTTTACTTTATCCTGTTCTTCTATTTGACATTCTATCACTTTAATTTTGCAATGGACCCGGTCAACTTCGATCCGGCTGACGGATTGAAAACACCGGCACATATCTACCCTGAGTGGTACTTCCTGTGGAGTTATGAGATTTTGAGACCATTCAGTAAAGACCTTGGTTTGGTTGCCTTTGCTATCGCACAGGTTATTTTCTTTGCACTTCCATTCCTGGACAGAAGTCCAAATGTTGCACCAGCCAGCAGAAGAGGACTCTTTAAGTATTGGTTCTGGTTGATGCTTCTAGATCTGATTGTTCTTACTTTCATGGGTAAACTTCCGCCGGAAGGCATCTGGAATACCATAGGACTTGTTGCTGCACTCACATTCTTTGCATTGTGGATCGCATTGCCAATCATTACCAAAACAGAAAAAAAGCTTTAAGGAGTAGGGAATGAAAGAATTAAAAATATTCGGAGTAGTAGCATTCTTTACACTCTTGCTGTATTGGGGAGTTGAGCCATTTGCTCATTCTCAGATGCATAAGCATGTAGAGGGACATGGGTTTGTCTATGACGGAGTAGCTGATATTGCAGAGGCTGAGCTGGGTGTTGCAAAATGGAAAGAGGCCAATAATGCCGACAAGCTTAAAGGTGCTGAGGCAACACTTGCTGCCAAAAAGGTATTTTGGGCAGATGTAGCGAAAATCTCCAAGCTCAAAGGTGACGTAACAGCGGGTGAAGCCGGTTTCGCTATGTGTGCAGGCTGCCACATGGAAGGCGGAGCAAATATGGGCGGTGTGATTCCTCCAGTGCTTGACCATGCCGGTGCGATATATGATAAAAATTATCTTATCGGACTCATTAAAAACCCGGCAATGGCATCCAATGTCGATCATAAGTATGCGGAC
>JAYEND010000020.1:0-28216 GCA_034721895.1 Campylobacterota bacterium | reverse complement strand
TACTTCGGTATATTTACTGGCTTCAATCTTGATGAATGGAAGCGCCATCATCTTCGCCAAACGTCTGGCAATCTCTGTCTTGCCGACACCGGTACTTCCGATCATTAGAATATTTTTGGGGATGACATCATTCTGTATTTCGGAGGGAAGCTGTATCCTTCTATAACGATTACGCAGTGCTACAGCAATCGTCTTCTTCGCATCTCCCTGGCCAATCACATACTGATCGAGATAATGCACGATCTCTTTGGGTGTTAAGTTTTCCAAGCTGTTCCTTTTAGGCTAGTTCAAGAATTTTAATATTAGTATTGGTATAGATACAGAGATCCCCTGCGATCGAGAGAGACTCTTTGACCAACTCTTCTTCAGAAAGATCGCTATGTTTGGCCAATGCGCGGGCAGCAGAGATGGCATAATTCCCACCGCTGCCGATCGCTGCGATCTCTCCATCCTGAGGCTCTACTACATCGCCCGTACCGCTCAAAATAAAGATATGCTCTTTATTGAGGACGATCATCATCGCTTCGAGCTGACGCAGATGTTTGTCTTTTCGCCATACCTTCGAAAATTCGATCACTGAGCGGAAAAGATCCCCTTTTTTCTCGCCAAGGATATTCTCAAACATATCAAAAAGGTTGAAGGCATCCGCCGTACTTCCGGCAAAACCACCCAAAACCTTACCATGATGCAAAGTACGGATCTTGGTGGCATTGCTCTTGAGTACCGTATCGCCGAAAGTCACCTGCCCGTCACCGCCTATTACTGCTTTATCTTCGCCTTTATAGGCCAGTATGGTCGTTGCATGAAACATTACTCGATCCCATCTACCTGTACATTGAGTGTTGCATGGATCCCATGTCCCAGCTTTGCATCCACTTCATGGCTGCCTGTAGATTTGATCGGCTTTTTCAGGCCGATATGCTTTTTATCTAAAATAATGTCAAACTGCTCTTCTATCGCTTTGGAAATATCGGTATTGGTCACAGAACCCTGGATCCCGACCGGCGCAATCGGCTTTCTGATAATAATAGCACTGGCTTCGAGTGCTTTCTTCTCAGCCTCCAGTCGTGCCAAGTCTTCTTTAAGCTCCTGGGCGACTCTTGCCTGCTCAGCTTTCCATGATTCTACTACTTCGGGAGTAGCCAGCTTTGCTAAACCTTTTGAGATCAAAAAGTTTTGTCCGTATCCATCCTTTACCTCTTTAATCTCACCGGTCTTACCAAGTGTTTTTACATCCTTGATCAATAATACTTTCATTCTCTATCCTTGGATTCATTAAAATTTATATTATTTTACCCAATTTTTCATGGGTATTGGATGAGAGGCGTTTTTTTGATATAAATATGCTACAATCAGCCAAAAAATAAAAGCAGGATAATAATGTTTCAGGAATTCAATACACTACAGCTCGAGACCTTCCCCGAGGCTCTGGAGCAACTTCTCGATCGTCAGAGAGAGGATATCCAAAAAATCGTCCAGAGTGATGAGACCAGCTATGAAAAAGTACTAAAGCCGCTTCAGGATCTTGATGATGAGTTAAGTCTCTTCTTTACGCCACTTTCACATCTCAATGCAGTCAGCAACTCGGAAATAACACAAAAAGCCTATGAGTCATCTATTCCTCTGCTCTCCAAATTCAGCAGCGAGATGGCACACAACAGTGCACTTTTTGCCAAACTCGAACAGATCAATGCTACAGAAGAGGAAGCAAAAACCGTTGTCGTCCATGAGGTTCGCGACTTTATCCTCTCAGGAGCCAAACTGCCCAAAGAGGATAAAAAACGGCTTGAAGAGATTTCGCTGAGATTGAGTGAACTCAGCAATCGCTTTTCGCAAAACCTGCTTGATGCCACCAATGCCTATGAACTTATCATTAAAGAAGAGAAGGATGTTGAAGGCATCCCGCAGAGTGATCTGGCAAATGCCCGTCTGACAAAAGAGGGAAAAGATGTCCACCGCTTTACGTTGCAAATCCCCAGTTATCTGGCATATATGACCTATGGTCCCAACCAAAGCTATCGGGAAGAACTCTACAGAGCCTATACAACGCGGGCACCTGAAAATGCCGAAGTGATCGATGAGATTTTGAAGCTGAAAAAGGAAAAAGCCAGTATCCTTGGTTTCAGCAGTTATGCTAAATATGCCCTGGAGACACGGGATGCCAAGCATGAACATGAAGTCATCGAATTTCTTGAGAAATTGGCGGAATTCTCGCTAACACAGGGGAAAGAAGAGCTGGCAGAACTGAGAACCTTTGCAAAAGAGTTGGATGGAACAGATGATCTCCAGAGCTATGATGTCGGCTACTACAGTGAAAAATTGAAGAAAAGGAAATTTGACTTTGATGATACCATGACCAAGCCCTATTTCATGCAGGAAAAAGTGCTTGAGGGGATGTTAGAAATCGTCTCAGAGCTCTTCTCTGTTCGATTTGAGAGGATCGATGCAGCAGTCTGGAACGAAAAGGTCAAAGTCTTCGATATCTATGACATTACGGAAAACAGTTCTCCCCGAGAACAGCTCAGCGGACGTATCTACTTCGATTTGGAAGCCAGAGAGGAAAAACGCGGTGGTGCCTGGATGAATGACTGGGAGACTCATTTCAAAGATGCTGCGGGAAAGCAACATTCAGCCTCAGCTTTCGTAGTCTGTAACTTTTCACCCTCATCTGACTCCGTACCCAGCCTGCTGCGCCATGACGATGTTGTTACACTCTTTCACGAAATGGGACATGCTATTCACCATCTCTTCGGAAAATGCAAGGAGCGCTCTGTTTCCGGTATCAACGGTGTTGCCTGGGATGTAGTCGAATTTCCTTCACAATTTCTTGAAAATTTTGCCTATGAGAGTGCCATACTCGAACGTTTTGGTTTTCATTATGAGACGGGAGATCCTATTCCTGAACTGCTGCTTGAAAAGATCAAAGAGACGAAGAACTTCCAAGCGGCCACAGGGATGCTCAGACAGCTTGAGTTCGCTCTCTTTGATTTCAAGCTTCATCAAAAACTCTATCAGGGAGAAGAGATTCAGCAGCTTCTTGACAGAGTCAGAGAAAAAGCCTCTCTGATGACACCTCCATCCTACAACAAATTCCAGCATGGGTTTGCCCATATCTTTGGCGGCGGCTATGCTGCCGGATACTATAGTTATAAATGGGCGGAAGTACTCAGTGCCGATGCTTTTTTTGCCTGTCTGGACGAAAAAACCGGATTTGACAAAGAAATGGCAAAAGGGTATAAAGATCATATCCTCAGTCGTGGTGGATCGGAAGAGATGAGCAGGCTCTATCACGAGTGGCTCGGACGCAAAGCCGACCTGAAGAGTCTGATCAGACTCTATGAGATTGAGGAGTAAGGAGAAACTATGAATCAGCTGAAAGAGTACCGTTCTATCATTCTGATCATTTTTGCCATTTTTATCATTCTCCTTGTCGGAGCTGTTTTCAGCACTACTTTCACTGAGCAGAAAACCTATCTGGAACTCTTTATGCTTCTGGGCGGCCTGCTCTTTGTCTTCAGCGTACTGGTCGTTGTTACTATTATCGGCTTTAGTTCTTTTGCAATTTATCTTTCTATTTTTCTAGCGGCAGTAATAGCCATGTATGGAATAGAGGGCGCTTTGCTTGTCATTGGTATGACTTATCTGATATGGGGCCTTATCTTTTCCATCGAACTGCTGCTGGTTGACAATGGGGTAGAGAGTGCTATAGAATGGTTTGGGGAGCGCTATGATTTCAAGAGTTTCAAGCTGGAATATTATGCCTTCTATCCGATGATGTTTGCACTTCATCTTCTGATCGAACTGATCCCCAATCTCCTCCATAGAGAGAATCTGAGACGATTTTCACCCACTGAGGTTTTTGAAAAGATGAAAGAGATATTGAAGTAATTATCAGTGCCGCGCTTTACTGCTGATCCAGCTGGGCATTGTGTGCTTCGGCTTCAGCCTTTTCTTTATTGATCTGTTCTTCCATCGCCATGAGGCCAAGCCTCACTTCATTGAGATAAAAAGGTGTCACATTGTCATCCTTGCTCCATCTTACCTCATCAAGCCTTCCTGTGTATTTCTCAGAAAGTTCATTGAGTTTCTCTTCAAAGATCTCCATTGTGTCACACTTTACAATATCTCCGGTCTCTGTATCTTCCAGCTCGATATACCAACCCGCTTCACCCGTCTTCATCTTGATCGTTGCGTCAAAAATAACTTCCATAGCCTATTCCTTTTTAGAACTTGTGTTGCCAATGCCGAAGAAACGCTTGATACGTTCACAGATCGTAACAGAACCTGTCTCAATACGACATACCTCTACCTCTTCTGCATCACCGACCAGGCTGGCGATACGTTCAGGCTGCTTTTTGCCTTCGATGATGAATCTAAGCGCATTGAGACGGATAAATCCTTCCGCGTCTGCCTGATTATAGACTTCATCTTCTTCAAATGTCGAGTGCTCTTCAGAATAGAGTGATTCATCTGAACTTCTACCTACGACAGTAACATTTCCTTTGTAAAGTTTAAGTTTGACTTCACCGTTTACAGTCTCTTGTGTTGCATCGATTGCAGCCTGCATCATCTTACGCTCCGGAGACCACCAGAAACCGTTATAGATGAGTTTTGCATACTTTGGCATCATCTCATCCTTGAGGTGTGCTTCTTCTCTATCTAAAGTGATGGACTCGATCGCTCTGTGTGCCTTGAGCATGATCGTACCGCCCGGTGTTTCATAGCACCCTCTGGCTTTCATCCCGACATAGCGGTTCTCTACGATATCGATGCGGCCGATGCCATGTTTGTTGCCATATTTATTGAGTGTTTCAAGGATCGTGGCCGGACTCATCTCTTCACCATTGATGGCAGTCGGATCACCGTTCCTGTAAGAGATCGTGATATATTCTGCTTTATCCGGTGCATTTTCCGGTGATACAGTCCAAAGCCACATATCCTCTTCAGGTTCTGCATTGGGATCTTCAAGGACCATCCCCTCATAAGAGATATGAAGAAGATTGGCATCCATAGAATAAGGTGACTTCTTCCCTTTTCTGTCGATCTCAATGCCATGTTCCTCAGCATATGCCAAAAGTTTTTCACGGCTGTTGAGATCCCACTCTCTCCAGGGCGCGATGACAGCGATATCCGGGTCAAGTGCGAGGTATCCAAGTTCAAAGCGCACCTGGTCATTACCTTTGCCCGTTGCACCATGCGATACTGCGTCAGCACCCGTTTGGTGTGCGATCTCAATCTGCTTTTTGGAAATAAGCGGTCTGGCGATTGAAGTACCCAAAAGATACTCGCCCTCATAGATCGCATTGGCTCTAAACATAGGAAAAACAAAATCTTTAACAAACTCTTCCCTAAGATCCAGGATAAAGATATTCTCTTCTTTGATCCCAAATTTAAGTGCCTTCTGTCGTGCCGGCTCTACCTCTTCACCCTGCCCCAAGTCTGCAGTAAACGTTACTACTTCACAGTTGTATTCGTCCTGAAGCCATTTGAGGATGATACTCGTATCAAGTCCTCCGCTATAAGCCAAAACTGCTTTTTTAATCTCTCTTTTTGCCATACATCGAGCCTTTTATACTATTTATATTTTCGCGAATTTTACCACAAAATTGGTTAAGGCTACTCAAAACCATATCATCCAATCTGCAGAATAAAGTAAAAGCAAAAGCAAGTTAGGTACAATCAGGATGCAGTAGTCAGTACTGTTCATGCAATTAAAAAGGAGAGGTCGATGTCACTAGATACAAGATTCACGGAAGAAGAGCTGTTCTTGCTCACAAATACACCATTCACGATCGGATCAGCTATGGTTTTTGCCGAAGGTAGCGGTTTGGGTACTGTCAAGGAATTATTCAGTAATACCAAGTCATTTATGGAAGGGGCAAAAAGTTTCCCACAAAATGAAATCATTGTCGGGATTTTGCCAAATATGGCAGACAGGAAAGAGGCAATGACCGAAGCCAAAGCATTTCAGGAAAAATCCAAAGACTGGTTTAAAGATAAGGGCATTGACTCTCCTGAAAAAATGCATCAACTGGTCATCGACAGCTCTAGGGAAGTTGCCAAATTACTGAAAGAAAAGGCCACGCCGGAGGAAGCAGCGGAATATAAAGAATGGGCTATGTCTATCGCTGAGAGTGTTGCCAAAGCAGCCAAAGAAGGCGGTTTTCTAGGTTTCGGCGGAGAGCGGGTAAGTGCCGGTGAAAAACAGCTTTATACTGATATAGCAGATGCGCTGGACAGTTCTTCTCAACTCACATAACATATATTGCCCTCTGATTTTACTTCTCTTGAAGTGAAATGGGCTGATTATCACTATTCGAATCCTTTCTTGGAAGCGTCCTTAGGATTTTTTGCTATAATCATTATATTAACCTACCAAAGGATCACTATGTTGCTGGGTGTCAATATCGATCATATCGCTGTACTGAGAGAAGCTCGCAAAGTGGCTGATCCTGATCCGCTGGATGCTCTGAGTATCGTCAAACGTGCAGGGGGAGACCAGATCACGATCCACCTCCGTGAAGACAGGCGCCATATAAGGGATGGGGACGCTGAAAACATTGTCAAACTCTCTGCCCTTCCTGTCAATCTCGAATGTGCTACAGCACCTGAGATCATCGATATCGTATGCAGGCTCAAGCCCCACCGTGCCACCATCGTACCCGAAAAACGTGAAGAGGTGACCACAGAAGGCGGACTGGCTGTGACGGGTGAACAAACAGCACTTAAAACAACTATTGCAAAACTTCACAAGAATGAGATAGAAGTTTCTCTCTTTATCGATCCTACTTCAGAAAGTATCGAGGCAGCCAAAGAACTGGGGGCCGAATGGATCGAATTTCACACAGGCAAATATGCCAATATCTATGCCATGCTTTATGGCAACCTGGCCAATACGCCCTATTCTATCTCCCAACTGGAGCTTCCCAGAGCGACACTCAAAAAAATGCTCCATGATGAACTCAAAACACTGCGCTGCCTCAGTTATGATGCAGCAGAAATGGGACTGAGAGTCGCGGCAGGGCACGGGCTCAACTATCAGAATGTCAAAGAGATCGTAGAGATCGAAACGATCGAAGAGCTCAATATCGGACAGTGCATCATCGCACGGTCAGTCTATACAGGTCTGGAGCAGGCGATCATCGATATGCGGAGTTTGTTGATACGATGAAAAAGGTGGCTGTCTCTGTTGGCGACCTCAATGGAATAGGTATAGAGCTCATACTGAAAAACCATGAAAAAGTATCCAGGATAATTGAGCCAACATACTGTATCGATAGAGAGATGCTTGAAAAAACTTCCAGGCTTTTAAATTTACCCATTCCTGATGATTTTCAAACTGTCGAAGAGATTTCCGAACCTTTTACGATCAAACCCGGGGTCGTCGATGCTGCAAGCGGAAGCTACAGCTATGCTTCCTTTGCAAAAGCAGTAGAGATGGCACGCGAGGAAAGCGTCGATGCCATCGTCACCCTTCCTATTCACAAAAAGGCATGGGAACTTGCCGGTGTTCACTACAAGGGCCATACTGATGCACTCAGGGACTTCTTTGATGCAGATGCCATCATGATGCTAGGCTCACCCAAAATGTATGTCGCTCTCTTCACTGAGCATATTCCCCTTAGTGAGGTTGCCGGACGTATCAATGAAAAAGATTTGACACGCTTCCTTGTCGACTTTTGCCATGCTATCAACCATCAGCCATCAGCCATCAACCAGAAAATAGCCGTTCTGGGTCTCAATCCCCACGCCGGAGATGATGGTGTATTGGGCGATGAAGAGCGTATCATTGAAAAAGCCATTACCAATGCACACAACATCCTGAAAAAAGAGATTTTCACCGATCCCCTGGTACCCGATATCGCTTTTACCCCTGGAGTTCGAGCCCATTACACCCACTACATTGCCATGTATCACGACCAGGGACTCGCCCCGCTCAAAGCCCTCTATTTTGATGAAGGGATCAACGTTTCACTCAACCTGCCGATTTTACGAACATCAGTCGATCATGGGACGGCTTTTGATATCGCTTATAAAGATGTAGAGAAAAATAATTTGAGTTATTTAAATGCTGTAAAGTATATTGCAGACCAAAATACGATAAAAATTAAGGGTTAGCTAAAAAGAGTGCTGTCCTCTTCTATGGTTTCACACTGATCATTCATGCGCTCTGAAAGGAGCTCTTTGCAGCGCTCACAAAGATAACGGTAGCTTTGCATATCATAATAGATGTGATCTCCCTCTTCCAGATCATCATAGCACTCGCCACAGACATTGGTAACACGCAGGAGGATATCCCTGCTTGCTATCTGATCAACAAAACACTCTTCGCTCATAGAGCACTTCCCGCTTTCAGTTTCTCAATCATCTCTTCCGCCTCCTTGAGGGTCGGATCAAGCATATAGGCTTTTTCATACAATTTCAATGCTTCATCATTTTTGCCGAGATCATAGAGTGTATTGGCATAGTTGAAATAGTGAGGGGCGTATTCGGAATCAAGCTCGATAGAACGATCATGGTGCTCGACAGCCTCCTCATCTTCATTGAGCCGATGCAGGACATTGGCAAGCGAAGCATGTGCCATATCATCATCGGGAGTAAGCTCCAGAACCTTTTGATACTGCTCTTTTGCTCCGCCAAAATCACTTATCCCATTCAATACATAAGCATAACGGCTCAATACGTCAATACTGTCTTCATCCAGGATCATGGCACTCTGCAAAGCCTTCTTGGCCTCCGGCATATCACCCTTCTCTACCGATTCATCTGCCATCGACAATAACTGCTCCATGCGATCAGGTTTTGCAACCGGTCGGGAAAAAGTTTTATCGGGACGATTGATCCCGCCGATCTGTGCATCAGCATTTTTCGCTTCGAAGTCAACTCCTCTTTTGGGATAATCTTCGCTGAAAAGTTTTTTGAAAAAGAGGTAAAAAACAACCAGTGCCGTGATAAAAAGAATGAGTTGAAAAATTGTCATGTTTTCTCCGAAAGTATTATATGCATGATAGGGGAATCTAGCTTAAGGACTCAATAAAATTTACTGGATATTTACTTAAATTGAAAAAATTTCGCTATGATAATTCCAGATTAATATTAAGGATCACCATTGCCCCATACAATAGAATTAGATAGAGAAAAACTGAAACAGGAATTAACACCGCTCGAATATAATGTCTGCCTCAACCATGGAACAGAGCCATCCTTCCGGAATGAGTACTGGGACGAAAAAGCTAAAGGAGTCTATCATTGCAAATGCTGTGATACCCCGCTCTTCAGCTCAGATACAAAATTTGACTCAGGAACCGGATGGCCCAGTTATTTTAAGCCCATTAATAAAGAGGTGATTGAATATATTACGGATAATTCTTTTGGAATGACTCGAACAGAAGTATGCTGTGCAGCCTGTGGTTCACATCTGGGACATCTCTTCCCCGACGGCCCTGCACCTACCGGAGAGCGATACTGTATCAATTCTGCTTCATTGGAATTTGAGAAAAATGAATCGCAGGGCGAATAATTATCCGCCCTGTTGCAACTGTGCAGCCAACCGTCCTATCGCCTCATCAAACTCTTCTCTGCTTTCGTAGACAAAAGAGTACTTTTCCTCTTCACCTAGATGGATAAAGATACCGAAGCCTTCAAGCTCTACTTTTCCCCTGGCTTCAATCTCCAGCCACTCCAGACTTACCTGTGTCGTTTCATCATCAACACCTGTTTTGATAACCGCGGCAGGATAGAGCTGGGTGATCTTGCCCGTCTCAAATGTTTTATCTTCTATTGTAATTATCATGACGGTATTATACTGACAGATTCATTCATTTTCCATGCTCAATTGTTCCAATCTATGCTATAATCCGCCAAACAATAAAAGATCACCCGAAGGAGAAACATATGAGCCTAAAAGAACAGATCAAAGCAGATATCAAAGATGCCATGAGAGCCAAAGAGACGGCAAAAAGAGATACCTTACGCAATATCCAGGCGGCTATCAAGCAGATTGAAGTTGATGAGCGCATCGAAGTTGATGATGCCGGTGTGGAGAAAATCCTTATGAAGTATGCAAAACAGCGTGAAGATGCAATGATACAGTTCAAAGAAGCCGGTCGCGATGACCTGGTTGCCAAAGATGCGGCAGAGCTTGCCCTCGTCATGAGCTACCTCCCTGAGCCAATGGATGATAATGAGTTGGAAAGCATTCTCAAAGAAGTCATTGCAGCCACCGGCGCAACCAGCATGAAAGATATGGGAAAAGTAATGGGTGCGGCTAAAAGTGCCGTAGGCAGTAGAGCTGATGGTGGAAGAATCAATCAGGTAGTCAAAAAATTACTTTCGTAAATTTCCATATGGGTTCCTAGGGTTTTTAGAGGTGCCCGTATTTCACTTCTTTAATGGCAGCAGTAATATCATCCTGCCTCATAAAGTGCTCTCCAACCAAGAAAGCATCCGCACCGATCTTGCTCAATTCTACTACTGTTTCATGATCATTGATACCACTCTCGGCTACAATGATCTTCCCGTTGGGGATCAATGGGATCAGTTTTTCGCTCAGGCTCATATCCATTTCAAAGGTTTCGAGGTTCCGGTGGTTGATACCGATGATGGTCGCTCCGGCAAACATCGCTTTGACCAGATCACTTTTGTCATGAACCTCTACCAGGACTTCCAATCCCAAATGAAGGCTGTACTCATAGAGTTCCTTGAGTTCTTTACGGCTCAATGCTTTGGCGATAAGAAGTACAAAATCTGCTCCGTATACCAGTGCCTCGACCAATTGATATTTGTCAATGATAAAATCTTTTCTGAGCAGAGGCACACTAACATAACGGCGGATCGCCCCCAGATACTCTTTGTCTCCCTGAAAAAAATGCGGTTCGGTCAGGATAGAGAGAGCATCTGCTCCGCCCTTCTCATACTGCTGAGCGATCAAAACCGGATCAAAGTCCTCACGGATCACACCTTTGCTGGGACTGGCCTTTTTAACCTCTGCAATGATACGATAAGGGTTATCCTCTGTTGACCGCAATGCTGACTGCACATTTTTGGGGACAAAAGGGTTGAAGGCCAACGAGCGCCCAAGCCATTCAAGCGGAAACTCTTTTTTACGCTTCTCCAGATCTTCTCTTGTTTTTTTGATGATCTCATCCAAAATCTTTGCCACTTCGACATCCCTCTCTTTTATTTATGTATAAATATATTTATATTCCTCTCAACCAGCCACGGAATAGATCATCTAATTGGTTTTATGCTTATTTCTTACCAAGCAGCATAGACTTCTGGCACTCCTGGATCCTGTCCCAGTGCTCTTTGATTTCTGGTTCGTTCAGGCCCTCCTGATCCACCACCTGCTTCATCATCTTGTAAGCTTTTTGACACTCACCTTTCTTGAAATATCCCCAAGCCATCGAATCGAGATAAAAACCGTTATCAGGCTGCTGCTCCAGTGCCTTTCCGACAATCTCAATCCCCTTATCGATATCAATATCCTTATCGATCAGCGTGTACCCGTAATAGTTGAGATAGATGCTGTCGTCCACCCCTTTGGAAAGAGCTTCTTCAAAGAGGGAAACTACCTTCCCCAGCATTTTTTTATCATCTTTGTCTGTTGCTGCTTCATAGGTCAAAACAGCCTGCTCCGCCAGCCACATAGGATCATTGTCTGCCTGATAAAACTTCTCAGCCAGCTTTTTTGCTTTTTCGAATCGCTTCTCTTTTTTATAGAATTCGTAAAGAATATCCTCATCACCCTGATTCGTTTCAAGGAATTTGATCACCCCGTCAAAATCACGGTTATAGACATAGATTTCAATAATTTTTCTAAGATACTCATCTTTGGGTTCTTTCTCATAGAGCGCCTGATAAACCTCCAGTATGCTATCAAGTTTACGCTCCTGTACATAGATATCTATCAGCATCTTATAGACTTCGGGTGAAGCATCTTCCATGCGTCTGTGTGTCTCCAGCATCCGTATCGCTTTCTCGCTTTCACCCATATACTGCGTCATGATCGCTACAATTCTCAGCAGAACCATTTCATTCTTTGTTTTGCCGTATAGCTTGTTGAGCAGTTCCACTCCCTTCTTATAATTACCGGAAAAGATGTAGGGATTGGCTGCAAGCTCCAGATCCGAAGCTTTATCTGAATGTTTGATCAGATAGATTCCGATCTTCTGGGCTTCATCATAAGCCTTCTCATGCATATAGAGCGCCATCAGAAGTCTTCTTCCTGCCAAATCATCAGGATGAGCCAGACTCCACTTTTTCAGTTTACTCAGACTCTCTCTCACATTTGTTTTGCTATAGATACTGCTGCTCACCTCTTTGAAGAGATACTCTTTCTTCCTGGTTGCCTCATAGAGTTTGCTATAAATTTCTCCACTCTGCACAAAAGTACCCTGTTCTTCAAGCCAGATGGCACGTATCACCCATTCATCTTCACTGATCCCATCATTAACGGCAGTTTCCTTTTTCCCAAAACCCTTCTTGGCTGTATTCTCTGCTGTCTTGACATATTTGGATGATATTTCCGAAGCTGAGGCACTACCCACGATCATCAGAGTCACAGCCATCACCATCAGCACTTTCATATAATTCCCGGACACTCTTTTTTTACCTCTTCTACATCATTTTTAAATTGATCCCAAAAGGGAAATGTGCGACATTGAAGCGGCCGCACCGGATAGATCGAACAGCGTCTCATCTCGTCATCGAAAAAGACACAGGCATAATCACCCTCTTGTTCTCTTTTTTTCTCCACCAAACTATAGCGGTGTTTTACTTTTTTAAGATATATTGTAGCAAAATCTTCAACACTTAGTTCTAAAAACTTTGCAATTGCCTCAATTTCACCATATTTCACCCAGATATAACCACTCTCTCCGATACAACAGTGCCCCCCGCACGAAGCACAGGCAGAGGGATCAAACCGATAACCATACCCCTCTTCTTCAATCAAAGCAAAATTACTGTTTCCATCTTTTTTCATTCTATCATTCCCTATAGACAAGTAAAAGCATTGTACAACAATGCATACCATAATTCTTCACTCTTCACTCTTCACTCTTAATTCATCAAAGTCCCCTTTGATACTCTGCGTCTCTGCTCTCTCAAAGGCTTTCGCCGCTCCGGGAAGATAGTTACTCTTCTCATCAAATACGATCAAAGGCGGCATTACTTTGGTCACAGATCTGGAATTCATCCTTGCTGCCACCAGTACCAGCTTTGACTCTCTGTCGATCTTTGAGTGAACAAACCGGATCACCTCAGGATTGATTTTATTTACTTTTAATTCTTTCAGCACTCTATCGATTTGCCTGGCATCATAGCAGAACAAAAACCATCCCCGCGGCTTTAGCACTTTTTTCACCTTTTGTACAAAACGGTCAAATGGCAAATGATGCGCATAACGGGCAATATTGATATGGGTATTTTCACTCTGTGTCGCTTCGCTGTCATAAAATGGCGGGTTGGAAACTACCAGATCGAATTGTTCGCTACTCTCAAAAGAGAGAAAATCTCCCAAAAAAGCATTGACCTCAAGATCGTTGATCGCAAAATTTTGTCTGGTATACTCCAGCATCTTCTCCTGTTTATCGATCACTGACGCTTCAAGGGGAAAATCACGGCTTAAAAGCAGTGAGAGTATGCCTACACCGCACCCCACATCCAAAAACGTACCTTTTGGCTTGAATGAAGTAATGAAATCGTACAAAAAAATTGAATCACTGTTATAACAGTAACCGCTGGTTGGTTGATAGAGAAACATGGAACCCCGGAAAATAAAATAAACATATTTTATCTAATTTCGGTAAAATCGCAATTATGAACGAAAAACACAACCTACTCAATCCACCCTCAACCGACTTCTCCATGCTCGACTATGAGTGTGCCTACCTGCCGGGGAGGAGTGTCCGCATGCACTACAAGTATGTGCCGAAGGCAAGCCAAGCCTTTGCCACGGCAGTGATCAACAGAGGGTGGAGACGCTTTGGGAAATACTTCTTTCACCCGATTTGCAACGGCTGCAATGAATGCAAGAGCATACGTATCAATGTCAACGATTATCACTACACAAAGTCACAACGCAAAGCTATCAAGCGCAACAAGGAGACCAGGATCATTGTCCAGAAACCGACATTGACCAAGTCACACCT
This sequence comes from Campylobacterota bacterium, assembly GCA_034721895.1. GTDB lineage: Bacteria > Campylobacterota > Campylobacteria > Campylobacterales > Sulfurovaceae > SZUA-451. Next base: position 14,063 of record JAYEND010000020.1, on the reverse strand, counting down.
CGATCTCTACAACAAATTCCACGCCTACAAACATGAGAAGGATGAGTGGAAATATCGGGCAATTTCCCAAAGAGAATATTATGAAAACTTTGTGGATGGTGCACATGATTTCGGCAAAGAGATACTCTATATCAAAGATGACAAACTGATCGGGGTAGATCTGATCGACGTCCTGGAGGATGGAATCAGTTCTATCTATTTCTATTATGATCCTGACTATGCCAGGCTTTCTCTGGGTACCTACTCCTTACTCTACCAGATCAACCTGGCCACAATCCTCGATCTCGACTGGATCTATCTCGGCTACTGGGTCGAGGGGTGCAAAGCATTTGCTTACAAACCCAAATTCCAGCCTCAGGAACTGCTGGACGGCTTTCCGCATATTACAGAAGAACCTGACTGGAGTCTGATAGATCTTTTGAATTAATAATTAATTCCCTCCTGCACCACTTGAGAAAAAGCCGATCGGGATCAACCCTGAGATCGATCTGCCGGCCATTCGCAATATGTTCAGCCAACATCTCTCCCATCATCGGCGCAAAGACAAACCCTCTGCCGCCCAGTCCATTACAAATATAGAGATGTTCTATCTTTTTAAATGGGTCATCTATTTTGGCTCCTGAGGTGATCTTGGGATAGTGTGACAGCATATAGGACACATCTACAACTGTGCCGACCAGAGGAAAATAGTCTTTGGATCCTGCACGCATTCCGCAATAGGTTTCAACCAACTCAAAATCACCGGTATCCACCATGGCAGAAGCTTTTTCAAAGAGTGCTGCCAAAGGTTCTCCTTTACACTGTTTACAGGGCTCTTTTGCTTTGACATGCGTAGCCCCTATCTTGATGACACCATCAATATTGGCAGAAACTGAAATACTTTTGTGCATACTGACATTCAGACCCAGCCTGCTGCGATAATCCCCACGAGATCCCCAGGTCCCCCTCACACCCATATAACGCATATCAAAAAGAGTATTTTCATACCCGGTAGCCAATACAATGTTTTTTGCTCTGAAATCCCCTATATGCCAAAGTCCCTCTTCATATGATAATTGTGTCACATGATATTGTGCATGCGGGATATCCTTCAGTATAGCTGCACAGAGCCCAGGCGCATCACAAACCCCTCCCTCATGAAATAAAAAACTGTCATGACTGTTTTTTATCCCAAGGATATCAAGCTCTTCTTCTCTTATCCATCTGTATTTTGATGCATTGAATGTTTCATACACAGGAAACTTTTGTGCATCCTCTTCATCCTTTGGGATACGAATCACCCCCGTTTGGTGAAAGTAGTCTGGAAAATTCTGGAGATAAAAATCTTTGGCAAAATCAAATGCCTCATTCGTCAGAGACTGAAGCACAGAACCTTTGCCGATCTTAGGCGAGACAAATGCCCCCGCGGCACCCGAACCACCGCTCGCAGCGATACCGCTTCGATCCAGGATAAGGATATCTGATCCCTTCTGCTTGAGGAAATAGGCAGCACAGCATCCTGCGATACCTGCCCCAATGATGATGGTATCGTAGGATTTAGGCACTTATTTTCCTCTTGCATTACCCTCGTTCCCATGCTGTGCGTGGGAATGCATACACGATGTTCTTGCGTATTGAGAGTTATTTTACTGTTTGTGTTGAAGTATGCATTCCCACGCACAGCATGGGAACGAATTAAAACTAAACAGAAATCTCTTTAATATCTGCGATATCCCTGAAACTTCTATAAACCGATCCGATCATATTCTGGCGATTGATTCTGAGTTTCACCTCTTCCGTATTGACCAATACATTGTCAAAATAGCGATCAAGTGTCTCTTTGAGGGAGAAGAGTGCTTCAAGATTGCTCTTGTAGTCAGAATAGTTGGTATTGATCACTTTTTCATAGGCATTGTAGAGAGAAACCTCAGCATCATTTTCAAAGAGGGACGTTTCAATCGGAAGTTCGGCATCCAGCTCGATCTCTTTGGAAATGTTGGCCACACGCTTGAAGGTGGTGAACTGTTCTTTGAACGTATCGGTTGTGACGATCTCATTGAGCGCTGATACTTTTTTGGCGATCTCGTTGATGTCACGCTCTCCGGAAGCAAGCACAGAAGCGATCACCGAGGGATTGGCATCAAGGGTTTTATTGATGCGCTCAATAATGAAGTCATAGAGTTTCTCTGTATCAAATGGTGCATAGGTATCTTTGAGCAAAGTGATCACCTCATCGATCCGGAATGAGAGATCATACTCCGTCACAATACGGATAATCCCGTTAACCGCACGTCTGAGTGCAAAAGGATCTTTCGATCCTGTCGGGATCTTGCCGATACTGAAGAGTCCCAGCAGGGTATCGAATTTGATCGCCATTGCCACGATGGAGGAAAAGGTAGAGGATGGAAGTTCCGCCCCCTCACCGACAGGCATATACTGCTCTTTGATCGCAGTGTAAACCAATGGGTCCTCCCCCAGGGCTTTGGCATAGTAATACCCCATCAATCCCTGGAGTTCGGTAAATTCATAAACCATTTCGCTGGTCAAATCAGCTTTGGCCAGTTTGACGGTACGATCCATCAGATTCTCAAGCTCTGCACTGCTTTTACCTGTTTCATTTTCAACCTGATCGATGTATCGTGTCAGCAGTCGAACAGCGATATCAGATTCTCTGTGTATTTTGTCCTGCAGTGAGCCCAATCCATCCATAAACTGAATCTTCTCCAAACCGTCTGTACTGAGTCCGCGTCTAAGGTCATTGTAGTAAAAGAAGAGTCCATCAGCCAGTCTCGGCTTCAGAACACGCTCATTTCCTGCAACCACTTTTCCATAATCATTCGTATAGGCATTACTGACGACCACAAATTTATTGGTAAGCTTTCCTTTCTCAAATACAGCAAAATAGCGCTGGTGCTCCTTCATCGATGTGATGATCACTTCCGGTGGAAGCTCCAGGAAACTTTCGTCAAAACTTCCCAGGAGGGCCTTGGGATTTTCTGTAATCGCCACAACTTCGGCGAGCAGTGCACGATCCCGTTCGATTACAATCCCATGTTCCTCTTCAAGCTGATCAAACGCTTCCAGGATCTTCGCTTCCCTCTGTGAAGGGCGAAGCAGTACAGCCCCCTGATTGAGCAGATCCTCATATTCAGAGATGCTGCCGACCTCTACAGGGTCGAAATTGACCATTCTATGAACGAAAGTTTCAGTACCACTCTGCACACCAAAGAGCTCAGCCGGCACCAAAGCATCCCCCAGACGTACCTGCAGCCATCTGATCGGACGAATGAACTCATCACTTCTGCTTCCCCAGCGCATCATCTTCCCGAATGACATTGAAGCAACCCATTTGTCGATCATCTCACCCAGCAGAGAGACTGTCTCTTTTCCGCTTCGTTCCTCTTTGAAATAGAGTACTTCGCGTCCCCCCTTATCTGCTCGTGAAAGTTCTTCAAAGGCGACACCGCATTTACGTGCAAATCCTTCTCCTGCACCGGTAGGCTGCCCCTCTTTTATAGCTGCCTGGACAGGAGGTCCATAGAGTTCGATCGTGTTATCTTCCTGCTTTGTCGGCATCGCATTATGCATGACCACCAACCGTCTCGGTGTATAGATAAATTCAAAATCTGATGTAAGCTGGTACTCTTTGAGCAGATTTTCCCAGGATTTTTCAATTGCGTTAAGAATTTTCAGCAACGGAATAGCGGGAAGTTCTTCTACCCCGATCTCAATAAGCAGTGGTTGTGTCATCTGTGATAGTCCTATATTTAAGTCTCATGATTCTATCAAATAGTTGGTAAATCAGGGGTTAATGAAAGATTTTTAGATACCTATGCTAAAATCTACACAATTGAGTCATAAAAACAGACAGGGAGACAAGGTGAGAGAAATCTATTGTGAACTGACCGGAGTATCAGCTGGCCTGCTGGGGAAAAAGATGAAAGTCGAAGTCGACTATGGTGACAGAAAAGAACCACTGAAAGACCCTGACAGCGGGAAGAAGATAACTTTTAACTCAATGATAGATGCACTCAATCATATGAGCTCCGAAGGATGGTTCTTTGTCAATGCCTATGTAATGACAGGCAAGTTGCCGCATGTCCACCACTACATGATGAAAAAAATAATAGAGGATTAATCTCTCTCTTTTGTATCCTCTTCTTTTTCATACTCATCGATCATATCCAGTCTCTGCCCTTTGTCATTAAATTTGTTTCTATAGTAGTTTCGTATAATAACAAAGGTCATCAGTGCAAAGAGCACCATTGCAATCACATAAAAAATATCTCCGATACTCATGCCTGCTTCTCCATTGTATTGGTTATGGTAATCTTTTTAAACCCTTCATAATTCTGACGAAGCGTATTCTATCTATTTCTCCTTGAAGTATGGCAAAGCCACACTTCAATTCCTCTCACTGAAGCTTTGCCTTTGGCAAGAGAAGTCTATGACAAACTATTTTTGATCGTTATCTTTTCAAAACCATCATAGTTCTGGCGCAGCGCCTCATAGGTGACAATCCCGACACTGACACCCAGGTTTAGACTTCGTCCTGCAGCGCCCATCGGGATTGTAATACAGTGAGAGGGATTATCCAGCAGCACTTTCTCATCGATCCCCTTTGTTTCGGAACCAAAAAGAATATAGTCATCTTTTTCAAAAATGGCATCAAAATAAAGCCTATCTGTCTTGGTCGTTGCAAGATGCATGTGCTTGTCCACGGGATGTATCTCTAAAAACTCTTCAAAACTCTCCCACACAACCAGCTTCAGCTTATGCCAATAGTCAAGGCCTGCCCGTTTGACAGCTTTGTCATCGATATCAAATCCAAGCGGCTTGACAAGATGGAGTGTTGCATCCAAATTGACACAGAGACGCCCTATTGTTCCCGTATTTGGCGGGATCTGCGGTTTTACCAAAACAATATTGAACACTGCTGTACCTAGAAAATGATTGTTTTATTGTCATTGACAAAAACACGATCATTTAGAACCAGCGAGAGTGCGCGTGCCAGAACGATTTTTTCCACATCCCGCCCCGCTCTTTGCATGTCCCGCCACTCAAATCGGTGATTCACAGAGATCACATCCTGGGAAATGATCGGACCTTCATCCAGATCTGTCGTGACATAGTGTGCCGTCGCACCAATGATCTTCACCCCTCTCTCATGTGCTTGTTTATATGGGTTTGCTCCGATGAAAGCAGGAAGAAAGGAGTGATGAATATTGATGATACGTTCAGGATAGTGATGAACAAAACCGGCACTGAGAATACGCATATACTTTGCCAGAACAATATAGTCAAACTCCAACCCTTCCAATACTTCCAGTACCCGATTTTCATGCTCCTCTCTGCTGGCATCGTCTGCTGAGATATAGAGGAAAGGGATATCAAAACGTCGTGTTAAATCCCTAAGATTGTCACGGTTGGAAATTACCGCCTCAATATCAGCCTCCAACTCACCTGCTGCCCAGCGTATCAGGATGTCTCCCAGACAGTGGGACTCTTTGGTCGCCATCAGAACGATCTTTTTGGGCCGAGGCTCAATCACGCGGACATGTGCATCCTCCGGCAAAACCGAAATCAGTGCATTGTGAAGTTCATCAATGTCAAAATCCCCGGTTACGACAGACCGCATAAAGAATTTTCCCTTCTCCAGATCGACAAATTCACGGTTACTGTCGATATTGAGACCACGATCATAAAAAACTTTACTGGTATGATAAACCAAACCTTTAGAATCCTGACAATCGATTAATATACGTGCTCTTCGTGCCATCTTCTCCCTTTATCCATGATATTGAAAATTATACCAGTTTTTGTTTCAACTCATTCCATTGTTCTTTGAGTTCATTGTATCCTGCCTCGTAAGCTCCATCAATCTCTTTGAAATTAAACAGATGCATACGGGCTACCCCTTCAATATCGATATAGGCATCGGTTATCTTTTTCGAATGTCTTACATTGGCATGCAGCATGATGAGGATCGAACGGACAAGCAGAGACTTGAACCCTTTCGGGTTCCCGCCGGTGAGCGGATTGACATTGATCGCCAATACTTTTTCTCCCAATGCCTTCAATGGCCGTACAGGCAGGTTGTCACTGAAACCGCCATCGACATAGAGCTTTCCCTCTATCTCCTTGGCTTCATAAGTCGGCGTCAAAGAGGAGGAGGCTATCGTGTTGGCGACGGGATCACCGCTATTGAGATAAAGGCTCTCCCCGCTATTAATATCTGTTACGCAGGTGTAGAGGGGGATTTTCATCTCATTATAACGCTTAACCCCGATAAAATCATAGAGTTTTTTTTCCAGATTTTTCAAACTGAAAAGCCCCGGATTTGTACTGAGTTTAAAAAGATCCTGTTTTTCAATATCCTTCAAAAATGCATACATATCATCTGATGAGATACCATTTGCAAGCATAAGAGCGACCACAGCACCAGCACTGCTTCCGGACACAGCCGTGATCTCCACACCCTGCTCCTCCAAAAACTTTATTACCCCCACATGGGCTGCACCTCTCAGGCCTCCTCCGCTAAAACCAAGGGCAATTCTCATTCAAACTCCTTATTTTTTCCTCTGTTCGCCTTGCAAGTTCATCACCCAAAGCTTTTCCGCTGAATCCCTCTGCCATCAACTCTACCGGAGTGATACCTCTGCCAAAAGGCTTCTCCCAGATATCCAATCTTTGTGCAATATCTATAATCTTGGGATGATAATTTCCAACGAACTCCATAATACCATTTTTCAGAGCCATTTTAGCGACAAAAGCACAATCGATCTTTTCAGGCAAACAAGGTACATCTGCAATCTTTTTATAATAGATTTTAGGTGCGCCCAAAGTATCAAGTAACTCTCTAATGCCTCTTTTAAAATAGGGTGCGGCGATATAGAAAAAATAGTAGGGTCTCAGTTCTTCTATAAAGTTTTTCTGTCCTCTCTGGAGTTCTCTGCTCAATATAAAAAAACTTTGCTGATCCATATTGATACCAAAAAGCTGTTTGGCGATTCCAAGAGCAGAAAAATAATAGAGTCCATAATGCGGATATGAGCCCCTGAACATCTTCTCAAACTCTAAAAATACTCTCTCTTTGGGTAAGTCTGACAATGAGATATTTTGACACAACAGACAACTTTCTCTCTCCACCTTTAAACCAAACCGTGCGGCAAACTGCATCGCACGCAAAACACGCAGGCTATCCTCAATAAAAGATTCTTTATCTACGACACGCAAAACTTTGTTATGCAGATCATCCAAACCATGCCAAAAATCCAGGATCTGTTCATTTTCAATATCATACATCAATGCATTGATCGTAAAATCACGTCTTTTTGATGCTTCTTCTTCGTCACTCGCCAAAGTAACATCAAAGCCTCTGTGACCTACCCCTACCTTCTTCTCTCTGCGCGGCAAGGCAATATCCAGATTAAGATATTTATAAACAAAGAAACTCTTGCCAACCCCTTCCGCACCCAAGCCTTCCATTGCTATTTCAAAATCTTCCGGAGAAATACCGTAACATTCAATATCATAATCTTCACAAGTTCGCCCCAAAAGACGATCACGCACGGCACCGCCTACAAGATAACACTTTGCACCATACTGCTCCCCCAGGAACATCATCACATTTTTGATATCAGAAACGATAGAGGAAGGCACCCTTTCAAAGAAATCTGAAGAAGAAATAGCTTTAGTCTGTAGCGGCATGTGCTTCTCCTGATCAAAATCTGTTAAAGCAATAGAGGTTAGTAGGTATTTTAATATAAGAGCATTGCCAATGCAATGCCTGTCGTAATTGCAAAATGTTAATTATTTTGATGCATACTCAGCAATAATATCACCCATTTCTGAACAAGTGACGATCTCTTTTGCATCATAATCACTGATATCTCCGGTTCGGTACCCTTCCTTCAGTGCTTTTTTGATCGCATCATCGATCTTGTCTGCTGACTCATTCTCTCCGAGTGCATATCGAAGCATCATACTGGCACTGGAGATCGTTGCAAGAGGATTGGCGATCCCCTGCCCTGCGATATCGGGAGCAGAACCATGGATCGGCTCAAAAAGCCCGACACCCCGTCCCGTACTTGCGCTCGGAAGAAGACCAATAGAACCGCTCAGCATACTGGCTGCATCCGAGAGAATATCTCCAAAAATATTTCCTGTCAGTATCACATCGAACTGCTTGGGATCACGAATCAGCTGCATCGCTGCATTATCGACATACATATGACTCAGCTCAACCTCGGGATACTCTTTTGAAATCTCTTCTACTATTTCACGCCAAAACTGGCTCACCTCAAGAACATTGGCTTTATCGACCGAGCAAATACGCTTCTTGCGCTTCATCGCAATATCGAAAGCGACTCTGGCAATGCGCTCGACCTCCTCTTTGGTATAAACCATCGTATTGTATGCTCTATCTTCAAGCAGTTCTCGTGGCTCTCCGAAGTAGATCCCGCCTGTCAATTCGCGAACCACCATCAGATCAACACCTTCAATGACATCTGCTTTCAGTGTCGAAGCATTGACCAACTCATCATAGACGGTTGCAGGACGGAGATTGGCGAAGGTTCCCATCTCTTTACGCAGACCAAGAAGACCGGTCTCCGGTCTCAGACGTCTCTCGAAATTGTCCCATTTCGGTCCGCCGATCGCACCGAAAAGAACAGCATCACATTTTTTGACACCCTGGATAGTCTCTTCGGGAAGCGGAACACCTGTTTCATCGATCGCTGACCCGCCCAGGAGCATTTCTGTGTACTTCAGATTACATCCCTGTGCGACAGAAACAGCATCCAACACCTTGATCGCTTCATCAACGATTTCCGGACCGATCCCATCACCCTTGATGATTCCGATTTTATAACTCTTACTCATAAAGTTTATCCTTTATTCTTTTGACTTGCGATTTCATTTTTGGCAAATTCGATCAATCCGCCTGCATTTACCAACTCTTGCATAAACTCGGGGATCGGCGTAAACTTATAAGTCTTTGCCTGCGTGATATTGATTATCTCGCCGGCATCCATGTCAACTTTGACCATATCCCCTTCATTGATTTCAGAAGCTTCGTTCAGCTCAAAGATCGGCAATCCCATATTAAAGGCATTGCGATAAAATATTCTGGCAAAAGTAGGGGCAATTACCGCATTGATCCCAGCCGCTTTTAAAGCGATCGGTGCATGCTCACGACTGCTTCCGCATCCAAAGTTTTCACCAGCGACGATGATATCCCCCTCCTGCATTTTTTCTGCAAATGCCGGGTCTGCATCTTCCATCACATGCTTTGCCAGTTCATTGGGCTCACTCGTATTAAGATATCTTGCCGCAATGATCAAATCAGTATCGATATTGTCGCCAAATTTCCAAACTTTACCTTGCAAAGTAAGTTCCTTTCGGGAGCACCTCATAAAAAATATAGCCCAATACCTGGGTTTTTTATTGGTACACCAAAGTAAATTTTCCGCAATTCTAGCTAAAAAGTTGAAAATTACCAAATAGTCATAAAAATCAGAGCTACTCTTAATAAAATTTCGGTATAATCCACATCACTATAATAATACACAACGAAATATGCAAGGGCTTCATGAATGGCAGCAAAAGACAGTATGAAACGGGTAGAAGAACTTTTTAATGCCAAAAAAAAGGGAGACGTTGTCACCTTTGAAAATATCGCGAAAGAGTTTGACAAACAGATCACAGCTTCACAAGCCAAAAAAATTCATCAGTTTTCACAAAAGAGGAATATAGATGTCATCTCTGCATCGGAATATGCCAAATATCTATTAGCCAAAGAGGGCAAGCGTCTGGATGCAGCAAAAAAGAAATTTGCAGAAAACAGTGCTGAGGAGGAGTTTGACTTCACCAAAGAAAAGGAACTGCTCGAATGGAGCCGAAGTGACAGCCCTGTCCGTATGTATCTTCGTGAAATGGGGAAAATCCCTCTCCTGACCAAAGAGGAGGAAGTCTATCTCAGCAAACAGATCGAAGAGGGAGAAGATGTCATCATCGATGCAATTTGCTCTGTCCCCTATCTGATCGACTATATTATCAACTACCGTGAACCTCTCCTCAACAGAGAAAGGCGTGTGAAAGAACTTTTTAAAAGTTTTGAAGATGCGGGAAGCAGTGATGATGACAATGGAGATGATGATAAAAATAAGGAGGGAGCTGCTTCAGCCAAAGATGACAAGCGTGTCAAACAGGTAGTAGACAGCTTCAAACTACTTGAAAAAACCAAAAAAGAGTGGATGAAAGCACGGGATGAGCTCCACAAATTTCAGAAGAACGACACAGATGAACTCAAAGTCTTCCATGAAAGGCTCAAGGTCGCTTTCAAGAAAGAGCAGCTTAAAAGAGCCCTGCTTGATCTGGGACCAACCAGCAAACTGATCAATGAACTGGTCAAAGCAATGGAGACAGCACTGAAAAGCGATGATTCTTTCGACAAAGAGCTCAAGCGTCTGGAGTATAAACTTCCTCTCTTCAACGATACGCTCAAAGCCAATCACCAGAAGATACTTAACAATATCATCAAAATGGACAAAGAGGATATCAGCAACGCTGTTCCCGAAACAACCATGGTCAGCACCTATGTTGAAATCAAAAAACTTTTTGAAACAAGAGAGGCAAGCAAAAATAGCTTCAATCTCGATCCAGACAAGCTGGAAGAGATTCTCAATCAGATCCGTCAGGGAAAAGCCAAGAGTGAAAAAGCCAAAACCCGTATGGCCAAATCCAACCTTAGGCTGGTTGTCTCCATTGCCAAGCGTTATACCAACCGCGGCCTCCCCTTCCTTGATCTGATCCAGGAGGGAAATATTGGCCTGATGAAGGCTGTCGACAAGTTCGAATATCAAAAAGGATACAAGTTTTCTACCTATGCGACCTGGTGGATCCGCCAGGCGATCTCCAGAGCCATTGCCGACCAGGCACGTACGATCCGTATCCCGATACATATGATCGAAACGATCAACCGCATCAATAAGATCATCCGAAAACACCTCCAGGAGACAGGGAAAGAGCCTGATCTCGATACCATTGCCAAAGAGGTAGGTCTCTCCGTTGATAAAGTCAAGAATGTTATCAAAATCACCAAAGAGCCGGTCAGTCTTGAAACACCGGTCGGTGATGAGGATGATGGTAGATTTGGTGATTTCATCGAAGACAAAACGACACTGAGTCCAACAGATGTCGTACTTAAAGATGATCTCAACAACCAGATCGATGATGTTCTTGACCAACTCAACGAACGTGAAAAGGCTGTTGTCCGTATGCGTTTCGGACTTCTGGAGGATGAGAGCGACAGAACCCTTGAAGAGATTGGAAAAGCACTCAACGTTACCCGGGAACGTGTCAGGCAGATCGAATCTTCAGCGATCAAGAAACTGAAACACCCAAAGGTAGGAAGAAAACTCAAGAACTATATTGAAGAATAATTAAAAATTAGCAATTAATAATTAATAATTTTGATAGGCATTGCACTTTGCAATGCTTTTATTAGAAGGAGCGCTAATGTCAGATCCAAAAATATTTGCTCTCATCATCGGCACAGAGATACTCAATCGGCGCAGAACAGATAAACATTTTGACTTCATCACCAATACGCTGGAAAACCATGGACGCAAACTGACCGGCTCTTTCATTATCGAGGATGACCCTGCACTCATCGTGCAGACACTCAAATTTCTCTCATCCCAACCCAATAGCATCATCTTCAGTTTTGGCGGTATTGGTTCCACTCCGGATGACCATACGCGCAAATGTGCCGCAATCGCTTTGCGTGATGGCTATCTCTATACGCATAAAGAAGCAAAAACGATCATCGAAGAGAAGCTTGGCAAGGATGCTTACCCTCACCCTATCGGCATGGCAGAACTCCCCAAAGGGGCACAACTGATCAATAATCCGTTCAACAGGATGCCTGCCTTCTCACTGGATGATCGCTACTTTTTCATGCCCGGTTTTCCGGAGATGAGCCATCCGATGGCAACCGAAATACTCAACAAGCTCTTCTCGGAGAGAAAAACCTATCATCGCTACACACTGACAGCACTTTGTAAAGAGAATGAGCTGATAGAAGTCATGCGCAATATGCCAAAAGGTGTTGAGTTTTCCTCTCTTCCGAAACACTATATCGATGGTTGGAGAGTTTCGATCTCCGTGGCTTCACATGATGACATCCTCTCAAGAAAAGCTTTTCAAATGTACATCGACGAACTCGATCGCAAAAACATTCCTTATGCACTGACCGATGAGTCCAATGATAAAGATTGATACTGTACTTATTTCAGAAGCAAAGGCATCAGCTTCACTTTCCGGTGGGAGCAAACTCTCCACTTCTTATCACTAGAAAGCTTCATCCTTGAGTTATAGAGAAACACTTAAACATCCGGTTATCGGCAGACTCTCCCTGATCCAACTGATCTCCTATTTTGGAACCTGGTTTTCACAGGTGGCCATCTTCTCGATGCTGGTCTCTTATCATGCAGACGAAGTGACTATCGCACTGGTTGCAGCGATGGGAATGCTGCCTGCCGTGATCCTGGCACCCATGATCGGCATCATCATCGACCGTATCCCTTTCAAAAAGCTTATGATGATACTCCTTGTAATAGAAATCATTATGACACTCTCTTTTACATTGATTAACTCTCTGGAATATATCTGGGTCTTGATGATCCTGATCTTTTTCCGTTCATCGGCAGCCTCGATGCTTTTTTCAGCGGAAATGTCCCTCTTTCCAAAAATCCTGAAAGGAGAAATGCTCAAAAAAACCAATGAGATCCACTCCATCATCTGGTCTCTCTGCTATGCTTCAGGAATGGCAGCAGGCGGATTGGCAACCTACTATATGGGATTTGATACGGCTTTTTTTATCGATGCACTTCTCTATCTCCTGGCTCTTTTCATCCTTTTGGGACTCCACCTTTCTCTTGAAGAGAAGGTTCACAGAGATTCCAACTGGCAAATGTTCAAAGAGGGATTTCACTATTTTATCAACAACAAAAAGATCGTCCATCTGGTTCTCCTCCATGCGACACTGGGACTTACCAGTTTTGACGCACTGATCACTCTGCTTGCGGATTTTGACTACAAAGAGCTGATCGCTGTTCCTCTCGCAATAGGCTGGATGAATGCAACCCGTGCCATTGCTCTGATGATAGGTCCTTTTTTTATGAGCAAAATCATCAACAAAAACACACTGCACTATTTTTTCATTTTAGAGGGGCTGGGGATCATTCTCTGGTCGCAATTACAGTTTGACTTTTACCTCGCCCTCATCGGACTTTTTACTGCCGGACTATTCACCACGATACTCTGGTCCTATACCTATCTTCTGATCCAGGAAGAGATCGATCCGAAATTCATGGGTAGAGTCATCTCTTACAACGATATGTTTTTCATGCTTGCCAATGTCTTTGTCGCACTCTTCATCGGGTACAGTGCCCAATGGGGTTTAAGTCTGGAAAATATTACGATTACTTTGGGATTGGGATTTTTCGCTGCAGCAGGATATTATCTCTGGTTTAGACGGCAGTATCTTTAGATATGCTTCTCAGATATCTCTGCTCCATCTTCTGAAGCATAATTTTCACCTTCGATTTCATTTAGCTTGCAATCAACCTTGAACGATCCATGTTTTTTATGCTTTGCGGTAACATGAAAAAGAGTTTCTCCATTATACCCCGTTATTGTACGGGATTTCAACATCATTGTAATCGGATATCTTTCCCCACTCATAAGGAAAAAATCTCTTTTCCCAATCATTGTTATATTTTTCATTAGGTTCTCCTTTTAACTTTATAAGCAGAATTATAACATTTTTATATATTAATGGGAGAAAAACCCTCTCTTACATACATATCATCAAGGCTCTCTTTTATCCTGACGATAGGTGCAGGGCTTTTCCTCACAGTCAATTCAAAAGCTGCATATAGCGTTCAAACCGGCCACCAAACGCGTTAACATCCGGCCACCTATTAAGAGATATTTTCTGTAAGACCACTTTAGCATAAAGTGGCCGGATGTTTTTTTAATAGCTGGTGTTTTCAGCCACTGAATTCATTTTTCTCATC
>JAYEND010000019.1:0-28286 GCA_034721895.1 Campylobacterota bacterium | reverse complement strand
ATGGCAACAGGAGGAGATGCATTCCTCGGCGGTGATGATTTTGATAATAGAATTATCGATTATGTAGCCGGTGAATTCAAGAGTGAGACAGGTGTTGATATTAAAGCTGATGTTATGGCACTTCAGAGACTCAGAGATGCAGCAGAAGCAGCGAAAAAAGAGCTTTCAAGTGCAACTGAGACAGAAATAAACCTACCATTCATCACTGCAGATGCAAGCGGGCCAAAGCACCTTGTGATGAAGATCACCAGAGCGAAATTTGAATCTCTGATCTCTGACCTGGTTGATGAAACGATCAAAACAATCGCATCAGTACTCAAAGATGCGGGAGTGAGTAAAGCAGATATCAAAGAGATCGTAATGGTCGGTGGATCTACCAGGGTACCATTGGTACAGGAAGATGTGAAAAAATTCTTTGGAAAAGATCTCAACAAGTCAGTGAATCCTGATGAAGTTGTTGCATTGGGTGCGGCGATCCAGGGTGGTGTACTTGCCGGTGATGTCAAAGATGTACTTCTTCTTGATGTGACACCATTGAGCCTTGGTATTGAAACATTGGGCGGTGTGACGACTAAAGTGATCGAGAAGGGAACAACGATTCCTGCGAAAAAGTCTCAAATATTCTCTACAGCAGAAGATAGTCAGCCAGCGGTAAGTATTCATGTCCTTCAGGGAGAGCGTGAATTTTCCAAAGATAACAAATCACTGGGGATGTTCGAGCTTAGAGATATTCCAGCGGCACCAAGAGGTGTACCTCAGATCGAAGTAACTTTTGATATCGATGCTAACGGTATCCTTACAGTAAGTGCTCAGGATAAAGGTACAGGAAAATCTCAGGAGATCAAGATCACCGGTTCATCGGGACTCAGTGATGATGAGATCGAAAAGATGGTACAGGATGCTGAAGCACATAAAGCAGAAGATGAAGAGAGAAAAGCATTGGTTGATATCAGAAATCAGGCAGATGCTCTTGTGCACCAGACTAAAAAATCTCTAACTGATCTGGGAGAAAGCTTTGATGCAGGCGAAAAAGCAAGCATTGAATCTTCTATTGAAGAGCTCGACACACTTCTCAAAGATGATGCTGCCACCAAAGAGCAGATCGAAGAGAAGGTGAAAGTATTGACCGAGAAGAGCCACAAGCTTGCTGAAGCAGTCTATGCCAAAGAGCAGGGGCAGCAGGCAGGCGGCGCTGGAGGCGGTGCTAAAAAAGCGGATGATGACGATGTCATCGATGCAGAAGTAGAATAAGTTTTGCTTCTCATCATCCTCGGATTTATCCGGGGGTTTCTATTTTAGTTAGAATTGTAGAATTGACAATGGAAAATAACTGTTTTTCATTTTGAATTCTCTTTCTCCCTTTACTTCTATGTTATAATCCCGATAAAAAGTCAGGGAGATTACAATGCGAATTGACTATTCACGACCTATACGTATCTGGCACTGGTTGAATGCTTTGGCAGTGACAGGCTTATTAGGGACTTTCTTTTTGCGAAAGACCTTTTTGAGTTGGCGCGACAATGCTGCACTGATCACTGAAAAACTCTCTTCTTTTGGCATTGATGTGACGGCTGAACAGGCAAAAGCAGTCGCCAAAGCGATACGGGCTCCGATGTGGGAGTGGCATATTATCTTTGGTGTGATGTTGGCACTCCTGCTTCTGTTCCGGATTTGGATATTTTGGGAGGAAGCGGGTTTTGGGTATGATGACGAGGAATCATTGCATATGCGAATGGTGCACTGGGGATATAGACTTTTTTATCTTATATTGATCTTTATGGCTGTCAGCGGATTGGTTCTGACTTGGCATGAGGCATTGGGGATTACAAAGGATTTTACACACTCTATCAAGGAAGTCCATGAGTTTGTGGCATGGGCTGTTGTATTTTTCGTGCCGTTACATATTGCCGGGGTAGTGATCGCTGATAACAGTGACCAGAAAGGCATCACCTCCCGAATGATTTCTGGCTGATATTTTGCTATAATTAACTAATTTTGACAAGAAGGAGAGAGTAATGGAAATCAAGGAGTGTCATACGCTTGATGAAGCAAGAGCAGAGATCGACAAAGTGGATGAGGAGATTGTCGCACTGATCGCGAAACGCAATGCCTATATCAGACAGATCGCTCATTTCAAGAATTCGATAGAAGAGGTCAAAGCGGAAGATCGTATCTCTGATGTCATTTCACGGGCAAGGGAACAGGCTATCTCTCTGGGGCTCTCTCCCAACCTGATCAATGATCTCTATGTGCGTATGATCGATGCGATGGTGGAGAGTGAAGTTGCGGAGTACAAGAACGCAAAAACATACTAACTTTAGAGGTGTCCTTAGTTGGTGGGGTAATAATCACCCTTCGATTGATTATTGTCAGAGGCTGCTTTGACGGCACTTCCTGTCACATCAATGGCTGCGCCCACGGCAGATCCCGTTACATCTATGGCTGCTCCGGCCACAGCTCCTGCTGCGGAGATAGGGGCTGTGACAACCTGCGTACACCCTGTCATTAAAATCAAAACCGTTATAGTTGCTATTATTTTTTTCATGGCGTAATTATAGCGTTTGTTGCTTGAACCCGCTCTCTGTGTAATGGGCTGCACAGTTCCTGTGATACAATAATGTATTAGTTTTAAAGGCTTGATATGAAAATTTTGCTGCTTGAAGATGATCCGATACTTCAGGAGATCATCGAAGAGTTTCTGCTGGAGCAGGAACATGAAGTCACTTCATTTTATGATGGAGAGAAGGCATTGGATGCAATAGGGGAGAGTAGATACGATCTTTTGCTTCTGGATGTCAATGTGCCCAATATCGATGGTTTTGAAATTCTCTCCTATCTTCGGGATATAGGAAACACTACACCGGCGATCTATATCACATCACTGGCAGGGGTTAAAGACCTTAAGAAAGGTTTTGCCCTTGGGGCAGATGATTATCTCAAGAAGCCTTTTGAGCTGGAAGAGCTGCAGGCAAGGATCGATCATATCGGAAAGATCTATCAACTCTCAGATGAGATTACTTTCGATGTGATCCGTTTTAACCCCCGGTCGCATAAGATTTATCAGGATGGAGCAGAGCTTCATATGCGCCAAAAAGAGTCGGCTGTTTTGGAATATTTCATCAGAAATCATGGCAAGATCATCTCCTGTGATGAACTGATCGAAAATCTCTGGAGTGATGAACATATCCCGACCCATGCCACGATCCGTACCTATATCAAAAACCTCCGAAAGCTCTTTGAGAAAGAGTATATCGAGAATGTTAAAGGAGAAGGTTATCGTTTTAACATCTTATGAGAGAGGGGCACTCTACCGTTTTCTGCTACTTTACCTGGGATCGGTCTTTATTCTTCTGGCGATCATAGGTTATCTCTTTTTTGAGAACAATGCCTCCATGATGAAGAGTTCGACAAAGTATGAGATGATGTATCAGGCCAGAAATATCTCTTCCCAGATCATTATGACTGCCATGCATGATGAAACAATTGATCGGACAAAGTATTTTGAGAATCTCAAAGATTGCCGTTTTGATATAGGATATTATGATAAAAATGAAACGAGTATCTATAGTGAAATCCCTGAGTTTAAAGCGTTTGAGGAAAGTTTTCTGATCAAAGATGGTCGTTGTTATGCCGTACTGGAGGACCCCAGCAATCATCTGGGTGTGCACTATATCGTGCTCAAAGAGGGCAGCCTCTCTGCTAAAATACAGGCTTTGCGCATGAAGATCATCAGTTATCTGATCCTCTCTTTTCTCTCTATGGGAATAGTTGGATATTTCCTGGGACGGCTTTTTCTTGCACCGGTCCGTACCAAGATCGATTCATTGGACAGATTTATCTCCGATACGACACATGAGCTCAATACGCCTGTTTCGGCTATCCTTATGACTGTGAAAAGCCTCAAAGGATGTGACCCCAAAAAGCTGAGACGTCTGGAAGCCAGTGCCAAGCGATTGACTACAATGTACGGCTCATTGACATATCGCCTGCAGGGAGAGAGCAGAGAACAAAAGATCGAGGTGCTCTTATTGACTCAAGTGGTCAGGGAGCGTGTAGAGTACGTCAAAGAGTTGATAGAGGCAAAACATTTGACTACACAATTGTATTTGGATGAATTGACTGTGAAGATGGATCGAGAGAGCATAATACGGCTGATCGACAATCTCCTCTCCAACGCGATCAAATACAGTGACCGCGGTGGAACGATCACCATAAAAATAGAGGGAAAGAAACTCATCGTCATTGATGAAGGGATCGGAATCGATCAAACAGCCCAAAAAGATATTTTCAAGCGCTATAAGCGGGCAAACAGAGAGCGTGGAGGATTTGGTATCGGTCTGGATATTGTGCTGACAATCTGTAAACGCTACGGCATCAAGATCGATCTTGAGTCAGAGAAGGGAAAAGGGAGTCAGTTCACCCTGCTTTTTCCATGACGATTGGATCGAATGACTAAAAATTATAATTCGCAATGATTCTGAACTGTTTAGAGTCTTCACTGTTCTCTATTTCATGATCGATAGAGGCGAAAGCTGCTGTGATAGTTAACTTTTCATCCAGCGCGTAGTTCAATACGGCATCGAACTCTGAACCTGCATGAAGTGAATCGTCATCCGCTTCAAAGTGACCATAAGCAAGCCCGATTATTAAGCCTTCAATACCTATCTTTTTGAAATTAAAGCCGGTACCCACCATCCAGGCAGTTCCGGGGCGTTCTATGGCATCGAGGGTTTGATCTTCCATCGAAGTAAAGAAAGGCCCGCCACCCAGACTGAGGTTTACACCGGTATCCCCGGTCACTTTGTTATAAGCAGCCAATACTCTGAGACCCAAATCTTTGAACTTGATATTGGCTCTCGCACCAAAAGTGTTAGAGTCGATATCGCCCAGGAGGGCATCACCTGTCGCTGATGCCGATTCGTACTGCAGACCCATGGAGAGGATAGTTTTGGGAGCGATGGCATATTGGTAGGCTGCTTCTGCATAGAGAACATTGGAAATCTGATCAAAGTTGTAATACCAGAGGCTCAACTCCAGATTCTCGATACCCTCATAGGTCGCAGCAGCGTAGTAGATGCCATCTGTATCGGCCCCGGTACCGAGCACTTCGTCAATATTGACGAATTTTGAACTGTCAATACCATTTTCCCATCCGGCCATCTGAGTGATCAAGCCCGCAGAGAGTGTCAATCCATCGATATCGTTGTTGTTGATCGTATAAGCCGTGAAGTAGTTTGGCATCATTCTGATATCATCACTGTCGGCATGAGGTGTTTCCAGGCTTTGACGGCCAGCTTTGATCTCGGTATTCCCCCATCTTCCTTCGATGAAGGCTTCCGAAAAAAGAGCAAAACTGTTATCATTCGCATCAAAGAAGTCCGGATTGACACTGAGGGGGTTCTGGTTGATGCCCAGATTTAAAACCGTATAGAGTGAAGCGCCAAGTTTCAGTCCATTCCAGCGCTTGGTGTTGAGGTGAAAATGCCCTCCAAGCGCATAGGCACTGCTTTGTGCTGATCCCTCTTCATTCAAATTGATATAACCTGTTCTGATCTGAAATTTGGTATGCTCAACAGGATTGAATTCTCCAAGTATGTTCCTGACGCTCCGTACATCACGTGGTCCTCTGCCCTGCTGTTGAGTTGTCCCAGAAAGGTCGGGCTCTTCAAGCAGATTTCGGACACTCTGCACATCAGTTTCCGGAGCTGCCATGAGTGATGTTCCCATCAGTGAAGTGAGCATAGTTAAGAAGAAGATTTTTTGTTTCATAATTCTTTATAAGCCTTTTTAATAGATAAAGTATATGATAATTGTTATCAATTAAAAGTATAGCGTTTATTTCTTAAGAAAAAATCAAAAAAATCAAAAAATTAGAATAATCTGAGAATTATTATCTAATTTAATATTCAGACTTATTGTTTCTTGATAATTATGGTAATATATCGAACAATTGATCTTTTAATAGATAAGAATTGTGCAAAAGTTCAAAAGCCAAAATTTAATGAAAGGCAGTATGAAATGCAATCAAAAGCCGTATTGATACTTTTGTTAATACTGTCTTTTAATATTCTTCATGATTCCTTTATAACGATCGTGGAGCAGGATGGGCATACGAATATCACGCATTATCTTGACAGTGAAGATCTTTCACCGGAGTGTGCCGAACTGAATGAGATACACAATATGTTCCATTTTGTGGCAATTATCACTATGCATCAGGGAAAGATAGTGAAGCTCCCGAAGAAAGAGACATTTGCTCAGCATTTATTGCAATATAGCCCACCTCATGCACAAACTTCTTACAAACCCCCTATAGTATAACCTTTACCAAACAATATTTTAACTCAAAAAATTACAACTATAAAGGTATACCTATGAGGACACTATTGCTATTTTCCATTTTTTCTATAATGGTTTCAGCAAACCAACAGGCTATGGTGGAGAGTTCTACCCGGCTAAAAAGCTATAATCATCGACTTGCGATCCAAATGGAGAAAGAGAACTTATTGAGGCGACTCGCCAAAATCGATGGAGACAAGGCTCAAAAAATTGCAAGAGATATTTGCAAAGAGCCCATGAGATCATTGGAGCTTACCCACAAAGGACAATTGCTCTTCTATCGTATCTATACACAGCATTGCAAAGTGAATATCAATGCTCTGGATGGTTCCGTTATTTCAAAAAAGAGTGCACAATGAATGTCATGAAACAAATCATTTTATTTATTTTTATTATGCAATTCAGTTCTGGGTCAACACTGACACTGGATCAGGTATTGGCATCTGCCGGGAAACACAATTCACTCTCTCAAGCTATAGAACAGGAGAGTCTTTCTCTGGAAGCGAAGAATCAGGCCGATACAGCAGCAAGACCCCTGGTACTCTATGGTACGGGGACCAAAGCCTATCCGGACTATGGTCCAAGTGGCTATGAGCACTCCGTAGGGCTTTTAAAAAATATCCCGCTGGGAAGTATCCGGAAGCAGGATCAGGAGATCGCCCGTCTCAACAACCAGGCCTCTCTTTTAGAAGAGGAACAAAAAGTTTTGAATTTTAAAAACAGGTTAAAAAATCTCTATCATCAACATTGCCTGGAGTATAAAAATTATAGTAGTTTCAAACAAAGTTACCAGGATTTTGCAAAACTTTTCAAGAAGAAACAAATGGCTTACAAATACCAGGAAGTTTCCAAGGTAGAGCTTATGCAGCTGGAGCTTGAAAAAAACAGACTCTATGCGCAACTGCAGGAGATGCGGATGAAGCAGCAAATTTCCAAACAAAATCTGTTGATGCTGGGCAGAGTCAATCACTCTGAAGCGACAGTGCTCTCCTGCAGAGACATTTATCCTGTCAGAGAAAATATCAGGCTTTCGCGAGATGCTTTCCATCTCACCAAAGAGGCTTACAAAAAACGCATTGAAAGCACACAGACAGCCATTAAAAGATATAGCAATACGGTAGAGTCTGTTGAACTTTTGGGGGAGTATTCCAAAGAGATCGATGTAGAGAGGTATAAGATAGGTGTCGCTATTCCACTGGCCTTTACCAGTAAAAAATCGGAAAAGGAGCGTGCTGCATCGATGTACAGGAACAGTGCGCTCACTTTTCAAAATGAACAGGCTATGCTGGAAAAGAAGAGTATGGTCTCACAATTGCAATCCACTTTAAAAAGCAATGCTGTGATGATCAAAGCCATACAGAAGAATATTCAAAATTATCAAAAAAAACTGCTGCCTCTGATGAAAAAGAGCTATGACCTCGGGGAGAGTTCAGTCATGGAATACCTCCTGAGCCGACAGCAGTTCTATCAGCTTAACAGAGAACTTTTTCTTACGCAAAAAACCTATTACAATACACTTTTCACGCTTTATAGCGTTAGTGAAATGAAGGATAAATAATGAAGCCACTACTGATATTGTCATTACTTACGCTTGCCTTATGGGCAGAAAATATCAAACTCACTTCCGAACAGGAAAAAAATTGGCAGATAAAGACAGGAAAGCCTCAAAGTTCTGATAGGCTTCCACTGGGAGAATTCATGGTTCAGGTTGTCACCCCGCCATCACTCCTGCATACGATATCCCTGCCGTTTGAAGCCAATGTCAAAGAATTGTATGTGGCGAATTATCAATCTGTCACTCGAGGCCAAATGCTTGCAAAAGTAACCGGAACAGAGTGGATAGAGACACAACAGAGAGCCATCTCTGATGCGATCGAACTCAAACATCATGCACATTTGGCAGAACGGAAAAATATGCTCTGCAAAGAGGAGATCATTCCCCAAAAAGAGTGTGTCGCTGCCAATGCGGAGCTTGAAGCGGATAAGATCAAAATCGCTGCCTCCAAAGCACTTCTTAAAAGTTACGGCGCAAGTCATAGAATGATCACAAGACTCTTTACGGAATTAAGGATATCTCAGGCTATACCGCTCAAAAGCAAAGTAGAAGGCAGGGTGATAGGAGTCAATGCTTCACCGGGGAAAAGTACCAGTCCCTCTGACGCACTTTTTATTATTCAACAAAAGGGATCACTCTGGCTTGAGAGTGAGATCGAAGCAGAGCGGGTTGCAGGACTTCACGAGAATCAGGAAGTGCATATAGAGCTTGCTGATCACTCTTTTGATACAGTCATACTGCAGCTTTCTCCTGTTGTCAATCCGGATAATCAAACCCGGCAGATACGCTTTCTGGTACCTTTGGAGACAGGGATACTTTCGGGGTTGCGCAGCGCAGCAAAAATAACCCTCTCCCTTCCAAATCTCAAACTTAAAAAAACCTCAGTCATCAAGGATGGTAAAGATCAAATTGTATTTGTGAAAAGTCCAAACGGCTATAATTCCGTTGCTATAGAGATCCTCGGTGAAGATAATGACTACTATTATGTAAAAAGAGATGACCAGCTGCAAAATAAGGTAGCAGTAACATCGGTAGCCATACTCAAAAATATGATGGGAAATGAAGATGAATAAACTGATTGGTTTTGCACTCTCTCAGAGACTTTTCTTCTCTCTGTTGGCAGTAGTGATCCTGGGGTTTGGTATCAAATCCTACAAAGAACTGCCTGTTGATGCCTTCCCGGATATTTCACCGACACAGGTGAAGATCATCATCAAATCAAGCGGGATGACCCCGGCAGAGATCGAATCTCGCATCACTGTCCCCATAGAGATGAAGATGGTCGGCATCCCCTATGAAACGATCATGCGGTCGACTTCCAAATATGGGCTATGTGATATTACCATTGATTTTGAAGATGGCACCGATATCTACTGGGCACGACAGCAGGTGAGCGAAAGACTTGCAGGCATTAAGGATGAGTTGCCTGCCAATATGGAGGGAGGGCTCGCTCCGATCTCAACCCCTCTGAGTGATATCCTGATGTTCACTATCGAATCAGACACACTCTCTTTGATAGAAAAACGCAGTCTGCTCGACTGGATCATTTCACCTAAAATACGATCTGTAAGTGGTGTAGCCGAAGTTAACGCCCTGGGTGGGAAAGTAAAAACTTATGAGGTTATACCTGATCTTGGCAAGATGCGTACCATGGGTATTTCGCTGGATCAGGTCTTTAAAACCCTTGAAGAGAATAACCAGAATGACGGAACAGGGAGGGTCTCCCAAGGCGTAGAGAGTATCCTGGTACGAAGTGTGGGCAGATTGCAGAACCTGAGAGATATCGAAATCCTTCCTGTGGCAAAAAAAGGCAATAAAATTATCACTATCGGTGAAATTGCAAGTGTTGAGATCGGTCATCTTACCCGTGCAGGTTTTGTCAGCAAAAATGGCCAGAGTGAAGCGGTGCAGGGATTGGTACTGGGGCTTAAAGGCACCAATACAGCTCTGGTTCTCGAAAAAGTCAAAGAGGAGCTGAAAAAGATTGAACCGATGCTGCCCGGAAATACCAGAATAGAGATATTTTATGATCGGTCCGATCTTGTCAATCTGGCTACAGGAACAGTCAAAAATGCTCTCTATGAAGCAGTAGTGCTTATCATGGTCATCTTGCTTGTTATGCTTGGAAACTTTGCCTCAGCTTTGAGTGTCGCATTGATCCTTCCTTTTGCGCTTTTGATGAGTTTCATCGCGATGCAGTACTTCGGATTGACTGCAAACTTGATGAGTCTGGGGGGACTTGCCATCGCCATCGGAATTCTGGTCGATTCAGCTGTTGTGATGGTTGAGCATATCACCGCAGAGTTGGGAAACCCAAAATATAAACGGCAGAAAAAACTGCATATTATCCATAAGGCAGCAGTGGAGATGGCACCTTCGATCATCACAGGTGTATTGATCATTATCATCGTTTTTATGCCGCTTTTGACGCTTCAGGGACTTGAAGGCAAACTTTTCAAACCCGTTGCACTCAGTATCGTCTTTGCACTATTCAGCTCATTGATTTTGGCTTTGACACTGATTCCGGTACTCAGTTCCTTTATTTTAAAAAAGAGACCTGATACAGAGTCTTTTCTTATCAAAAACCTTATCAAACTCTATCGACCAATACTCTCTTTTTGCATTAAATATGCCAACATGGTAATCGCGGTTGTTGTTCTGCTATTTGGCGGCTCTCTCTACCTTGCATCTCAGACAGGTAAAACTTTTATGCCTACCATGGATGAGGGGAGTATCATCATCGGTGTTGAAATGCTGCCCTCTATCTCTCTGGAAGAGAGTCTGGTACTTAATCTGAAAGTACAAAAAAAGCTTCTTGCCTCCGTACCCGAAATTAAAGATATCATTGCAAGGACAGGAAGCGATGAACTGGGTCTTGACCCTATGAGTCTCAATGATACGGACACCTTTCTTGTTCTTAAAGACAAAGAGGAGTGGAGGGAGCCATCCAAAGAGTTTGTCATGAATGAGATCCGAAAGGTTCTTGATCAGTTTGTCGGTATAGAGTATGGCTTTACGCAGCCCATCGAAATGAGAGTATCTGAAATGCTCACAGGGGTTAGAGGAGACCTTGCGATAGATATCTTCGGAAGTGATAACGACAAACTTGAAGAGATCGCACAGCAGATCAAAATAATCCTCGAAACGATTACGGGCAGCAGCGATGTTTACAAGAAAGCCAATGAAGGTGTTGAGTATTTTGAATTGAAATTTGACAAAAAAGCGATGGCATACTACGGCATTACGCAGCAGCAGATCAATGATTTTCTCAAAGTGATGGTGACCGGAGTTCAGGCAGGTATCATTCAGGAGGATATGCGCCGTATCAACCTTATGGTAAAAGGAGATCCAAATCTCCAAAACTCACTTGACAGGATTACAAAACTCTACTATCCTCTGGATGACGGACGCTCTGTGCCTCTGGGCAATTTCGTCATATTTACCTCCAATGCGGGACCGGTACAGATAGAGCATGAAAACGGTTATCGAAAAACCATTGTGCAAACGAATGTAGAGGGAAGAGACCTGGTCAGTTTTGTCGAAGAGGCCAAAGTGAAAATCGACAAGGAGGTTAGCTTGCCGGCCGGATACTATCTGACCTATGGCGGAGAATTTGAAAATCAGCAGAGAGCTGCGGAAAGGTTGGCTCTGATCGTCCCGATAGCACTCTTTTTGGTCTTTTTGCTTCTCTTTGTTTCGTTTGGTTCTCTGCTGCAGGCAACCATCGTGCTGATCAATGTACCGCTTGCCCTAATCGGTGGATTTGCAGGACTCTATCTCAGCGGTGAGTACCTCTCTGTGCCTGCATCGGTTGGTTTCATCGCACTGCTTGGTATTGCCGTGCTCAATGGTGTTGTTTTGGTCAACTACTTCAACTACCTGGTCAAGCAGGGCC
Source organism: Campylobacterota bacterium (assembly GCA_034721895.1). Classification (GTDB taxonomy): domain Bacteria; phylum Campylobacterota; class Campylobacteria; order Campylobacterales; family Sulfurovaceae; genus SZUA-451. Next base: position 16,497 of record JAYEND010000019.1, on the reverse strand, counting down.
ATGAACTCAAAGATGCGGTATTTGAAGGTTCTATCAAGCGACTCAGACCGGTGCTGATGACAGCAACGATCGCTGCTTTCGGCCTACTCCCTCTGCTCTTTGCCACGGGTCCCGGATCAGAGATACAAAGGCCTCTGGCTATCGTTGTGATCAATGGACTGATCAGTTCGACACTCCTTACATTGATCATATTGCCTATTCTCTACTTGAAATTTTCCCAAGGTTGTTGTCCGGGTTCCAAGGAGAACAAATAGCGTCTTATCGCCTTTTGATCACTTTGACGATACCCTCAAAGTCCGCTTCATGCCCAAAGCAGCTGTTGGAGTTGCAGAGCATGAAGCCGTCATTGCCATCACTTTTGAGATAGGTGAAAGGGTAGGAAATCATATCGAGATCAGTGATATGGTCCCTGAGTGCATTTTCTTTGGCTTTGATAATAATATCATCTTTGAGATAGCGTATTGCGACCTTGCTGATACGCGGTGTCGAGATGGGTTGGCGCATGATGTCATAGGAGTAGATCTCCAGTGTTTTGAAGACAAACTTTTTATAAATCGGATCGACCAGTGAGCTGATACTGTACAGTACTGAGATCATTGCAGCAATAGAGGAGGGGTAGGAGGTGTCGTAGATGTCTGCATCGGTTTCAAATTCCCCGCGTGAGAATTTCCATTTGCCATGCTCGTAATATTTCTCTATCGCGACATTGGCCAGCTTGACAGCAATGACCAGATAGATCTCATTAAGGGTGCTTTCATAAGCTTCGATCAGGGTATCGCAGAGATAGGCATAATCTTCCAGGAAAGCTTTGATCTTTGGTTCTTTGCCGATAAGTGTCGAGTGGTAGAGTTCGCTGTTGATGTACATGGTATCCATCAGTGCATCAAGTGATCGCATGGCCGGTTTGAGATATTTGCTGTCAATGCGGCTTGCTTTGAAAAGTGACTTGATCATCATTGCATTCCATGAGACCAGTACTTTCTTGTCAATGAAGGGATAGGTTCGTTTTTCTCTGCGTTTTCTCAGTGCGGCAATGGCTTCTTCATAGTAGGGGATGTCGAGATGAAGGGGGTCTTCTATGCGGACAATATTTTTTCCTTCGAAATTCCCCTCTTTCGTGATCCCCAGCGCCTTGGCAAGTTTTTCATGCTCTGTTTTCGGGATGTCGGCCTTGGCAAAGGATTTGAGGGCTTTTTCATAACCGTAAACGAAGTATTTCCCCTCTACTCCTTCCGTATCGGCATCACTGGCAGAGTAGAAAAGATTGTTTTCGCTCATCTTCTCAAGCATAAAATCGATGGTTTCAAAGGCGATATCACGGTAGAAGGTATTTTGGGTAATGCCGTATGCCTTGAGAAGCACTTTACTCATGAGTGCATTGTCATAAGTCATCTTTTCAAAATGAGGGACAAGCCACTCGTTATCGGTACTGTATCGGCAGAATCCGCCGTCGATACGGTCATAGAAGCCGCCTTTTGTCATCGAAGAGAGGGTCAGGAGTGCCATATTGAGCGTCCCCTTGTTCCCTGTCAGTCGATAAGTGTCCAGCAGCAGGTCAAGTGTCGATGCCTGCGGGAATTTGGGTGCAGCGTTGAACCCACCGTTTTTATGATCAAAAAGCTGTTGCGCCTGCTCTTCAAAGCGACTGATGATAGAATCATCCAGTTTGGTAGCCTGTATCTTATTCTCCTTTGGATTAAGGAAACGCAGTATTTCATCGGCCTTTTCCGTTAAGAGATCTTTCTCTTTTTTGTATTTTTCGCTGATCACGTTCAGAAGTTGACTAAAACCCATCATCCCATAGTTGGGCTCAGGCGGTACATAGGTGGCTGAATAAAATGGTTTTAGATCTTCAGTCAAAAAAATCGAGGTAGGCCATCCGCCGGGACGGCCATTCATCAACTGGTAAACATCCTGAAAATGCTTGTCGATATCCGGGCGCTCTTCACGGTCCACTTTGATCGAGACAAAGTGTTCATTGAGAATTTTGGCAATCGCTTCATTTTCAAAGGATTCCCGCTCCATGACATGGCACCAGTGACAGCTGCTGTATCCGATGGAGAGAAAGATGGGTTTGTGCTCTTTTTTGGCTTTTTCAAAAGCCTTGTCACTCCAGGGATACCAGTCCACAGGGTTATCTGCATGCTGCTGAAGATAGGGGGAGTACTCATTTTTCAGACGGTTGGCCATCATTTTCCTTCTTGTGATTAACAAAGTATTTACTATAATCTGCTATAGTTTCTAAGCTACACAGAGTGTACACGTAACTTTATTATAATTCTTTTAAATTATATCGGAAGAGTTTAAATTTGAAAAAGGTTCACAATATATGTCCAATATGATCAAAATCATACTTCTGATGAGTACTTTTCTGTTCGGTGCAGGCTTCGAGTCGGCAGTAAAGAAACAGGTATTTCTGAAACCTGAAGAGGCATTCAAGGTTTCAGCAGTCAAAAAAGACGGGATGATCGAAGCGACGATCAAATTGGGCGAAAAGATCCATATTTATGATGATTCCCTTCATTTTAAAGTTGTCAAGCCTGAAAGTTTTGAGCTGAAAGAGTTTGATAAGCCTCAGCCTCATGATTTGGATGGTGATTTGGTGCACGAGGGTGATGTCATCATCAAGATCCCGGCCAAGACCATTGAATCAAAAGTTCAGGGGGATTATACGCTCTCGGTTGAATTCGAGGGGTGTTCGGACAGCGGTATCTGTTACCAGCCACAAAAGAAGAGTTTTGAATTCAAAGGCATGGGAGTAGCAGCACCGGCCGTTGATAAAGGCACCGAAAAAGCAGTATCGGACAAACCCAAAACGGATGAGAAAGGTGTGTTTGACAAGATCAGTTCTCTGACTGATGAAGGAAATACGGCCAAAATCGCAGATGTACTCAGTACTGAGAGCTCTCTCTTTGTCATCCTCCTTTTCTTTATTTTCGGCTTATTACTTTCGCTGACACCTTGTATCTTTCCGATGATACCGATCCTCTCTTCTATCATCGTATCACAGTCAAATGAAGGGGAGAGCAATACGGGCAAAGCTTTCTTTACCTCACTTGTCTATGTGCTCTCCATGGCTGTTACGTATACGGTTGTCGGTTTGATCGCAGGGCTGCTGGGTGCAGACATTCAGACAGCAATGCAGAATCCATGGGTCTTGACGGTCTTTGCTGCAATGTTTGTTGCACTGGCCTTTTCACTGTTTGGCTATTATGAGATCGGCCTTCCCGAATCGATACAGAGTAAACTGACCAAAGCCAGCGACAATGCACAGAGCAAAGGGATCGTCGGAACGGCGATCATGGGGCTGCTCTCTGCTTTGATCGTTGGGCCCTGTGTTGCACCTCCGCTTGGCGGGGCGATCCTTTTCATTTCCCATACCGGTGATGCTCTGTTGGGTGGAATCGCCCTCTTTGTGATGAGTATGGGTATGGGAATGCCGCTATTGTTAGTGGGTATCGGTGCTGGTAAATTTATGCCGAAGCCGGGAGGCTGGATGACTAAAGTCTCTCAAGTCTTCGGTATCATGATGCTGGGTCTGGCGATCTTCATGCTTGCACGTATCCTTCCTGACAGTGTTACGCTGATCCTCTGGGCAATGCTTATGATCGGTACTGCCCTCTACCTTGGACTTTTTGACGGCGAGAACCCTTCAAGTCTGGGCGGCTATCTCAGCAAACTCTTTGCGATTATTTTCCTTGTATATGGTGTCGCACTCTTTATCGGCGGGATAAGTGGATCAACATCGGTATTCAGGCCGTTTGAAAGCTTTACAAAGAGAGGCGGGATAGTTATGGATGAGATACTTGAGACGGTGTCAAAAAGCCATAGAGGTTATAGTGTCGAACGATTAATGGAAGAAGTTTCAGCCTCTGACAAGCCGGTAGTTGTGGATTTTGGCAAAGATTCCTGCACCGCCTGTACTGAGCTTGAAGAGATTACTTTCCCTAATCCTGCAGTACAAGAGCAGCTCAGGAACTTCACCTTCATCAAAATCGATCTGACAGAGAATACAGAGGATGACAAAGCTATCTTAAAAAAGTATGAACTCTTCGGTACACCCAATATCATCTTCTTTGATACAGACAATAATTATCTACCGAAGAAGACCCTGACAGGGTTCATCAAGCCTGATGTTTTTGCTGAGCATCTCAAGGGTATTTCAGAGTAGGATTTTAGGCGGCAGGGATTATTTGCCCTGTAGGCCTACCTGGATTTTTTTGACTTTTTACTCTTCTTGGCCTTGTTTGCCAATCTCTCTTCTTTCTTATAGTGTTTGATGTTTTTTTTGATATCCTGCTTTAACTCTTTTTTGAGCATATTATCGATTTGTTTTTTGATGTATTTGTTGACTTTTTTGCATTTTAGCATTTCCTATCCTTTTGTATAAATTTCAGATCTATTATCCTTAATTTTATAATAAGACAATATAACTTTCATTTGTATAAAAGGCTGCCATAAGCTGTCAAATAATTTCTTTCTCCTTTAGCAGCGATTTGATCAGCGCGCTGATCTTGATATCCTGATCGGACAATAAGAAGTCTATTTACTTGATAACTGTATAATCGTGCAATTATTTTAGGAGATGTTATGAGTGATTCAGATTTATTACTTTTGCTATTTTTGGGGTATATACTTTATACAATATTTAAAAGCTTTGCGAAAAAGAAAGAAGAGCAGACCTACTCCCAAAAAACATTTAGAAACTTCCTGGTTACAAAAGAGTCTATAAAAAACAGTGACCTGGGCCTTTTTGTGGCACTTGCTGCAAAAGTTGCTAAAGCTGATGGAAGAGTTGATAGGCTGGAGGCCCAACTCGTCGGGATGATGTTTGATGATATTTCTGCTGTTTTTCCAGATCCTCACAAAGCGAGAGAGATACTCAAAGAAATATTCAATGAAGAGAAAAATCGCACCGATGATACGCAAGCCATAGCACAAAGACTGGGTCAATCCATTAGGCTAGATAGACGAAAACAGCAACAATTTATGGGCTTTTTGATCCAACTTGCTTTTGCAGATGGTGAAGTATCACAAAATGAAAATGCTGCTTTACAAACTATTGCCCGGGCTTTCAACTTTGACACCTATACCTACAACGCGATTTTTAATCAGTTTGAATCTATGATGAAAAATGTTCATCCGCAATCAAACCTAAAAGATGCGTATAAACTTTTAGGTGTCAATGAGAGTGATGACATGAATGTGATCAAAAAGGCATACAGGAATAAAGTTCGTGAATTTCATCCGGACATCATCGCATCACAAAACAAAAGCGAAGCCTATATGGAAGAGGCAACCAAAAAAACTCAAGAGTTAAATCAAGCTTACGAGATGATAAAAAGGGAGAGAAAATAATTCTAGCTGGATATTCCTTATTTTATGATAAGACAATTGTATAAAAGATTGCCATAAGCTGTTAAATAATTTTCTTCTCTTTCAGCAGCGATTTGATCAGCGCGCTGATCTTGATATCCTGCTCTTTGCAGTACTCTCTGATAAGCCTGTCCTGCTGTGTATTGATACTGATGACAAGGCGTTTGTCTGCAGCGTCTTCTACAGACTTGCTCCCCGGAGGTCTTCCCCGTTTTCCTTTGATGGCTGATTTGCTGAGTGTGAGATCAAGTTCCATGGTCAGACTCCTTTGAGATTGTCTATTTCGGTGATAAGTTCATAGACAGAATTGATAGTATTGACGTAATATTTTTTGTTCATTTTGTTGGCATTGTAAATTTCAAAAATGCTCTGTCCGCTGTTGACACTATGGTAGAAACATTTGGATGCACGGATCTCGATATACTGTGCATCAAATGGGAGATATTTCCCCAGGGTCCTTTTTGTCTCATCAATCATTTTACCGTCATTGGAGCGTGTTTTATTGATGACGATAATGATCTTGGCATCCGGCTTGACTTCTATGATATCACGTGTTGTCAACACTGTTGACTGCAGATCGAGTTTGGAGTAGAGTGTGGGGATGATGATCACGTCTGAATTTTTGATATAGGAGGCGATACGGTGATCAGAAAAACCGCCCAGATCCAGTACGCAATCGGGAAGTTCACTTTTCTTTTCCTTGGGGTCAATCTTATGAATATCTGTCAGAGCTGAGTAGATGTCATTAGTATAAAGAGGGAGACTGTAGTGTTTTGCCAATTGAAAAGCAAGTGATGACTTCCCCACGCCTCCCTTGACATTATAGAGGGTGATCATGGCGCTCCTTTATAAATTACAATATAAAATATTATAATTAAATATTTAATCTATTATTTTATATTGTAACTAAATAATATTTAAAGATTAAGATATCTGACCAGTGCGGCAATAAATAGGATATAATACTTTACTTGATTATGGGTAAATCACAATACACCAATACAACGGAATGACCTATGAATGAAAGATCAAAAAACTTAATGATAGAGATCGGCAAGATCAATACACTAGAAGTGATACGTGATACAGACCCCGGTCTTTTCCTTGAAGCCAAAGATGACTCGGAGGTGTTGCTTCCCAATGCTTATGTAGTAGAAGAAGAGATGCCTATAGGAACATTGATCGATGTATTTGTCTACACTGACTCAGAAGACAGGTCTGTTGCCAGCACCAAAATGCCTTATGCAAAATTAGGGGAATATGGTTACTTTACGGTGGTAGATTACAAATCCTATGGCGCCTTTGTGAACTGGGGTTTGCCAAAAGACCTTTTTGTTCCGCTCTCTCAACAAAAAGAGTATTTCAATATTGGCAAAAAGTATATCCTGAGGGTCTGTCTCGATGAACAGACGGGGCGGCTTTACGGGACACAGAAGATAGGAAAGTGGCTTTCCCATGATATGAAAGGGTTGCATCCCAACAAAGAGATGGATTTGTTTGTCATCGCCAAAACACCATTGGGGTATAAAGTAGTGGCAAACAATCTCTATGAGGGAATGCTTTTCAAAAATGAAATATTTGAGCCGATCCAGGTAGGAGATCGTAAAAAAGGGTATATCAAACAGGTTCGCAAAGATTTCAAACTCGATCTCTCTCTGCAGCGTCTTGGTGCCAAAAATAATCAGGAGCAACTCGAAGAGAAGATCCTGGAAGTTTTGAAAGAGAGCGGCAACACTATTGGCATAACCAGCAAAAGTGATGCAGAAGAGATTATGAAGTGTTTCGGTATGAGCAAGAAGAATTTCAAGCGGGTTCTGAATGCGCTGAAGGAGAGAGGTGTCATTGCTCTGGATGAGGACTCATTCTCACTTATCAGGAGATAGTAAATTGCTGCGACCGATCCTGCTACTCTTGATTCCCCTGTTCCTGCTCTCCAAAGAGGTGAAGATTGCCAGCTACAATGTAGAGAATCTCTTTGACGATGTTAAAAACGGCAGTGAGTATGACGAATATCAGCCAGGAAAGCATAACTGGACAAAACGTATGGTGGAGATCAAACTTAACCATACAGCGGAGGTGCTCTGTGATCTGGATGCGGATATCATCGGTTTGCAGGAGATTGAAAACCCTGCCATACTATTGCGACTGCAAAAAAGACTCAAGCGGGTCGGCTGTCCTTATCCCTATGCGTCAATTACCCAAAAAAAGCGTACAGCGATCCATGTGGCACTGCTTTCAAAATACCCTATCACAAAGAAGAGGGAGCTGCAGGTCAACTATTCTGATCGGGATCGTAATATTTTGGAGGCAACCGTTGATATTGACGAGTATCCGCTGACACTCTTTGTCAATCACTGGAAAGCAAAATCGCGTGGCGGAAAAGAGAGTCGGCGAATTCGTTCTGCCAAGGTACTGAAAAAGAGAATCGACACTCTTCCGAAAGGGAGCGAATATGTTGTTATCGGGGATCTCAACAGTCATTATGATGAGCATCGTGTGATACGTAAAAACCATAATGATACCAATGGAATAACAGGCATCAACCATATTCTTAAGACGGTTGAGAATGAAGAGCTTGTATCGGAAACAAAGATTCTCTCGGACAAAAACGGGAATCACTACAACCTTTGGCTGGAACGCCCAGCATCAAAACGATGGAGCCATAAATATTATGGCAACAAGGGAGCCGTTGACCATATTATTTTGCCACAGACACTTTTTGACAAGAGAGGGGTCGATTATATCAATAACTCCTTTGGAGTTTTCAAAGCCTCCTATCTCTTCCAGAAAAAAGGCTGGATAAACAGTTGGAGATACAAGAGCGGAAAACACAAAGGAAAAGGGTACTCGGATCATTTGCCTGTCTATGCAAGCTTCAGTACAGAGCCTTACAAAAAAGAGAAACAAAAAAATGTGGCCGTCAAAAAGATCGAGGATCTCTACAAAATAGAGAAGCTTGACCATCTGGCCAGACTGGAGGGGTGTATAGTGATTTTCAAGCGCGGAAACAATGCTGTCATCAAGCAATCCCCCAAGGGCATGGCGATCTATCTCTATGGTGCAGCAAGAGGCCTCAAAGAGGGTGGGCAATATGATCTGACGGTCAGTGAGATCAAGGAGTACAGGGGGCTCAAGGAGATCATAGGTATCGATCGTGTCAAAAAGCGGGGAGAAGCAAAACCTGATGACTATTATCTCAAAGCCGGAGCGTTGGACAGTGGAGATCCTGCACTGCAAAATCAGATCTTTGTAAACTTGACCGGCATCTACCGCAAAGAGAAGCTTGAGATAGACGGCAAGCAGATACCCATCTTTTTCAAGCGTAAAAAATGGAAACCCAAAGAGGGAAGTAAAATCAAGATACTTTATGCCCATCTGGGGTATTATCACAAACCCCAACTGGTTATTTATGGCCGGAAAGATTTTGAAGGGTATTAAAGGTGCCCTAAAGTGGAGAAATAATGGCTTATTATAATTGGATTTTGGCATTTCATGTCATGAGTTTCATGAGCTGGATGGCGATGCTCTTTTATCAACCGAGGCTCTATGTCTATCATCGTGAGCATGCGGACAATGCCGGTTTTGTCTCCGTGGTGGAGATACAGGAGTATAAGCTCTATAAGTATATCGGCTTGCCGGCCATGTGGGCAACGATCATCAGCGGCGGATGGATGATCTGGCTTGTTCCCTCGCTTTTCGATAACAGTCTATGGCTCGCAATCAAGCTTATCTTTGCTGCACTGATGATCGCCTACAGTTTTTCACTGGAGGTGATCCGTCTCAGGTTGGCTGAAGACCCCTACTATAAGAGCGGTAAATTCTTCAGGTTTTATAATGAAGTACCGACATTGCTGATGATTGTGATCGTCATTATGGTGGTGCTTAAGCCCATTTAGTGATTATGAAGAGATTTTAGAGGTCTCCTTAAGCTTTAGAAACCATTATTGTGTGTTATAATCTTTTATAAAAGGTTGATTACTGCATGATGCAATCAGTCTAAAACAAAAAACAAAGGAGTGAAAAGTGGAACTTCCTGCTATCACGATACCCGAATTTATCATCAATGCTCTGCCCCTTGACAGTGTCCCTGTATTATTGCACCCTCCGCTGGTGCATTTTGCAATTGTCATCCCTATTGTTATTGTCCTTCTTGAGCTGGTCAATATTATACAGAAAAGAAATGCTACGCCTGAGGAGCCGAAAGGGAGAGCTGTGAGTACAGTCTCGTTCTTTTTGATCATTATCATGGCTGTGATCTTTGCCGCAGCTTACGTATCCGGCTCTGTTGATGGTAAAAATACCTGGGATCTTCTGAGTGAAGCCGGCCAGAGTGAATTGAAAGAGCATAAACTGATAGGTACCTATCTGGTATACGCTTCAATTATTTTACTTATCTTCAAAATTATTGCTTTTATGGGGAAAAAAGGAAGAATACTCTTCCTTCTTCTTGCTATAGTTTTTGCTGTAGCGACATTGAAGCAGGGCAAAGACGGTGGCGAGTTGGTTTATGAACATGGTGCCAATGTAGCCAAAGTCAAAGCACTGGATGATAAGGTCTTCGATCTGGAAGATGAGCTTGATAGTTTAAAATCAGAAGGCTCGGTAAAAAAAGAAGAACCAAAGGTGGAAGAGGCCAAATCTGAAGCTGTAGCTCCTGATAGTACCGCAAAGAGTGAGGAACCCAAAGCTGAGGCAGAAGAAACGCCGAAAGCTGAAGAGACAGCAGAAAGTACACCTGCTGCTCCTGCTGAAGAAAAAGCCGAAGCTCCCGCAGATGAGCCTGTTGCTGAAGCACCAAAAGCTGAAGAAGCTGCAGAAAGTACACCTGCTGCAGAAGTTCCGGCAGAAGGTGATCCCCAGGCAAAAGCCGAAGTCGAAGAGACAGAGTCAAAAGATGCCTTTGAAGCGAAAGAGAAAGCAGAGGCTTTTGTAAAAGATGCTGAAGCTTCTGTAGCAGAAGAGACAGCAGTCCCGGCTGCACATTAAGCTCCAGAGGATAAAAGCCTCTGGAATATTTTAGAGATACCCTTTAGAGGTGACCTTATTCTGTGTCACCTTTTCTGACACAAAGTACATAATATTCGTGATCATACTTTGCTGTACTATATCTTCCCAGATCAAAATCAATATACCATGCCTGTTCATGCCTGTCTTTGGTAGATGACCAGTAAATTCCCTCTTGAACATTTTTGAAAGCATGTTTTATGGAGATATGCCTACGTGAAAGTTCAAATAAAGAACGAAGTTCATCTTTGCTTGGAACCCTCCAGTCCTTATACCCCAAATAATCCATCTTTTTGCAATATTGCTCAGCATCGAAAAAATTCATTTTTGCAGAGGGTGTTGAATCGTAATAGATTTTTTTATTTTTTATATCCAATACAACTTCTTTTTTGTCATCTCGAGCAAAATTTTTATCTATCTTATCAGAGTCTCCTCCGTAGGCAAAACTAAAATCCGGAATAAATCCTCCTGATAGGGTTACGGTTGCCAATGCCAGTACTAAACTTGTTCTTATCATTTTTTGAATCCTTTAAATTGCTGTGTTTTATCGATATCTGTTGTTTTTAGAGCTATCTTCTACTTTAATAAGTATTGTCGGATAGTGGGTTTTCTTTGACATTTGTATGGATTTTCTCTGTGTGTTCCCTGAAGTGTCACCCTCATAGTCCTGCGCCTTTGCTATTTCAACTTCTGCAACAGACTGTGCAATTTTTGCCATAGCATTGGCCTTGGTCACCTCTACTTTCGCGACGGATCCGGCGATATTTGCCGCCGCTTTTGCTCTGACATCCGCCAATGGGACTTTTTGTGATGAGAGATGAAATGTATTCTCTGTCTCGGCAGGTTGGGATGCTTCGATATCAGCAACAGTTTTTGCGATCTCGGCAGCAGAAACAGCACGGGCGATCTTTACAGCGGAGACGGCTTTGGCTATCTGGACGGCTGAGATATTTTTTGCTACAGAAAGAGCCTCTCTGGGGTGTGCAAGGGCTTTGGCAGGTTTGGTTTTGGCCAACTCTACAGATTCGGTTGCTTTTACGATCTGTTCGGCTGCTTTTGCTTTGGCTATCTCTACAGAAGCCACAGCTTTGGATATTGCTGCCAGTGCTTCTGCCTTGATGGCATCAAGCGGTATGCCGTCGGTGTCATCCTCTGGATGAGATGATTGTTTGGCTATCTCTACAGAAGCCACCGCTTCGGCAATTTTGCTGGCCGCATTGGCTTTGGCTACTTCGACAGAAGCGGTTGAGGTGGCTATTTCTGCGATAGATAATGCTTCGGTGATTTTTGTCGAATCAGCATCCTGGCTGGATGAACTGTTATCACTCTCCATCTGGGTTGCCCCCATCTGGACTGCTCTTGCCTGGATCACTTTTGCTACAGATGCTTCGAGTGCCTGCATAGCTTTTTCCCGTGCTTCATCGACTGCTTCGACCGATTGGATGATGGTCTCTCTGGACCAGGGGAGAGTTTCCTCTGTTATTTCATCTGATTCCAGCTGATGGGTTGGATTGCTGGAGAGAGTGATGTTGGTCATATCTGCATAGAGCATGCACAATGGTGTCAATAAGATTAAACTTGTTTTTTTCATAAGATATCTTTCTATTTGAGTATTTAGAGATATTATACTATAGTTTTACAAATTAAACATTTAATCTACAGTAAGGTTGTCTACATAAAATTTAGATAAATTTACTTCACGAGCTCAACTCTTTTTGTAAAAACATCTTGATTAAAGACTGATAAGGGATATCCATGGCATTGGCTCTTATCTTCAAACTTTCAAGCATATCGGCAGGTAGTCTCAACGAGATGGTTTTTGTACTCTTTTTTAAGTTTGGCATTTTTACCAGTTGTGCTTTTTCCCAATCTATAAATTCAGTACTGTCGTTGTTCTCCCAAAATGTTTGTTCTTCTTTCTCTGTAGAAAATTTAGGAATAGTTTTCATAAGCTAACCTTTCTTTTTTATTCATGGGTCTCGCACTGATGAGACGAATTTTATCAACTCTTTTCGTAAAAACGATGAATAGCTTTACGTCATCATCTGTTTTACCCAAAGCAAAACATCTACATTCAGCCTTTGAATGTTTGGGATCTTCAAGAATAAGCAAAGGCTCATTAAAAAAAACTTCTTCGATCAGTTGCCATTTCAAATGATGTTTTTTTTCATTTTTTAAGATATTGCCATCATCCCAGTCAAAGCCAACAGTATTTTCAATATCCAAACATTCAAATTCCACGCAATGAACCTTTATTTTGTATATTATCATTATATACATTTATAATTATTTTTAACTTAAGGGCTCTTAAGCTTAGATGGGACATAATAAAAAATATAGCTAAGGTATTTGGGGTTAAGAAATAAAAAGTAGCTGGTCGTCACCTGACCCTAAAGTTCTGACCCTAAAGTTCTAATAGAGAAACCCAAAGAGCCAAAGTGGTATTTTATGGTTATCCTCTGTAGAGTCTGTATCCTGCGCCACAAAAGAGTAATCTAGGTCTTTGATCTGCTTGAAACCTTTTTTTTCTCCACCAATCTCAAAAATATATTTGTCATCGACTATAAAATCACCTTGCTTGTTGGTGGCTATATTATGACTTTCCAGTATCTGATTGGCAAAAAAACTTTCTCTTATTGTGCCAATTTCTGGCTCATCACATAGGGCATAGGAGAGATTGGTATTGTTCAGATAGAGTTTCTCAGGCTTGCTTAACGCACTCAATCCTTTTTTGTTGTCTGCTACAACCGTGAGCAGATCACCTCTTGCCAAATGATCCAAATAGGCATAGAGTGTATTTCGGCTTACTTCGATCTTTGCAGAGACTTTTGTAATGTTGAGTTCAAAAGGTTTGCTATAGCAAATTACATTGAGCAGTTTTTTCAATTTGATAGCAAAGCTAGGCTTGATGTACCCCAGCATTACCAAGTCAACATCTATGGTCAGATTCACTACAGCCGTTAACTGCTTGAGGTAGTTCTCTTTGTCACTGAAGTAAAAGGGGTAGTATCCATATTTGAGATACTCAGCAAAATATTCTAACGGCACAAATTCATTCTTCAGCTTATCGACTATAGATATGGAGTCTGTGCATATCTCTTCCAGTGAAAAAGTGGGTAACTTTCTGTCCAGTGTGAGCTCTAAAAATTCCCTGTAAGAGAGTCCATTCATATGATACAAAACAGCTCTACGACTCAAATCTGCCTGTGAGCTATAGATGGAGGAAGCACAGGAGCCGGTAAATACCACTTTCATATCCGGGAAAAAATCATAGATAGCTTTCAGATCCAATGCAAAGTTTTTATATTTGTGTATCTCATCAAGTAGCAGATACTTACCTCCCACCTTCGCAAACTCTTCTGCCAATTCATAGAGTTTAATATCGACATTGGTTGGATAATCATACGCAAAATAGAGTGATTTATGTGCAGGGTATTCTGATTTCAGATCTTGCAGATATTGCAACAAAAAGGTAGTCTTCCCTACTCCACGAGAACCCACTATGGCGATCATTTGAGATGAAAAATCTACGGTATCAAAAAAATATCTTTTATAGGAAATTTTCAATCCACTTAAGATTCTTTTTTCTAGTTTTATTAGATTTGTTAACATTTTATCTCTTTTTCGTTAATTTAGAATTAACATTATTAGTCTTTTTTGATTAAAATATACTTAAATTTATAAGTCTTTCTGGTGTGCCACGAATGTATTGGGATTTTGACGGGGTCATTTTGGTCTTCTGTCTTCGCATTAAGTCAAAAATGCTGTATGCAGTAGTGACTAGTTGTTTATTGTAGAGCTTGGAGAGCTTGGGCCTGGTGATAAATGTGTGATTTTTATGATACCTAAGGTATTTAGGGTTAAGAAATAAAAAGTGGCTGGTCGTCACCTGACTCTAAAAGTTCTAAAAGTTCATAATGAACAATGAAAATCTTTCCAGTAAATCCTATATGAGATTAAGAAGAAACCTGCCAAGTAAATATAGACATATGAGTCAAAATGAATTGAGACAAACATGGATAAATTATTGGAAGAACAAAATGAGGGAAGCGTAAGCGCCACAAAGATACTTCTTAGATGGTATCACAATCTGTGATACCAGACCGGCTTGATTTATGCTATAATGAATGGGAAGTTGGGATTTATTTAGTAGCTATGCCCTGTCTTGTATGATAATGGGCTATTATATTTAAATAGAAAAGGATGTAATAATGAGTTTTAATTTAGTAGATTTGGTAAAAGATCAATTGACAGAACAGGTAACAGGATATATTGGCAATATGCTCGGAGGCAATACTAAGCAAAGCACATCGGTACTGGCAAGTGCAATACCGGCACTATTGGGGATGTTCATGAAATCTTCTTCAACAAAAAGTGGTGCAGGTGCATTGTTTGACATGCTGGGCAAACAGGATGACAGCCTTTTGGATAATCTTGGTGGTATGCTTGGTAAGGAAAAGGCAGACTCTATGATAAAGACGGGTACAGGATCACTCGGCTCTCTTTTTGGTGGAAGCAAAAAAAATGAAGATATGCTGGGAGGCATTATAGATAGCATTTCTGGAAGTTCAGGAGCGGATAAAGGAACCACCAAATCTATTATGGGACTTCTGACACCAATTATTTTAGGTGTGATCAAGAAGCAACTGATGGGTGGCGGAAAAGGCTCGTTTAATGTTGGGAGTTTGGTAGATATGTTTACCGGGCAAAAAGACAATATTACTGCGGCAGTTCCCAAAGGACTTAATTTGAATTTTCTGGATGATGTAGCAGATAATGCATCTCAAGCAACTCATCAAGCTGCGCGTGAAGGTAAATCACTCTTGGGAAAACTCTTACCTTTGCTCTTGCTCATCGCTGCAGCATGGATCGCATATAATATGTTTTTTAAAGGTGCAGATACGCATCAGCCGGCAACTCAGGGCACTGAAGTTGTCAATGCCATGGATCTTGGTAAAAATGTAGCCGGTACAATGAGTTCATTTATCTCCACTTTAAATGGCATCAAGGATGTCTCTTCAGCCAAAGCAGCCGTTTCAACGCTTACTGCAGCGAGTAAAAATTTAGGGACATATGCAAATCTGTTCAATAAGTTGCCTGCTAGTGCAAAAGCTCCTATTATAAAATTGATCACAGATTCTCAGCCTCAATTGCAAGCAGCTGTAGAAAAAGTAAGAGCTATCCCGGGTGTTGGTGCTATTATTCAGCCTGTATTGGAAAACTTAAGCCAAAACTTAGCGCTGTTCAAATAAGTTAACATCAGCATTTTGTTGTGTCACTCTCAAAAAGAGGGACGCAACCTAAACAAGGTTGTATAGATGGGAAATATTTTTATAACGGTCGGTCTAGGATTGGTACTGGTAGGAATAGCGTATAAGTTTGGATTGCTTGGTTGGTTTGGCAATTTACCCGGAGATATAAAATATCAAAGTGAAAATACCTCAGTATTTTTTCCCATCACTTCAATGATCTTGATCTCTATAGTAGTTTCACTGCTAATGTGGATATTTGACAGGTGATTCAAGCTATTTTGGATTTTGAATAATTCTTTTGATCCCTTAGCCCATAGGATAAAGTATCTCATCATGTACTTTGTCACAAGCTTTTAAAACTTCATCACTTAAAGTCAAGTTCATAGCTGCAAGAGAAGCATCCAACTGCTCTGCGTTTGTTGCTCCTATGATGGTAGAAGCCACAAAATCAAACTGTTTTGACCATGCCGTAGCCAGAGTAACAGGGTGTAGATCTGCATCTGCTGCTATTTTGAGATATTTTTGTGTGGATGCCAGTGTTTTGTCATTCATGAAACGTTGTGCCATGAGGCGTTGTCTTTGGTTGTCTGACTTTAGATAGGTTGCAAACCTTCCTTGTGCATTTTCCGGTTTTAGTTCCTTGTTGTATTTTCCAGAGAGTACACCTCCTGCAAGCGGTGAGTAGGGGAGTAGTGAAACTTGTTCATTTTTACAGAGTGTTGAAAGTTCATCTAAAAGCCTGCGGTTGAGCATAGAAAAATTATTTTGTATGGATTCAAATCTCACATATCCTTTATACTGAGAAGTCATTAAGGCTTTACTTGTACCGTAAGCTGCATCATTGGAAGTGCCTATGTAACGTACT
>JAYEND010000018.1:0-28494 GCA_034721895.1 Campylobacterota bacterium | reverse complement strand
ATACCCAAACTTTTGAAAGAATGAGAGGAGGTAAGATGTGAGTGAAAAAAGCTGTAGGACTAACTGGTTAATTCAAAGATTTTTTTGCTTGCAGATTGCCTTCTCTCGTTCTTCCCGAAGGGTGCAGATAAGCAGCTGTTTCAGCGTAACCTGTAACTTCACCGATCTTTGCTCTCATCTGCAAAGTGTATCTTCCTGCTTTAGAGATATTCAGATCAGGAGTCACATACTGCCCACTTTTGGAAGGAACTACTTCTATCATTTGATCATCTGCCACTGTGTGCGGGCGGGTCAAGAGAAATGATACCTTTGCATCATTTACTGCTGTTCCATCTTTGGTACTCACCTTATAACTAAAGTGATTTGCACCCGATGCAAGCTTCACAGGATTTGGCTGCGGACGGTTACTGTGAACATTATCGGTCATTACCATCGTTTCTGCACCGACTAATTCAATCTGGTAGACTTTGTCAAATGCCTGCTTGCTTCTGAGGATATCGTTGATATTCATATCAGCTTCCTGATACTTCATCATATAATCGTTGGTCTCCTGTACCGGCATAGATGACGCTGCCTTGATCGTCCAGTATCCCAAGACAATTGCCAGCATCAGAAAACCGAGAATCATGTGGGGCCAGTAGGTTTTTTTACTATTGTTTGCGCTTGCCATTTTTTATCCTCATTACGATAGGTCGGATCATAAAGATCCACAGAACCAGAATACTACCAAAAATAACAAGAACTTGCAAGATAGAGACAATAATTCTCGTCTCATTGGGGATAGTCTTTGTCATCTCTACCCCTCTGGTATCAGCGATCTGGTCAGCCAACTCAGAGTAGCCTTGCACAACACCGATATTATATTTATCCTGTTTTGTATTTTTATCTTTTGCCGCTACGACATCGATCGTAGCATCTTTGACATCTCCTGCGTCATAAAGAGCTTTTACTTCATCAGATGAGGGAATCAATCCTACTCTGCCTCTATCCTCAGATTTAGCCGTTATCAGCGCATTAGGGGCAAAGATTAAAATCACATAGGGCTTGCTAATGTTACCGTCAAACTTCTTACTGTACGCCACCATATTGAACCCTACAGGCATCTTGTTGTTGGTCGCAACAACATAAGCATGTATTCCTGTCTTGGAGGAGAGCTCATCACCTATCTCTTCGACTATTTTCGAAGCTTCAGGATTTATCAAGTCATTTTTGATGAAATGTGACGCATTGAGTAGAAGTGGCAGCAACACAGCAAGCAGGGCGAACCCTACTCTCAGTTGCCCCATAATTAACCTACGAAAAGGTGATTTGGTGTCATAACTGCCCACAGTGTATATATGGCCATGAGAAATGTTCCCCAGCCTAATACTTTATCCATTATTGTGATCATTACTTATCCTTTATTTCTTTGCATCTTGAAATGCGAAATTTGCATTTTCAGTGCTGTTCGCTTTTAGATTGTTGAGATCCAAAATAGGTGCCGGATCATAATAATTACTGGCACTTCCCTGCTGTACACCGATTCCCCACACAGTGAGAAATGCAAGAATCGAAAGCAGCAAGACTGTAGCGATCAGCATACCGGTTACACCACTCAGCGTAAAAACGCCTCTGTTTGTATTTTCTTCTGTTGACATCTTCATAGTCCCCCTACTGCAATGTATTCAGGTATGTTGCCAATGCTTTTTCCTGCACTGGAGTCAATCTACCTTTAAATGATGGCATTCCGCCGATAGCACCCTTTTTACCATTCTCAAGTACAAGCTTTACCAGTGTATCATCATACTCAACAAGATTTGGGGCAGTTCCGCCATTTCCTAACCCGTCAGCACCATGACATCCTGCACAAACACCGAAAGAGGCTGGCTGCTCACCCTTCATGCCGCCTGCAACATAAGTCGCAATCGCTTCAGCATCGTCACCACTTGCCATACCACCAGGCATTGCACCCATAGGATACTTCAGCTGATCAGAACCATCTTTGATGACAGCAAGAATCTGCTCTTTGCCCATTCTGCTAGTAAAGTCATGTGCTTTGCCGGAAAGTCCATCACCAGTTTCACCATGACAAGGTGCACACTGTACCAGAAAGATGGATTCACCCATCTGCTGAAGCGTTGCCGCATCAGCATTTTTGTGAACCTCTTCAAACTTGGCATTGTATGCTAGTACCTCTTCATTGTATTGACCGATCTGACTAAAGGCATTCACAGGGTAGCCTGAGATCATATACCACATCGCCCAAATAGCTGTACCCAACCAAGAATATGCCCAACCCGAAGGAAGTTCATTTTTATACTCACCGATACCGTCCCAGTTCTCGTCAGCAAGCTCACCTGTCGCTGTATCTGTTTTCATCTGGTTGACATATTTTGCAGCAACACCTACGGTCAGTACTGCAATCGCTACTGCACCTATCAACGTGATCATGTTGATAGGATCACTCAAATCAATGTTCATAGACTTAACTACTGCAAGCGTTCCACCGATCAACACTGCTGCAAAGATAAGTCCTTTTATCATTAACGCATTCATTTATTTTGCTCCTCGTTTTCGCTCTTGGTTTTGGGATTATCTTCTATGGGTGTACTGTCGATCTCATCGTCCAGCGCAATATTCCCATACTTTTCATAATCCTTCTCGCCCTTTTTTTCACTCCTGTACAGATGAATGATATATCCGTACAGCATGATTACCAAAAAGATAGTCATAAAGAAACTGGCATAGCCTTGTAAATTTCTTATGTCCACTCTCTGCCCTCTTACTTCAATCTGTTCATATAAGCAATAATAGCAACAATCTCAGGAATCTGACCATTGGCAACTGCATCTTTAACATCTTGGTTTTTCATATCAGCAGTGATAGTTTTCGCCTCTTCAAGAACAGCTTTTTGAGCCTCATCCCAAGTTCCGAGCTTCACACCGTTTGGCTGATCATAAGGTGTATCAAATACTTTTTTTACAGTTACTGCTTCAGCATATGCTGTTTCTATATCTGCAAGATTCGTAAACTGATGTCTATAGGCCGGCATAATTGATTGAGGAACGACTGATTTTGGGTCCCACATATGGTTTTCATGCCAATCTGTCGTACGGTAGTTACCTATACGGTGAAGATCCGGACCTGTTCTCTTGGAGCCCCAAAGGAATGGTCTATCATAGGCATACTCACCCGAAAGTGAAACTTGGCCATATCTGTCTGTTTCAGACTTGAACGGTCTGATCAACTGTGAGTGGCACGCGATACAAGCATCTTTCTTGTAAACATTTTTTCCAGCAAGCTCAAGAACCGTATAAGGCTTAAGCCCTACAACCGGGCGAGAAGCCTCTGCGAAGTTTGGCAGGATCTCGATGAGACCTGCGAATGCGATAGTAACAAAGACTGCTACTGCAAAGAAGAATGGATTTTTTTCTAACCAATGAAACATAATAACCTACCTCCTTATGCCATAGGTGATCTAAACTGAGGCTCTTCTGTCAATTCTCTAGAAGAAGTCATTGTTTTAATCATATTGTATGCAAACATAAAGAATCCTGTAAGGTAAAGTACACCGGAAAGGGCTCTAATAGCATAGTAAGGATGCAATACTGCAACGGTATCGATAAATGAATACATCAAGTTACCGTACTCATCAACCGCTCTCCACATCATTCCCTGTGTGATTCCTGCGATCCACATAGAGGTAAAGTAAAGAACAACGGCTGTCGTCTGAAGCCAAAATTGAGTCTCCAGCAATTTCTTGGAGTAGATCTCTCTCTTGAACATTCTTGGAGCCATATGGAAAAGACCCGCCATGATCATAAAGACAACCCAGCCAAGTACACCATCGTGAACATGTCCCGGGATCCAATCTGTAAAGTGCGCAATCGCATTGACTGACTTGATCGCCTGGATAGGACCTTCAAGAGTAGAGAGCATATAGAATGTAGATGCCAATACCATGAATTTGATCAGTGGGTTTTCAGTCAACTGATTCCACTCACCCTTCATAGTCAAGAGCATGTTGATCGCTGAACCCCAAGATGGAAGAATCAAAACAATCGAGAATACTGACCCCATTGTCTGCATCCAGTCAGGAACAGTCGAATAGAGGAGGTGGTGAGAACCTGCCCAGAGATAAACAAACATCAATCCCCAGAAAGAGAGCAATGAGAGTTTATAAGAGTAGATCGCCTGACCAGACTCTTTTGGCAGGAAGTAATAGATCATAGCAACGATAGGCACTGTAAATCCAAATGCAACCGCGTTATGTCCGTACCACCACTGCACCAATGCATCATTTGTGCCTGAGTACATCGAGACAGAGTGCATAATATCACCCATACCGCCTGATAGGAAGTAAGTAGGCACTGCCATATTATTGAAGAGATACAGCATTGCTATCCCCAAGAAGGTAGCGATGTAGTACCAGAGTGAAATATAGAGTGTTTTCTCTCTTCTGATCCCAATCAGACCAAAGAGTGAGATACCCCATAGTACCCACAAAACAACTATGGCAACATCAGCCGGCCACTCATACTGTGCATACTCTTTTGATTGGCTGTAGCCCATGAGCAGTGTCACGGTAGCAAAAAGTGCTGCCACAAAATAGATCCAAAAGTGAAGCTTTCCGATAAACATCAAAAACTTCGATTCTGCCATAGATACTTTCAGCACCCTCTGTCCTACATAATAGAATGTCGCAAAGACACCACTCACTGTAAATCCGAAGATAACTGTATTCGTGTGAACTGGTCTCAGTCTCGAGAATGTACCATATTCACCCAACATATAGTTAAGTTCCGGAAAAGCCATTTGAGCCGCGATCAGCGTACCAATTATCATACCCAATATTCCAAACAAAATTGTCGTATATGTAAACAATTTCGCTACGGAATAATCATATTCCAATGCTGCATTTGATTGCATGCAATACCCCCTTAAAAAAATTGCTAATAGCCCAAAATGGGACTAAACAATGAATTATAAGATGATTTTTTGGAAAAAAAGCTTAAGAAATAAGCTTTATGATGAAATAATATTGCTTAAGTTTATTTTAAAAAAAATATGTGTCAAATCCCTACAAAACAGAGAATTAAGAGGAGAAAATTTATCCAATTTATTCACCATTTTGAAGATAGTGTACTTCATAAAGTACTGTTATTTTGACTTTTCAGGATGGGTTGTCCTCACACATCTGACACGACGGTCATATCCTTTGCCATTTCCATCTGTGGCACCGTCTTTGAAATCAATCCCCCAGACTTTGTCCGGATCACCCATATATTGGGTCGAAGACCAGTAGTAGTTTGGTTCGGTGATAGAAAAGCCATCCAGAATAGCCGGATCATATTTTTTATAATCAATAATCGAGAGTAGTTCCTGGATCGTAGGAATCCGCCAGTCGTCATGTCCGCCCAGTCTCATCTCTTTACAGAGCTTCTCGGCCTGCTTGTAGGTCACCCTCTCATGCTCCACAAAACGATTATCCTGCCAAGTCAACCCTGTCCTGCTATCTACAGCCATATCACCCCCTGCAACCAATAGTCCTGTATACATCAAAAGAAACAATACTGTTTTCATCTATAAATACTCCTCTATATCATTTTAGCAATTGTAACAGAATAATTTTGTATTATGAATTAAAGTTATCTAGAGATATCACTGAACATATCCGCCAACCTGAAGTTAATCCAGGTTGGCGGAGAAACTACGCTTTCCCTTTTGCACTCTGGATTGAATGAATATACTGATAATCAATGGCTATCTTTTTTTCCTGCGGAAGATTCTTCGCCAGTCGCTGGATCATCCCTTCGAAATCCTCAAAGAGATAATTCGCCATCGATCCCGGGATCGGATTGATCTCGTTGAGCAGCACCTCTCTGTCAACTACGAAAAAATCACAACGGATCAAAGAACCCAAAAATAGAGGATCATAGATCTTTTTGAAGCTTTCACGAATATTCTCTTTCAGCTCATCAGATATATCAGCTGCCAACACTTTGCTGTCACGCGCAAAGTCCATATATTTTTTTTCAAAATCAAGGAACTCCTCTTTCTGCGGCTCTTCCACAATAGAGAGTTCCCATGTATCACTTTTGCATCCTGCCTGATTATACTCTTTGACCCCATCGATAAAAGGTTCGATCACGACATCGTTATCAAATTCAAAAGCCACATCCAGGGCATAATCAAGCTCTTCTTCACTCTTGACAACACTCACACCGATACTGCTTCCCAGTCGCACAGGCTTGATGATCACAGGATAAGGCAGCGTCACCGTACGCTCATCATTTTTGGAAAGATGCTGATAAGCAACGGCTTTGACGCCCAGACTCTCAGCAAGAAACTTGGTATAGAGTTTATTGTAGCTGAGAGCAGATGCTTCCATGCGCGGAGAGATGAAAGGAACGTTGTAAAACTCCATCAGTGAAGCGATCTTCCCATCCTCCCCGTCACGGCCATGAATAAGATTGAGCGCCACATCAAAAGAGACTTCTTTACTGCCGAACATTCCCTCAGTAAAAAATCCATCCTTTTTCAATATCAGCTGTTTGCCTTTTTTGTAATCGCCTGAGCTAAATAGTTTTGAATTGATCCCGTTTGTATCTATGAGGTAAAAATCACGATCTTTATCCACAAAGATATAAACCAGTTCACTCTTTTTTAATACTTTCTTCATTGTGATAGCACTGACGATACTAATCTCGTGCTCATAGCTCGATCCACCAAACAATATTGCAATCTTCATCTACTTAAGCCTTTTTATATTCATTAGGCGTATTTTAGCATATTACTAATTATGTAAGTAACTCTCGATCAAAACACCAGCCAATTCTCCATCCTGAAGGCATCCTCCGTCATTGGCATACTCTTCCATCCATTTGACTCCAGGTACATCACCCGCCCACCGAAATAACCTATGGCATAATGCTCTTTGAATACAGGAAATTGCCCAGAGTGTAATAGACGAAATATCTCTTCATAGCTCTTCGGCTCACGATAAAATCCATAATCCATCTGATGAATTGCTTCAAGTGCCGCATGCAGCATCTCATTCCCGTGCATCGATCTGCTCAAGAGATAATAGGAGGGATAGCTCACTGCCGGGTCATCCATAATGTCCGAAATATAAAGTCGTTCTTTTTTATTCATGGAGAAAGTTTAGGATAATTGGAGAGGTTTTAGAGGAAATATGTCAAATTGTAATGTCAAAATTATTAATTTTTAATTGCTAATTATTAATTTAAAATGTGGTGCCAAGCACCACATTGACTACAGCATCTTCGTAAATTCTGAAAAGATATAAGCACTCTCATGCGGTCCGGGACTGGCCTCAGGGTGATGTTGTACTGACATGACCGGTGCATCATTGTAGCGCAACCCCTCGATCGTGTTATCAAAGAGGTTAATATGGGTAACAGTTGCTACTTCTGCGATGTTGTCCGGAACATTATAGTTATGGTTTTGTGCCGTGATCTCGACAGCATCTGTCTCCTGATTTTTTACCGGGTGGTTGCCGCCATGGTGACCGAACTTCAGCTTATAGGTATCATATCCATGTGAGATGGAGAGCAGTTGATGCCCCAGGCAGATACCAAATAGCGGAATCTTCGCAGCGATCAGTTTTCTGATCTTCTCCTGCTCCTCTTTGAGGATCAACGGATCTCCTGGGCCGTTGGAGAGGAAAACGCCATCGATCTCTTTGGCTTCAAATCGTTCGATAATCGTCTCCGCTTCCATCGAGTTGGGTACGACTTCCACTTCCATACCGGCATGGGTAAGTTCATTGAGAATATTACGCTTGACACCAAAATCCAGAGCAATGATCTTTTTCATTGTATCGGGTGTATCATAATCAAATGTTGACATATTATACCTGGCATGCTGATGAGTGTAAGACTCTTTGGTGCTCACCTGTTCAATATAATTCACCTCTTCGATCCGAGGAGAACTATCCAGGATTTTTTTAAGTTCTGCCGCCTCATGCACTTCTGTCGAAGCAATCATCATCATGGCACCTTCATTTCTCAGCATTTTGGTCAAAAAACGTGTATCGATCTCCGTAATCCCCATAACGCCATACCTCTCAAGCAATTCATGCAGAGGCTCTTCGCATCTGAAGTTGGAAGGTCTGGCCTGATAATTTCTAACTATAATACCTTTGCACTGCGCGCTTTTACTCTCCATATCCTGCTCATTGCATCCGACATTTCCGATCTCCGGCATGGTGAATGTCACAAACTGACCTGCATAACTGGGATCTGTCACAATCTCCTGATATCCGCTCATGGAAGTATTGAAAACTATCTCACCGACACTTGTTCCCGTTGCTCCAAAGCTTTGCGCTTCAAGGAACGTACCATTTTCAAAATATAAACTCACCTTTTTCATCACAATTCACTCCTCTTGTTTTTCACAATTTTAAAGCATCCCACTTAAAGCATTCCGCGTTTTGACAACTCTTCCTGATAGAGACGTTCATAGAGCAGCTCATAATCCTGAGAACCCGGGATCACCTCTTTCTCCATATGTCTGATCTTTTCATAGACGATATCATCGATCTCATCATAGGCATCGGCAAAGGCTTTGAAGGCTTTGAAGATGACATTTTTGATCTGATTTTCATTGACATCATACTCGATCAGATAATTTTCATAGAGCTCATCGAGAATCGTATGTGCCAAGTCATTATAGCGGTCATCATAATTCATGATCACACCATGCTCCGGTGCCAATTTCTTTTTAATCATAAAAAAGAGTTGCCGCTCATCAGCATGCTGGAACTCGATCTCGTCATAATTCTCATCAATGATCTCTTTCACCTTTTCATCCAGAGCGCGCTCTTTCTGCAGGTTTTCATCGATAATCTTCTTCGTCGCTTCCACCACTGCATCCCTGCCCTTTGACATGCTAATAAAAGGCGCATTGGCAAGGTCAATCCCGATCTTTGTAGCTACATATCCGGTCTGTTGCGGTTTCAATCTCATTTTCTTCCTTTTATCGTATTATCGTATCTTCTCTGTCCGGACTGGTGGAGATAATGCCCATCTTCGTCCCGATCATCGCTTCGAGTGCTTCAATATATGACTTCGCAGTATCCGGAAGAGCATCGAAACTTCTGACACCTTCTGTCTTTTCCCATCCCGGAAAGCTTTTGTAGACCGGTTTGGCATCTTCGAGGTCATAAGGAACATAATCGATCTCTTTGCCGTCAACTTCATAAGCCACACAGACCTTAACCTCATCAAAGCCATCCAGGACATCAAGCTTCATTAGTGCAACCTGGTCAACGCCATTGACTCGTACTGCATGACGCATAGCAACGGCATCAAACCAGCCGCATCTTCTGGGTCGCCCTGTCGTCGTACCAAACTCATGACCATTTTTACGCAGCCTGTTACCCTGCTCACCAAAATCTTCACTCGGGAATGGCCCATTCCCGACACGTGTACAGTAGGCTTTTGCTATCCCTGTTACTTTCCCGATATCTTTTGGACTAATCCCAAGACCGCTGCAAGCTCCCGCACTCACAGTTGTTGAGCTGGTCACATACGGGTAAGTACCATGATCGATATCCAGCATCGTACCCTGTGCGCCCTCCAGAAGTATTTTCTTATCTGCATCTATAATTTCCCACATAAGCTGTGTCGTGTCAGTAATATAGGGCCCAAGAATATCTTTATACCCTTCCAATTCAGTCAAAAGTTCTTCTCTTTTGGGTGCTTCTACACCCATCGCATCAAAAACAGGTTGATTCATTTCAAAAAAAGCTACGATTTCAGCCGTAAGTTTCTCGGGGTCAAGCAACTCCCCGAGTCTATGCCCTGTCCGTGCGATTTTGTCCCCATACGCCGGTCCGATACCTTTGCCCGTCGTACCAATAGCTTTATCACCCTTCATACGCTCTTTGGCCTGGTCAATGAGTGCATGGTAAGGTAAAAGTATATGTGCTTTGTCTGAAAGGAAAAGTCTTCCCTCCAGGTTCTTAAACTGCTCCATCTCAATGATGAAATCTTTGGGAGAAAGAACGACACCGTTTCCTACGATATTTTTTGCTTTGGAATTAAGTACACCGGAGGGGATCAGATGAAGTGCATACTTTTGGTCACCTATAACGATCGTATGGCCGGCATTATGACCACCGGCAAAGCGACAGACATAATCATGTGTCTGTGCCATATGGTCAACGATCTTCCCTTTTCCTTCATCACCCCACTGGAGTCCTACGATAAGGTCTGCTCTGTTCATCTCTTTACTCATCTCTATCTCCGCTCATTTTATTTGCAATACACTCGTCGGTATAGAGTGCAAATCCTGCTGCTTCAGTACCCTCAACGCTATAGATCCCGCCTTTGGCCAAAAGGGTATTGCCATTGAACATCTTAAAGACCAGGGAGTCATAATAGCGCATTTTGGCATAGTAGAGGGGTGAAATGACGATCTTTTCATACGAAATTTTCGCCGCTGCCCCTCTGATCTTCAACAACTCATTGACAATATCCTCCGGAAACAGTGACAGGTCATCAAGATCTTCTATGCTATGGATTCGAACCAATTTATCGATCCATGGCAGATCTGCTTTAAGTATCTGCTCGATATTGGTCGAACGCAACAGATCCAGAGAGATACCATATTTCTCATTGAGAAGATGAGGGATCCTGATATTTGCCAATTGCAGTATCGGGAAAAGGTCAAGTTTGGCCAAAATGTTCACTGTCGTATTAGCCACTTCTTCAAAACTGCCTCCGATCACCTCTGCTCCCACCTGATATTGCTCCTTGGTCGGGAAAGTCATTGTCGGCTGAATATAGAACCATTTTTTGGACTCCATACTTCTACCCAGCCTCTTGGTAATGATACGAACCACATCTGCCGTGCTGTCTGCCCGCAATGTCACTTCGTGATTCTCAGCATCGTTGAGACGGATCAGCGGCTTGAGATCTTCAAAACTCTCATGCTGATGATATGAGAAGATCGGCGTTACAATCTCTTCGAAGCCCAGGGCTTCCAATGTCTCACCTGCAATATTTTCAATTTCTCGCTTAAGTTTGGCACTCTTGCCGAAATAGAGTCTGCTTCCGCTTGGAATCTCATGTTCAAATATCATCTTCTGCCTAATTTTATAGTACATTTTACCAAAGCCATATGACGCAGAAAGGAGTGAAAGATCTACATCAATCACTGCACCACAGGGCTTCGCATAGTTGAAAGGATTATATCCAAAATGTGTTTAGGGGTTGGTAAATATTGTTTTTTATCAAAAAACAGGAGCAGCAAGACAAGATGATTAAAAATTAATCAAATATATATTCAGATACTAAAAAATAGATGTTAAACTACATTTGGATCAGGCAGCATCAATAATCCATACCTACTTGGACTCCTTTACTACTGTAGCTTCCTTAAGTTATTGAGTTGCCTGTTCGCATAAACATAAGGGCACCTCTAATAATAGGTGATACCCACCATTATCAATCCAGTACCATTGTCTCCTGACCGATCTCCTGATATCTGCGATAGTAGTGCTCTACAAATTCACGGACCAATTCGTCTTTTGGCAGATAGGCACCCTTCTCTTTAACCACAAAGCGATTCAGATAGCTGCCGGCATCCGCCATACGTAAATAGTGTGAAGCCAGAGCCCGATACACCTCTTTGTAGCGTAACTTCATTTCATCATAACGGCTGTAGTCGATACGAATCTGCCCGTCATAAGTGATCACGCCGCTTCTAAACAACAGATCAAGATGGATCAAGCCTTCACAGTAGTAGGGAAGCACTTCGCCCACTTCTCTCCATGCCATCAAACCGACAGCACGGGAAACAAGGTCGTCTGTCACATGCTTTTTCAATTCCGGGTCTTCATTATGGAAAAAAGCCATCAACCCACCGGTGGTCGCTTTGAACTCTTCTATATTTTTGAATTGTCCCGAACCATTCATTCTGCTCTCTGTGATCTTGCCGATCCAGAGAATATGGCCAAATTCATGACCGATAGTCGAAACGTCATAGATCCTGTGCCATAGCTGCGGCTGCTCTTCGATCAGACGCCGCTGTTTTTTGACAAAATCCTTCCCCATCGTCTCTACGCTTAAACGCATAACCGGTTTGGCTTTTTTGGATGCCATCACAAAATCAGCATAGGCAAAGATCTTTTTCCCCAACTCAGTTGAAACCTGCTCATCGTTGGGAACCACCTGTGCCGAGAAGAGGCCGTTGAACTCTGCTCCATAGTAAAGTACCGGCTGTCCGATATAGAGCTGTGTCTCATCTACCTGCATGAGATTATTTTTGATTACCTTAGGGCCGTCTCCTCCGATACTGTCTGCCAATTTGGATGCAAAGGCTTTAATATTTGCACGGGTTTCAGAGCCCTCCTGCAATTTGGGGTTGACAATACGAAGGTCCCACTCCAGCGCAACTGCCTTGCGGTAATGATCTTCATAATACTCCAGAGGATGTCCGATCTGAAGCGGTGTTTTGATCGCCATCCATGTACGGTCGACTTCTGCCCAGTATCGGATCAGTTCATCCGGCATGGTATGCTCAAAAGCGATCTTTATCGCAAGCAGATAAGTGATCCACTCCTCTTTTTGGTTGAAAATGAGATCTTCTTCATCTTCCAGCGCACTAATCATGGCATCCAGTGCCTGTGTAATCTGCTCTACTTCCTGAGCAAAGGCTTCCGCATAGGAGAGACGCTGATAATTCCCCTCTCGGTCCTGATGAAGCACCGAATAGCAGCGGTCACCGACACACCCGTCTGCATCGAGGTCATAGAGCCCCTCCCGCTGCAGTTTTTCGAAGATTTTTTCTTCATCTCCGTTGAAGACCTGGTAGAGTTCACGATTGACCCCATGGATGATATGCGAAGTCCAGGCGCTCTGCCATCCGCTCATCGCCTGACCTACTGCATCAACACCGGAAATCAGCGTACGATAAAAAGGATCCAGAAGCTGATGCTCCTTTATCCATGCGATCAGGGAAGCATGACGGTCGAGATGAAAACGGCTGACAAAGAGATAAGCC
Source organism: Campylobacterota bacterium (assembly GCA_034721895.1). Lineage (GTDB taxonomy): Bacteria > Campylobacterota > Campylobacteria > Campylobacterales > Sulfurovaceae > SZUA-451. The sequence goes on along the minus strand of JAYEND010000018.1, from coordinate 15,483 downwards.
TCCTCTTTTTTGGCGATAATCTCATCTTCTGAAAAACCGGCTTTTTGCAATACCTGCTCCAGAGCATCTTCTCTGAGGTTGACGATCCGTGTCAATGCAGCCATCACACTCTCATCTGTCCGCTCCAGATCCACTTCGTATAAGAATGAAACGACGGCTTGCTCTGCTTTCTCATGCTCACCGTTTACTAAAACATAATACCCATTCAACTCCTGTTGCCGCTTCTGAAGTTCATCATAGACCTTTTGAAGATCACTCATAAACTGTTTTTTCAAACCCTGATTGTCCATTCTTAATCCCTATCACTTATCATTTCAATTATCGGCTTTGCCAGCTTCAGAGCCTTTCCACGGTGTGATATCTCTGCTTTGATCTCATCATCCAACTCTCCCAGTGTCTTGTCATACCCATCAGGAATAAAAATCGGATCATAGCCAAAGCCCTTCTCTCCCCGGGTCTCATCGATCACTTCTCCGTGCATCCATCCATGCACCACATACTCCCCATCTTTGCTGACAATAGCAATAGCCGCAGTGTAATACGCCGGCGTACGCGTCACACCTTTTTCTTTAATGGCATCGATCAGTTTATACAGATTATCCTTATCCGTGACACCCTCCCCCGCATATCTGGCAGAGTAGATTCCCGGTGCGCCGTCAAGAAGAGGCAGAGATATTCCGCTGTCATCGGCAATGACCAGATATCCCTCCCCCAGCTTTTCATAAATTGTTCGTGCTTTGATCAGTGCATTGGCAGCGAAACTGTCGCCATCTTCAACGATATCAAACTCCCCCAGCAATTCACTGAATGCCACAACTTCATCCTGGCACATCTGCTTAAATTCACGTAATTTACCTTTGTTTCCTGTGGCTAAAACGATTTTCATTTACCCTTAACCTTTTTGATATATAATGAGACAAATTTTATCGTATTTGAGGTATTACTATGTTTAAACAGATATTGCCACTTAGTTCCATTGTGGGACTTAGATTTTTTGGACTCTTCATCGTCCTTCCCGTACTCTCCATCTATGCACTTGATATGGAGGGTGCTACAACCTTTTTGGCAGGACTGGTAGTAGGGGGGTATGCACTGACACAGGCACTTTTCCAAGTCCCTTTTGGGCTGATGAGTGACAAGATAGGCCGCAAAAAAACGCTTCTTCTCGGGTTACTTATCTTTATCGCCGGTTCTGTAATCTGTGCGATGAGTGACAATATCTATATGCTTCTGATCGGGCGTTTCCTGCAGGGAGCCGGAGCGATCGGTTCTGTTGTCTCTGCTATGATCGCCGACCTCGTCAAAGAGGAGCAGCGGGCTCATGCGATGGCGATCATGGGCGGGACGATCGCCCTGAGTTTTGCCGCTGCGATGATCATCGCACCGATAGTCGGAGGAGCCTGGGGAATAGACAAACTCTTCTGGCTGACTGCCATATTGTCTGTCATGGCGATAGCGATACTCTTCACTTCCGTCCCTCAACCTCCAAAGATCATTCACAGTTATGCCGAAGAAGAGTCCAAGATGATCGAAGTCTTCAAAGACAAGTCACTGACGCGTATGTATGTCACTTTCCTTTTCCACTCTTCTATTATGACTATGGCATTTTTCATCATCCCGCTTGTCATGACGCAGTCACCTGAGGAGGGTGGTTTCGGATGGGGAAAATCTGAACTCTGGAAGGTCTATCTCCCTGCCATGGTCTTTGGACTCTTAGCCATGGGGCCTGCTGCGGTATTTGGTGAAAAATATGGCAAAGGGAGACAAGTCTTCATGATCTCCATCGCCTCTATCCTGCTGGGATTCATCGCTATGGGATTTGGCACGGCACCCTGGATCTTCATCGTGGGTGTTGTCCTTTTCTTCATAGGATTCAATATGTTTGAACCCCTCCTGCAGAGTTTTGTCAGCAAGTTTGCCAAAGTACACCAAAAAGGTGCTGCACTTGGTGTAGCCAACACTTTCGCCTACATCGGTATCTTTCTGGGAGGACTCCTGGCAGGCTATCTGATGGATCACTTCGACAGAGGCACCCTTGCGATGGTCGTTGCAGGACTCTCCATCTTATGGTTCATTTGGGTCGCCACTATGCCAAACCCCAACAATAGAGGAAATGTCTACCTCCCACTCGATATCTTTGACAGAGACAAAGTCACTGCCCTCACAGAGCACCATGCCATCGTAGAGAGTTATGTCAATGAAACAGAAAATATTGCGGTAGTGAAGTATGAAAAAGAGATGATAGATCAAGATGAGATCCGGGGGATGTTGATCAAAAAAGCTTAAGGGCACCTCTCATAATTAGGTGATACTCACAACATATCCTGACCTTGTTATCCATAAACCTACAGGAAAAGGAAGTTGGGCTTACTCAGGAAAGAAGTCACTATCCCGGATGATATAATTCAGGAAGATGAAGTCATCAATGCGATGTTTTATGGTGAGAATATTCATCTCCCAGGCGATCAATTAGAAAATTACTTTGATGAGCGCCGCATTGGAAATAGGTGAAACTACCTCCCAACCGAAAAGTCCAATTGCGCAATTGCAATATAATAGTCATAATAAGAGACGACCAACTCGCTCAATGAGCGGATATATCCCTGCTGGGCATCCTGAAGCTCTATGTAGTCAGAGAGGTCATTTTCGTAGCGCTTTTTTGCCTGTTCAAACTTTTTGGCACTCGCTTTAGCGATACTTTCAGAGAGTGTCACGGCATCTTTGGTGCGCTTCACGTCTAAATAGGATTCGATCACCTGTCTCTTGATGGCAAGGCGTACCTTGTTGACATTGGAGGCTGCTTTCATGGTATTGATCTTTGCTTCCTGTACGCTGGCATCTGTTTGAAGGCCGGCAAAAAGATTCCACTTTAGATCTATACCTGCCTGCCATTGCTGTTCCGGCATCATATTAAGGCTGTCTAAATCCTTGTCCAGGTTCTGTGCCATATAGTCCCCTTTGAGTGAAAGGGTGGGCAGATATCCACCTTTTTCACTCTTCACAAGAGATTGGGCTCTCTCTACAAAATATTTGGAACTTTGCAGCTCATAACGATGATCATAAGCAAACCCTTCGAGCTGCGCAAGAGAGGTTCTGATCTTGGGAATATCTCGACTGACATTTGGAAGGTCAAGCTTTTTTTGGTAGAGTTTATATTTGCCGCTATAGGGGACATATCCCATAGCTTGCTCCAAGACTGCTCTGCGTAGTTTGAGTTCATATTCCGAATTGTTCAATTCCAATTTTGCCTTCGTCAAGCGCACCTGGGCATCAGAAACATCGATGATCGTCTTGATCCCGGTATCATAATAGCGTTGGGCTCTTCTGAGCTGCCCCTCTTGGAGTTTAATATCTTTTTTATTGACCTCAATAATACTTTTCATCTTCAGGATATCATAATAACGCGCTTTTACTTGTAAAATCTTACCGGAAATGAGTTGATTCATATTTGCCTGAAGCGCATTGGCTTCCTCTTTTGCCGCAGAGATCCTGCCGCCGGTTTTCCCAAAGTCATAGAGGAGTTGTGAGGCACTAAGGCTGCCTATCAATGCCGTACCGCCCAGATTTTCCGTATTAGCATATTCCATTTCCAATTTTCCCGCATTGGCACTTAGATCCAGACGGGGAAGATAATATCCCTTTTGAAAGTTGCTGCGCTCTATCGCCCCCTTGAAGTCAAATCGACTGATATCAATATCAGGACTGTGCCTGAGTGTTATCTCGACCGCCTTGTCAATAGTAAGTATTTGATTCTTTGCAGAGGCGCATAGTGTCATAGCTATCAATCCTATCCCTACTCCTCGTATCAAGCGTTTCATCTAAACCATCTCCCGTTTTGCTATTTCATCTTCTACAGAAACAAATTTCTCACGCATCGTCTCAAGCAGTACATAAAGTACCGGTACCAAAAGGGTACTCACTATCGTTGCTGCCAGCATCCCGCCAAGCAATCCTACACCAATGGACTTTTGCGTTACAGCACCTGCACCAGAGGCAAAAGCAAGTGGGGCTGTACCAAAGACAAAAGAGAGGATGGTCATCATGATGGCTCTAAAACGCAAGCGTCCAGCCTGAATACCTGCTTCAACAATACTTTTTCCTGCTTCCCTTAACTCTTTTGCAAACTCTACGATTAAAATAGCATTTTTGGAGGCGAGTGCGATCAATAGGACCAGTCCGACCTGTGCATAGACGTTAAGAGGAAGCCCGGCCATTTTGAGTGCTCCCATCGCCCCGATCATAACTACAGGAACCGAGAGCAGGATCATTAGTGGCAGAATCCATGACTCATACTGGGCAGAGAGTACAAGGAATACTACTAAAGCGACAAAGAAAAAGACCAATACCTGACCATTCCCGGCAATTTTCTCCTGAAAGGACATCCCTGACCAGTCATATCCGTAAGTATTTGGCAAAATACTCTCAGCAATCTCTTCCATGGCAGCCATGGCATCACCGGAACTGTAACCCGGTGCTGCTGAACCGTTGATCTGAATGGAACGGTAGAGATTGTAGTGGGAGATATTTTGTGGCCCCCTCTGCTCATTGACTGTTATGAGCGCTGACATAGGTACCATTTTTCCCTGTTTACTCTTGACAAATAACTTATCTATATCATTTTTGTTGCTTCTAAACTCTTTTTGTGCCTGTACAAATACTTTAAATACTTTACCGTATTTTACAAAATCATTCACATAAAAAGATCCCAGATAAATTTGCATCGTACTAAAGAGCGTGGCCACATCAACACCCAGTGCATTGGCTTTCTTACGGTCTATTTTAATTTCATACATAGGATAGGAAGGATTATAGGTGGTAAAGGCTCTGCCTATGCGTGGATCTGCGTTGGCTTTTTTGATGATCTGCTGTGCATAATGCATAAAGGTATCCATATCTCCTGAGAGATAATCCTGCAGCCTGAAGTCAAATCCTCCGACAGAGCCAAGCCCGCTGATACCCGGCATATTGAACGCTGCCACTCTGGCATCTGAAATATGTGCTGTTTTTGCAAAAGTCTGCCTGATAATACTCTCTACATCCAAGCCGGGTGCTGTTCTCTCATCCCAGTGCTTCAGAGTTACAAACATTGTAGCAGCAGCACCGTCAAGAGAAGAGGTAATAGGATTGAATCCGTCAACGGCAATCACATCACTTACCCCGGGGATACCCGCAACGATCTTTTCAACCTCTTTACGCACCCCTACAGTACGCTCTATGGAAGACCCGGGCTTGAGGTTCATCGAAACCATATAGACACCTTTATCTTCAGAAGGGACAAAGCCTGTCGGGGTAGAGATGAACATAAAATAGATGACGCCCAGCAAGGCAAAAAACAGTGCTAAAACAACATAGCGAAATCTAACAAGAAGGGTAATGAAGTCCGTGTATCTGTCTGTGAGCCAGCCAAAACCTTTTTCAAAAAGCGCAAAGCCGACAAATTTCTTTTCCTCTTTCCCGCGACGTTTGATAATGATCGCTGCAATAGCAGGTGAAAGTGTCAAAGCATTCAGAGAAGAGACCAATACAGCAAAAGAGATGGTTAAGGCAAACTGCTGATAGAGTGATCCTGTGATACCCGGTACCATCGACACAGGTATAAATACTGCAACCAAGACCAGGGTGGTCGAGATGATCGGGCCGATGAGTTCGATCATCGACTTTTTCACCACTTGAGGCATACTGAGTTCAGGCTCTTTATACATAATAACCTCAACATTTTCAACCACAAGTATGACATCATCCACCACAATACCAATGGCAAGAATCAGCCCGAACAAAGTAAGAAAGTTAATGGAGAAACCCGGTGCAGCATACATGGCAGCAAAGGCACCAATGAGTGAAACCGGTATAGCCACCGCAGCGATCACGGTAGGCCGCCAGGATTGAAGAAAAATATAGATGATGATGATCACCAGCAAAATAGCGATGAAAAGGTTGGAGACCACATTGTCAATGGCCACATTTACATAAGCAGTGGTATCGTAAGGGATACTATAGCTGATACCCTCAGGGAAACGGGATTTCAAACGCTCCATAACCTCCCCTACTTTTGCTCTGATCTCAAGTGCATTGGAACCCGCAAGCTGATAGATACCGACCAGACCTGTAGGTTTCTGGTTAAGAATGGCGTTCCAGTCATAGGTCTCTGCTCCAAGCTCTATCTTTGAAACATCACGTAGATAGACCAAAGAACCATCTTTTTTATATTTGATAACGATCTCGCCAAACTCTTCCACCTGAGACAAACGGCCTTCTGCTGTCAGTACATATTCTGTCTGCTGATCCTTATAGGCAGGGGTAGCACCGATCTTTCCTACCGCAGCCTGTTTATTTTGTGACTTGATCGCATCAATAATATCTGTGGTTGTAAGACCAAGTGCGTAGATCTTGTCAGGATCAAGCCAGATACGCATGGCATATTTCTTTTCACCCATAATTTCCGCTTTACCTACACCGGGGATACGCTTCAATTCATCTAAAACATTGATACTGATATAATTCGATAAAAAAGCATCATCATAACGCTCATCCCCGTTTAAAGTGACCATACAGACAACAGAAGGACTCTGTTTATCCACGATCACACCGGATTGTTTAACTTCCGAAGGCAGAGAAGGTGTAGCCAGAGAAACTTTATTCTGCACATCAACTGCTGCAATATCAAGATCATAGCCTGGTTCGAAATAGACCGTGACCTTGGACTGTCCCGCAGATGTACTGGCAGATTCCACATAAATGGAACCCTGTATGCCGTTGATCTTATCTTCCAAAGGTCTGGTCACTGAATCTTCCACCGTGTATGCATTTGCACCGGTATAAGAGGCAGATACCACAACGGTTGGAGGGACTACATCTGGAAATTCCTGTATAGGCAAGACAGTCAAAGAAGTCAGTCCTGCCACGATGATCATCAACGATATGACCATTGCGAGGATCGGACGTTTTATAAAGGCAAGGGAAAACATTTACTTTTTCACCTCTGGGGGAATAAGATCATGCTTTTTCATCACCGCAGCGACACCTTGCGTATCGGTCACATCTTCTGTTTTCAGTTTTCGTCCTTCTTGTACCTTGATCAGGCCGGAGATCACTACCTGATCTCCATTCTTTAATCCTTTGGACACAGACGTGTAGTACCGTGAAGACATCACCGGCTTTATAGAGGTCCTCTGTGCTGTACTGTTTGCATCAACCGTGTAAACGTATTTTCCCAACTGGTCTTCAAGTATCGCCTGTGGCGGTATCATAATAAAATTAAACTTATCCGTGACAAACACAGTGACATAGACAAAAGTACCTGGGTATACAGTCTTATCTTCATTGTTTATGGTAGCACGCATGGTGACTGTAGAAGTGAGAGGATCCACTCTATTGTTTGAGAAATTTACAAAACCATCCAGTCTTTTGCGTTTGAAAATGTCATATCCCTGACCTCTTACCTCTATAAATGCCGGTAAGTTCTCACGGGATTTATATTTATATATTTTCTGTACTACTTTTTCAGCCGGAGAAAAATAGACATAAATTTTATCTGTCTGTACTATTGTCGTTAAAAGTGTAGACTCTCCATAGCCGACAAGATTCCCTACATCCACTTTTGCAGCACTTACATGGCCCGATATGGGTGCTTTAATAAGTGTATAACTCAGTTCCAATTCTGCATTTCTGATATTTGCTTCATCTGCAGAGATCGCTGCAAGGAGAGAATCTCTCTTTGCTTCATACTGTTCAAGTGTTGAACGGGCAGCCAGTCCTTCTTTGACTAAAGGCTGATAACGTTTGACATCTGCTTTCGACAGGGCCAAGGCCGCAAGATCTTTCTCTTTTTGAGATCTTGCGGCATCCAAATCACTCTGATACTGTGCCTGTTCGATCAAAAATAGTTTATCTCCCTTTTCAACATACGCACCATCTTCAAAGTACTTTTTTTCCAGTCGGCCTGAAACACGTGCCCGTATCTCCTGATCACTGATCGCTTTTGTCATACCCGTGAATTGCGCCCATACAGGGTAACTCTTGTCACTCACTGTCACTGTTTTGACGATTAAAGGAGGAGGTGTTTTGGGTACTGCTGTTTTTTTCTCCTCGCCGCACCCCGATAGAAAGAGCAGAGAAAGAGAAAATAGGGTGAAATATAGATATTTACTTGAAGTTTTCATTGAAATGATGCCTCGCCTTTATTGTTTGTAGTTTATAGTACTACATAACCCTTAAGGGCTCCTCTGATTTTATTTGGATAGGCGCAAATGTGTAATCACCTATTGCTAGAGGTGTCCTTCAGCACCATTATCCCTCTATCTGCTTCTGGGACTGATATGGGCAGTGATCTATCTCTTTCTTTTGGCACTGGACCCTGCTTCTTTCAGTGGTATAGAAGCGATGAGTTGGGAGCATGGATTTTCCAAAATTATCTACTTTAGCTTTGTCATACTGACAACTCTGGGGTATGGAGATGTCACTCCTGGCACCCATATCGCTGAATTCTTTGTCTATATGGAAGCGGTCACCGGTGTCTTCTACATGGCGATCATGGTTGCCAGCCTGGTCAGTACACATTTGGCAACCACAAAGTATAAGTAAGCGAAGACTAAACAGTGAAAATTTTCAGAGTTCTTTACCTTTTTGTTGGCACTGCTTTTTTTGAGGTCTGCAACACCCAGGAAACCAATATGGAAATCCAACCTTATTCAGAAAAAATAAAAGGGAATTTTGAAAGTAATAAAAAACCAAGGAGAAGAAGCGATAAACAAGGAAGTCATATGAACAAGGAAGTTTAATATGAAAAGTCGCTTCTTCTAAAGGATAATGATTGCCAAGAGCAAACAAGGAAGGTTTACAATTTTGGACAAGGAGTAAAACAAACTCTTGACATCATCTTGAAAGATCTTCTCTTTCTTAAGTGTATTGTAACCCTTCAAGGTTAATCATCAGACAATCAAAGATTAACCAATAGTTAATTTCTTAAATTTTTCTGTATCCCGGATTAGACCAGGCACTTCCCGATCTCAACCTCTTTATACTCCACATCCATCAGTTTACACGCTCTTCGCATGATACCTTCTATGGTAAATCCGAATTTTTCAAAGAGCAGGTCGGCAGGGGCGGAGGCACCGAAGCTCTCCATACCCAATACATCATCGGCGTAGCGGTAGTATTCAGTTGCTGTAGCCGCTTCAACTGCCAACACTTTGGTATCAGGGCTGACCACGCGTGCTTTATAACTTGCATCCTGCTCATTGAAGAGGTCCAGGCAGGGCACAGAGACAACATTGGCTTTGATGCCCAGAAGTTCGAGGTGGCAGGCAGCTCTGAGGCTTGGCATCAGTTCTGATCCGCTTGCCATCAGTGTCAAGGTAGCCCCCTCGCGCTCTTTGACGATGTAGGCGCCGTTGGCCACTTCACCAAAGTCTCTCTTTGGCTTCAGGGTTTTGAGCTTTTGTCGGCTGACCACAAATCCATGAGGAGCATTGATCTCTAACGCACTCTTCCATGCCTCGATGTTTTCAGTCGCATCCGCCGGCCTCCACAGATAGAAATTCGGTAACGCTCTAAACTGTGACATATGTTCAATCGGCTGGTGCGTCGGGCCATCTTCACCGACACCGATACTGTCATGCGTCCAGACAAAAAAGTTCTGGATACTTGTCAATGCTGCAATCCTTACAGCCGGCTTCTGATAATCCGAGAAGACAAAGAAAGTTCCATTGAAAGGAATTATCGTTCCGTAAAGTGCCATGGCATTGGTGATCGCTGCCATGGAGTGCTCACGGATACCAAAATGGATATTCTTGCCGTTGGGGAAATCTTCCATATCTTTGAGTGTGGTTTTATTGGAAGGTCCAAGGTCTGCTGAACCGCCGATAAAGCCGGGGATCGCTGTAGCGATCGCATTGAGAATTTTGCCGTTGCTGTCTCTGGTCGCCATCTCTTGATCATCACTGAAATCAGGGAATTTAATCGAAGCAAAATCCGGGTTGAGCAATCGCTCCAACGCTTCATTTTGTTCGATGAGGGGAGCTTCTTTTTGTCTGTGTATCCACTCTTTTTCAGCCATGTCGCCCTGCTCGACCGCACATCTGAATCGCAGCAGAACATCTTCAGGAATATAGAACTTCTCCTCTTCCGGGAAACCTGCTTTTTTCTTGGAAGCGATGATCGTCTCTTCCCCAAGCGGTGCACCATGAGTCTCGTGGCTTCCCTCCAACCCTACAGCACCTTTTCCAATGACTGTATCAGCGATAATGATCGTCGGTTTTGTCGCTTCTTTGGCTTTGACTAATGCCTGGTGGATCATATCATAATTATCTCCGTCGATCTTGAGTACATTCCAGTTCTGAGCATCAAAACGCTTGACAACATCTTCACTCCAGGCAAGATTCGTATCGCCCTCGATAGTGATCTTGTTGCTGTCGTAGATAAGAATGAGATTATCGAGCTTCAAATGTCCTGCCAACGCACAGGATTCATAGGAGATCCCTTCCTCCAGATCGCCGTCTCCACAAAGACAGTAAACTTTATGGTCTATCAGGTCACAAGTCTCCGAGTTCACTTGTCCAGCTGTATACTTTTCTGCCATGGCAAAACCAACTGCATTGGCAACCCCCTGCCCTAATGGCCCTGTTGTGATCTCTACACCATCTGTATGCCCAGATTCCGGGTGTCCCGGAGTGTTCGAGTCAAGCTGTCGGAAGTTTTTTAGGTCATCCAGCGTGACATCGTATCCCCATAGATGCAAAAGTGGGTAGATAAGTCCCGTAGCGTGTCCCCCCGAAAAAACCAGACGATCACGATTGAGCCACTTTTGGTTTTTGGGATTATGGCTGAGGTGTTCACTCAATACGACTGCGATATCAGCAAGTCCCATCGGTGCACCGGGGTGTCCGCTGTTGGCTTTCTGGACCATATCGGCAGCCAGAAACCTGATCGTATTTGCCATCTTTTTTCGCATTTCGTTTGACATTCTTTTCCTTTATTTTGAGGGGATATCTAAAACCTATAGGATAGTAATAATGGGCTTTAGGCATCCCCCCTGTTATGTCTTCTGAGATATTTTTGTATCATTGGATTGAGGGCATGCTTTAGACGATCATCAAAAGATTCAAATCGTTCAGCCAGCTGATCGGCCAATACATCGGCCTCTCTCAAAGCACCTTCTAGACCCAATAGGGTCACAAAACTGTTCTTTGCTTCATCATGCCCTGTCGTTTTGCCAGCTTCCTCTTCACTCTGCGTCTCATCGATGATATCATCCTGAATCTGAAACAGCAATCCAAGATCAAGGCCAAAGTCATAGATCTCATCCTGTATCTTCTTCTCCAGCCCGACTATGACCGCTCCCATCTGCATACTGACGGCGATCAGCTTGGCTGTCTTATTGGTATGGAGTACTTTGACCTGCTCCAGTGTCAAGAGAGTATTTTCAAAATAACAGTCAATGGCCTGCCCCAGCACCATCCCTCTACTGCCACCATCACGGGCAAGCAGTTCGACCAGTTTGATCTTCACGTCTTCTCGCAGCGGTGCTTTGGCGATCAGATAGAAGGCATCAGAGTTGAGGGCATCTCCGGCCAAGATAGCGGTCACCTCATCATAACGTTCGTGCAGTGTTTGATGCCCCCGTCTCAGAGAGGCATCATCCATCGCAGGCAGATCATCGTGGATCAGTGAATAGGTGTGAAACATTTCCAATGCCAGTGCAACGGGAAGAACGGAATTATAGAGCAATGGCTCGTAAGCATCAACAATACTCAGCAGAAGCATTGGACGAAAGCGTTTTCCTCCTGCCTGAAGCATATCACCCAGCGCTGCTTCATAGACGGGATGGAATGTGGCTACTTCCGGTAAATTGGCTTGTAGATAGGCTTCAAATCGTTGCATAATCGTTCTTTGGTTCCCTGCTAAAAATAATGGAAAGATTATAACCAAATTAGGATAAAACATCCTCCATGAAACAAGAGACAAAAGAGCAAATTGTACACCAGGAACCTGTCGGACTTATCTGATTGGAGAGAAAAATTCAATCTTTTGGGCATATTTTTGGTATTCTGGCAGGAATATTCAAGGGGTTGGAATATTAGGAGAGAGTAAACAGTGAATAACTGTTACTTGATTTTACACTTTTTCGCGATCTCTTTGACAATTTTATCCAGACTCTTACCTTCTACATTGACGATGACATCTGCTACGGATGTATAGGCTTTTTCTCTCTCTTTATAAAGTTTCTGGGCCTCTTTGGGTTGGGTGAAGAGTGGTCTTTTTTTGAGTTTCTTTTCTGCATTTTCAGAGTTGACGATTCTGCCGTAGATCCATTCAAATGAGGCATCAAGAAGCACGATCGTACCCAGGTCAGAAAGGTTGTTTACTTTATAAAAACCTCCGCCGCAGCTGATCAGTGTTCCTTTGACATTGTTCTCGATCCAGTCAGCCGTCTCCTGCTCCAAAGCACGGAAATAACTCTCTCCGTTTTCACGAAAAATCTTTTTGATTGTGCGATTCTCTTTGGATTCGATGAGATCATCGGTATCAATATTGTAAATATCATACGCTTTGGAAAAAGTACGTGCAGTCGTCCCCTTGCCTACACCCATGAAACCAATAAGTATAATATTTTTCTTCAAATTGCTACCTTGATTCAATAAAAGGCACCTCTAGCAGTATTTTAAAGAGATGGCTACCAAAATTTTTACTTGTTAATTGCTAATTCTTTATACCATATTATATCGATCAACGATCTTTTTGACCCGTTTTCTCAAATTCTTCACAGCTGAAATCGCATCTTCACCTTCAGCAACGAGACTGTCAAATTCATCAAACTGGATTTTTGCTACCCAGCCGATCTTGTCATGCAGTTTAATCCCAACAAAACGCACTTCGCCGAAGTGCTCCTTTGTCTCTCTATAGAGACGCTCTAATCTTTCCTCAACTGACTTAACCTCTTTAGGTTCTTTTGACATCATAACAATTACCTTTATTTTTATATTTGTAATAGTATTATATCAGAGAATTATTTCAAAATGATTACGGGAGACTTCAAATGAAGAATATTTTGATCACCGGTGTAGGATCAGGACTGGGGTTTGCCCTGGCAAAAAAATACCTGGAACTTGGAGAGAGAGTCTATGCGATCGGAAGACATCTGCCCTCTCCACTCGAGAAACATCCCGAATGCTTTTTTCTCCCCTATGACCTACAGGATACATCCGCCCTCCAAACAGAAGTGAGCAGCTTTCTGCACGATCAGAGCTTCGATCTCGCCATTCTAAATGCCGGTATACTCGGTAAAGTCAAGACACTGAAAAAGACCCCTCTGAAAGAGATCAAAGAGGTGATTGAGATCAATGTCTGGGCCAACAAGGAGCTGATCGATACTCTGGATGAATTTAGTACCGTCAGGCAGATCATAGGGATCAGCTCCGGTGCAGCAGTCAACGGCTCCAAAGGGTGGGGAGCCTATTCTCTCTCCAAATCGTCACTCAATATGCTGATGAATGTCTATGCCAAGGAGCTCCCGCATATTCATTTCACGGCATTGGCACCCGGAGTTATCAAAACACCGATGGTGGAACATATCCTGGATGAAGTTGACCGTTCCGTCTATCCCTCGGCACAGAGACTTGCGGACGGCCCCATCCTCACACCCGGGCAGGCAGCAGACAAACTGATCAGCACCTTTGATAAACTGTTGGCGTATGAAAGCGGAAGCTTTATCGATGTCAGGTCGATGCCATAATAGTGCTATATCTTTAGGGTACCTTCGGAGCAAAGATATTCTCAAGGGCACCTCTAAATGCAATCATACTCCGATCAACCGGGACAGATAGAGATAAAGTCCCACGATGATGATCGAAGCCCATGCTGTCATCCAACCCGCAGCACGCAACCTCTTTTCTTTTTGAAACATTTTTCTGGTTTTGTAAAGCACTACGGGATAAACCACAAGAGCCAAAACCACCGGCATATATGCCATAAAAGTCAAATTGTATTTCACCGCAGCAAGCTTCACTGCCACCAGTGAGGTATAGACAAAACCATACACGATAAGAAGCATGAACATCTGCACGATATAGAAAAGTACTTCGCTTGTTTTTTTATTATGCTCTTCGCTGTAGTATTGCATCAGTTATTTTATAACCCTTCATTGCTTGGCCAGTCACCCGCAGGCCATGGTCTCTTATCACTGTTGAAACCGACATACGCCACAAGCTGTTTGGCGTACTCCGACATCCCGCCGGTAAAGTGTAAAAGCTTTTCGTTAGGCTCACCGATCAGCCAACTATAGATAAGTTGGCAAGCAGCGATAACAAAAAGCAGCATAGATATAAATCTGCCTATGATCAGATACAAGATCGTATAAAGCACTCTCGCCAAATCTGCTTTAGGATATTGATTTGTTTCCACTTCTTCCATGATCTTGGTCTCCTTTTTATTTCATTATATCAAAGATTTGGGTATTTAGCCGGTGCAGTAATTAAGAAGTGAAGGAAGTTGCCCTACCCCAAGATGGATAGGGCAAAAAATGTGAGGCTCCTAAAGCCAACTGTCTGGGTCGAAATACTCATCCATATGTGTTGCACCTATCTCTTCTGCTTGGGCTTGATAGCCAGGGCTCTCTGCATAAAAAGAGATGCCTGCAAGGCTTGTGATCCCCAAGATCGAGGCATACTTTAAAAAATTTCTTCTCGCTGCCTGCATGGTGTATCCTTTATATTGATCTGTACAGGTTCCCCTATACTCTATCATCGTAGTGTAGAAATGTGTATAAAATGTGAATGTGGGTGCACCCCTTCTTCAGCCAAATATCCCTTTAGAGGCTACTATCGTTGCAAATACTACGATCGTCATCCCTCCAAAAAAACTTCGTATCAGCATATACTTTTCCTTTTGTGGCAGCATCTATAAAATTTCAGATGCAAAAAAAGTTTGAGTCGTATTATATCCCTAATTCAAATTATTCCTGATGACAATTCCAGCGTTCTAAAAATTCTTTTCGCTCATAAATTCTAGCTCCCAGTGCAAATTTATAGGCCATGTAGGGCTGTCCCAAATTCCAAAAAGCAAAACTGTTCTCTTCCAGATACTTGGCAAGCAGAACAAGCTGGGCTGTTCCGTAGTTGCGGTATCTTTTCTCCTGGCTGCTGAAACCGCTCAGGCTTGTATACGTTTTGTCTACGGTATAGCCTATTTCACCTGCAATCACCTCTCCATTTTCTCTTATGAGTGCAGATATGGTATGAAAATTTTCATCTAAGCCTTGTGTTGCTTTAAGGGTATCCAGATATCGAAGTGTCAGCCAGTTATCCCTATGTCGCCTGCCCAGCCCCTCAAACACCTCATTCAGGTTTTGACTGATCTCAAGCTGCAGCTTTTTCTTGCCCAGGAGTTTCTTGACCTTTCTGCTGATATGCAGATCCCCAAAATCCAAAAGAGCATAAGCAAACAGCATCTCCGGCAGAAGCAACTCTTCCCCCTCATGACACTCAGTCG
>JAYEND010000017.1:0-10297 GCA_034721895.1 Campylobacterota bacterium | reverse complement strand
ACTGTCATAAACCATCACTTTATTGTCTCCAACTGCGGGAATGAATGTCTTATCTTCACTCAAACTCCAGAAACCGAAATGCGGTACTTTGAGCACTTGCTTATTTCCATCGGCAGTTACCTTGATCTCGGAATATTCCATCTTGTCCAGATCGATCACACCAAAGGCTTTGCTCAGAAAAAATCCTACGATATAGGTATTATCTTTGATCATGGCATCAAATGGCATCTCTCCTACATTGAACTCTTTGAAAACTTTGAACTTTGGCAAACCCTTGCCCGCATTTTCATTTTTCAGTACAGTGACTTTGTCGCTATCCATTTGAGCAAAAATAAGCATATCCTTATAGATCTTGATCCCTACATTTTTGGAACCTGTTTTGATCTTGTCGATAGGCTTGAGGTCTCTGGTCAGGATATCTACCGATTTATCATCATAGTTGGCAACCGCGACATAATCCTTGCCAAT
The DNA here is from genome assembly GCA_034721895.1 of Campylobacterota bacterium. GTDB lineage: Bacteria > Campylobacterota > Campylobacteria > Campylobacterales > Sulfurovaceae > SZUA-451. The sequence continues at coordinate 9,829 of JAYEND010000017.1, read as the reverse complement.
GACAAATCCGATAGCCGACTTGCTGGTCTTGTATTCACTAAGCACTTTTTCACTCACGGGGTCAAACTGCACGACATACCCGTCACGGCTGATCAGGTAGCCATCCTTGCCCTCAAACTTGATGACGCCGTGATTCATATTGTGCATATTTTCCATTCTGGACTTTGTCAAGCCCTTATTGATAATCGCAACAGACTCCGACTCTCTCTCCACAACAAAAATTTTCTCCTGGGCACTGGGTGTTGCCCCAAAAAGAGTGGCACTCAGCAGTAAAACAGACACTATTGATTTCATTGGTTAAATTCCTTTGGTTTTTTCTTCTGTCAGGTAGCATGATGGATCTTCTGCCCACATATCACCATAGATGGCATAGGCTCTGCTTCGTGAGCCACCATTACATATAGTCAAATATTGACATTGTGCACATTTTCCGGAGAGTTCTCGTGGATGCACTCTCAGCTTTTGCAGCAACTCTGTCGGTTTATTCGTCCAAATATCGGAGAAATCCTGAGCCAGGATATTGCCGATTTTAACCGGAAAAAACGGATCAGGCTTGACAAACCCTTCGCTATCGATATTGAGCAGTTTTCTCCCCGCACTATTACCGCCCCAGGCGATAAGCCTGCGCTGCATCTCTTCGGCATGTTCAGGATACTGTTTGACAAAACGGTCATAAAAGAGGATCGCATCCATCTCCATATTTCCCGTCACGATCTCAATATCCCTGCCGCTCTCGTGATATTCAAAGGCCTTATCCAGGATGAAATGAACAGCACGTATGCGCTGCTCTTTGGTCAGATCCATCTCCAGATTTTCCAAACCTCTTCCCGAATAGACCAAATGGGAGATATATATCTTGGGAATATTGTGTTTCTCTGCCAGATCAAAAATAAATGCCAGATCATCATAAGTATCTTTCGTGATCGTAAAACGAATCCCTACTTTTGTTTTTCCATAACTATTGAGCAGATCAACTGCTTTCATCGACTCTTTAAACGAACCTTCAAGCCCACGAAAAGCATCATGTACTTTTTCGCTTCCGTCGATACTGATGCCGATATAATCGAAGGTATCAAGAATTTTTTCAGCGTTACTTGCTTTAACATAAAGCCCGTTGGTGGAAAGATAAGTAACAATCCCCAACTCCTTGCAACGGGCGGCAATATCATATATATCTTTTCGCGTTAGAGGTTCCCCGCCTGAAAAGATAAGAAATTTCACCCCATTCGCTTTAAGTTTTGGCAAAGTATCCATAATATTCTCTGTCGTGAGGGTATCCACGGCATCGAGGTCTGCCTTGGAGTAGCAGTGCAGACAGGAAAGATTACAGCGGTTGGTAAAGTTCCATATTGCGATACTCCCATCAAGTACGCGTGCCGGTTTGCCTTCTGTAACAGAATTGAGAAGGTTGGAAAGTCTGAACATCTATTTCTCTTTCATTTCGGGTTTAAAGGTGAGGACGTAGGCAGTAATGGCATCCATCTCCTCTTTGGTAAGTTTGAACGGCGGCATTGCACTGCGTTTATAACCGAACACTTTGGAGACGGATGCCGGATCCGTGATCATCCCGCGGATCTCATCCGCAGATCTCCTGGAAGCAATCTCAGTAAAGGGAGGGCCAAAAGCCACTGCGGTTTGATGGTGGCATCCCCAACAGTAGGTTTCAAAGACCTTTTTCCCTGATTGAGCTTGCAGTGTAGCTACTATACTGAAAGTCAATACTAAAGCAGTTAATAGCTTATTCATCACTTTTCCCCATCCTTATTAAAATTTAAGATGAATAATAACAGCTTTTTTGTTTCACCCACTTGATTTTGGATAATTTTCAGGTGGCATTTTTGCAACTTCTCTCACTTTGCGATGGGATAATCCACCAAATCCCCATCGAGGGTTTTAAGAAATTCGACCACATCGTCAATCTGCTCAGGGGTAAACTCTTTGCCTACCTGATATTTGCTCATGATACGCACAGCCTCTTTGAGCTCTTTGACTGAACCGTTGTGAAAATAGGGTGCAGTTTTATTAATATTACGCAAGATCGGTACCCGGAAACGGAGGGTATCCTCTCTCCCGAGGAATCCCCCAACATTTTCAAAGGGAAAAGGACTCTCTCTGATAGCCAGCCTTGGTGAAAATTCCAATCTCAGAAAATCATTGAGGTAGTGCCGCAGAGGAAATTTCTGAATACTCTGCCCGCCGACGCTCATCCCGGTATGGCATCCTTTGCAGCCTTTTTTGATGAAAAGAGTAAATCCGCGCTTTGCCGCAGGAGAGATCGCTGTGTCATTTCCCTCCAGAAATTCATCAAACTTTCCGTATGTCAACAGTGTTCGTTCATAGACACCGATCGCATTCTGTATATTTTGAAACGTGATCGCTCCCCCAAAGACTTTTTGGAAATCGTCCACATAGTCAGGTCGGGCATTCAATCGCGAAACAACTTCTTCGGGTGTCATATTCATCTCAAACGGTGCCTGTACCGGTCCGCCAGCCTGCTCTTCTACATCTTTTGCCCTGCCATCCCAGAATTGGCTTTGTGCCAAAGCGGCATTCAGTACCGTCGGTGAATTGAGATGACTGGGATTGGCTCGTCCGTGGAAGCCTATCGCAGTAGGGAGGTTGTCATCTCCGCCCTCCTCCAGAATATGACAACTCGCGCAGTTGATCGTCTGGTCCTGAGATAGGATCGGGTCGAAGAAAAGTTTTTTGCCCAGAGCGATCTTCTCTCTGCTCATCGGATTTTCCGGGTTATCAACTGCTTTGAGCAGTGCTGCATCATCAGTCGGGATCGGCTTGATATCGCGGGAAAGAGCCATCTCCCGCAATGTTTTGTCATCATAATGAGGTATTGGTTTTTCCGGCAAAAGCGCAGGAAGTGAAAGGATCAGCGCAACGAAGAACAATCCTATCGCAAGTCCGGAGAGTATAAATTTCATGGCGAGACTCCTAAATTTTATTGTATAAATATTTGGGGCTTACGGAAGTGGAGACTTTAGTACCACCATACTGTTCAACGGGTATTTTGTGTGGGACTAAAGTCTCCACTTCCGGATAAAAATCACAACTCCTTTTCACTCTTTTTCATCAGTAACGGTTCATTCAAAGTCATATCCTCAAGATCAATCGCCTTCAGGCAGTCATCTTTCGCCAATTTGACATAGAGTGAGACTTCGACCTTGTCACCTTTTTTCAACTCTTTAACGGTATAGGTGAATATTCTGGTCTCTCTTGCCCCCAGGTTATTGATCACATCCTGTTCTGTAGCCGTAGCAGGAATCAGAACTATTTCACCATGATTTTTGAAGGAAAAGGCAAAATACCCCTGCGCATCTTCACTGGGATGTTTATCAAAATTTTTCCAGATCACTTTGCCGTCTCTGAAAAGTTTGATCTCGAGATACTTCACTCTCGCCGCCTGAATGATGAGGGGATGATCCATTTTGTTTGTCAGCGTGATCTTTAACTTATCAGCTTCACTGCTGATAGCGATATCGACACTTTTCTCACGCATTCCTTTATCATGTATACCCAGAAATTTATGACTGGCATGACGACCCCTGGCTCTCTTATCCATCTTCTCTGCCCCGCCCTCAACTTCAGGCATATGGCATTTGATACAGCTTTCGCTGTCTTGCTTCTCGTCCATCGCCCTAAAGATGGTGATATTATTGTCATTGCGTTTATGGGAGTGACACCCCATGCAAACCTTTTTGCCATAGACAGGGTTTTTGACAGAAGAGTGTTTATCACTATCAACCGGGTTATCAAGTCTTCCATAGAGCGTGGGCTTATAGCCTTCCGCCTGGCGTGCTTTGGTATTGATATTGAAGCGGTGTGATTTTTTGACATAGGCGATGGTGTGGCAGAAGAAGCAGGAGACACCGTCACTATGTGTCTTGTTGCTTTTGTCCGGCCTGGCTTTCCCGCTCAGCAGATCCTGAATATTGTCTGCCATGGGCATATGACAGGTGGCGCACTCATATTTTTCCTGACTGACCTTATCGGCTATTTTTCTATGGAGTTCACTGCTGAAATAACTATGTGAATGATGTGAAGACTGAAACTCTTCATAGATTTTCTCATGGCATTCATTACAGGAGTGATTATCAAGATATTTAGCCTTGGCTGAAAAAAGAAAAAGAGGAACAATAAAGAGTAGAAAAAAAAGAATTTGTTTCACAAAAAATACCCTTGGTAACTTATTGAAATTATTTTAAAATCACTTCAAAAAGTTACCCTCCCCCAAGGGGGTTGGAGAGAGAGTAAACTTAACTCTTAAGCACCAGGAATATGTTGTCTGTGCTCAACAGAGTATGTAAATGTAGGTGTTGTCAAGTTATTGATATACTTAACGAACTTACCTGTTTTAGACTCATAGATACCAATTCTACCAGTTGTCCACTCAGAGATCATTGTCCACTCACCGTGATTCGCAGGTTCTGCGTGAAGAAGTCTAGGTTGTACCGGCTCTTTCACTGCTGCACCTAACTTATCTGTATGTGGTACGATTTTCTCTTTTCCGAATTTTTCTTCTTTTTGTGCTGCTACAACAGTTTGCGTTGCATCCCACTCTTGAAGTACTTTTTTCGTTTTTGCATCGATCAATTGACCTTTAGTTTTACCAACTTTAATGATTTTGTCAGTCTCTAACGTATCTTTGTTGATCAAGTGAACTTCATTATACTTGTCTGGCTTACCAAGTACACAGTCAGCCCATAGGTATGGAGTATCGTGTGCTGTACCGATGAATAGTCCACCACCAGCTGTTTCAACTTTTTTAACTACTTTCCAAGTCGAATCCCAAATAACAACAGAACCAATATTCATACTAACAGTAGCGTGAAGTTGTTTCTTTTGCCCTTTTGAGTACCAAGACGAACCTTGACCTGGGTGTGGCTTGGATTTGTCACCTGTGTGGATCTTAGCTGCAAGATTTTTCTCTTTAAAGTCAACGATACCCATAACATCAGACCCTTGAGAAGCGATCATAAAGTATCTACCGAAATCTTCACCTTCATCTTCATTCAGGAACGCATCGTGGAGGATCTTACCGATATTTGGAATATCACCAACGATCGGGAAACCTTCTTTAGAGTAATCGATGATATACGTATGTCCACCATCTTTAAGTGCCATTGCAAAGTATGGTCCATAAGGAGTATCTGCCAGAGATGCAACTCTCGATGGCCCGATCTGTCCATCAGGATCAATGACACGGCTTGTATCAAACGCTTTAAGCGGCTCAAGTGTATGTGCATCACAAAGAACTGCACCACCCGGGTTATAGTTACCAGCGATTACATATTTACCATCCGGAGAAACTGCAAGACCTCTTGATTCTTGTCCAACTTGAACTGTTGCCAATGTCGGCTGTCCAGGTGCACCGATGTCAAACATACTTAATTTACCTGAACGTGAGATAGAGTAAGCATATCTTGGGTTCGCTTTGTTTGTTACAGTTACGTGTACCGCAAATCCTGCTTTGTGACGAGAAAGTACTTTACCGTTTGTTGAATCGATAAAGTCAACCAAAGAGGCATCTCTCTCTGTTGCGAAAGTGATATCTTTAACATTTGCAACGTCTCCGCCTTTGATGGCACCATCTTTACCTACAGGATACTTTTTAGCCAATGCATCAACATCTGCCAATTTAGTCCAAGTTTTTTTAACCTCATCAAGATCAAGTGTTAACTCAACTGTATTTTTCCAGTCCATCAACCAGTCGATCATACCGGCAGCATCATCTGCTGAGAATGAAGAATTCCATGCAGGCATCGCTGTATTGTCAACACCATTCATGATTTTTCCAACCAGCATCTCTCTTGTTTGCTTTTTCAATGCTGCCGGTCTCAAGTCTGAACCAACACCACCCTGGTGAATAGGCCCGTGACATCCCTGACACTCTTTCTCATATACTTCAGCAAAGTTCATCGTCGATGTACCTGCTGTTGCCATTGTCGCCGCTACACATGTCGCAGCTGCAACACTCAAAAACTTATTTAACTTCATTTTTTCTCCTTTTTTTGAAGTGAACTCCTGGGAGTTCATTTTTTTAAAATTCGGTCTGATTTCTCAGACAACTTAGTCTTGTTGATTCTTCAATTTCTTCTTCTCTTGAGCATAGATCCAGAACATCGGCAAGATGATCACCGTATGTAAAAAGATTGTCAAAGTCATTGGCCCCTGATTGAGCCAACCAAAGAAACTTGGTACAACATCTGTGAATGGTTCAAATAACATTTGTATCCTCCTTTATGTATTAAGATACGGGGGAAACCCGTATCTGCTTTTTATGCCTCTGCATCCTGAGCTTGTCGGGCTTGCTTACCAATAGTAAGAAGATCCCAGACAAGATAGACAAACCCGACAAAGGTCACAACACCCATGATCAATCTCCAAAGCTGTGCCTGCACATACCACGGAAGTTCCTGTGCTGCAAAGAATGCATTCCATCCTCCGCCAAGCTCAGCTCTTTCGACAAGCACCTGCTCATATCCTGCGATCAGCAGAGCGACACCCATTCCAAGGACACCGAATGTGATCAGAAAGATTCCCATCTTGGATTTGAAGGTTGCTTTCATACGCTCAACCCCATACGCTCCCTGCAGACCCAGATACATCATCCCGATGAGGATCGTTGCATAAGCACCAAAGAACGCCAGGTGACCGTGTGAAGCAGTAAACTGCGTACCGTGTGTATAGATATTGACCTGCGGCAAGGTGTGGAAGAATCCCCAGACACCTGCACCCAGGAAGTTACCAAAGGCATTGGTCACGATCCATGCCATAGCCGGACCATTGTTCATTGCGTGAGTAGTTCCTTTGTCGCCTCCTTCTACCTCCATAGCGCCTTGCTCTTTACCCCAGTCATAGAGGACATGAACAAACATAGCAACCAATGGAACAGGTTCCAGTGCTGAGAAGAGTGCACCGATCTCCCACCAGTACTCAGGAGTACCGATCCAGAAGTAGTGGTGACCCAGACCAAGGATACCTGAACCAAAGAGCATCAGCACTTCGATCCAGAGCCACATTTCGACGATCTCTCTCTTGGCACCGATGATTTTGATCAATGCATACGCAGCCAGAGTACCGACAAAGACTTCCCATGTCGCTTCAACCCAAAGGTGTATCACCCACCACCACCAGAATTGATCCACGGAGATGTTGTCCGTAAAGAACATACCTGCCAGATAGAGGCCGGCAAGCGCCATCAAGTTGGCAACCATAACGGTCATAATACCGGTTTGTGTCCCTTTTATAAAGGTAGCAAAGACATTCCAGTAGAAGATTAAGACAACGACGACAATGCCGATATCAGCCCATCTTGGCGCTTCAAGATATTCTCGCCCTTCATTAATGAACCAGATCGTTGCTTGCGTACCTGCTCCAACCTGAACGAAGATATAAACCAGAACGACCACGGTCACTGCAGCGGTAAGTACCCAAAAGGCAAGTTTACCAATACCTATACCGACAGTTTCTATACCTGTCTCATCAGGCAGCATGTAGTAGACTGATCCGATCATCGCAAAGAGCATCCAGACAACCAGTGCATTGATATGCACCATTCTAGCGACTGAAAAGTCAAAGATTTCAAACAAGAACCCGGGAACGATAAACTGTATCGCTGCGATCAATCCCATCAGAAGCTGTGCACCAAAGAGTATGATTGCAACTCTAAAATACATCATTCCCAGTTTTTTAGATTCACTTTGTAATTGATTTGTTTTAATACTAGCGAGCATTGGTTCCTCCTTGTTTGAACTGTTCAACTGTTTTGGAGAAGTTTCTAGGGAAACCATTCGTATCGATACTACTCATATGCTTCAGGAATGCAACCAAACCTACTGCTTCATCTGCTGTGATCCCAAGCTTTGGCATCATACGTGCATGCGTAGGATACTGAGAAGGGTTGATCAGGAACTCTGCCATCGCCTCTTCTTTTGTACTTTTCCCTGTCATAGCCTGCATAGGTCCTGCTGCACTCCACATTGGATCCAACCACGCTTTGGTAAGATCCGGAGCAAAATATCCGCCATTACCAAGCAGTGTATGACAGTTCATGCAGTTTTTTGCCTGAGAAGTAAGTTTTCCGAGATGCAGCAACTCTGCCGCTTCATCCACACTCCACTCTTTTCCAAAAAACGGCTCTTTTTCACCAATAACCGGAACCTCAGATCCTCTTTTTTTGCTAAACTTATAATCAATATTATAATTGATCACCGTCGCAGCAGGAACCCTTTTGGTTACCCCGTTTTTCAAGTCTTCATCTGTACCCATACTGATCTGTCCGATCGTATCAAACGATAGCCAGATCAGTAGCATCACCGCAAAACCTGTGACCCATGCTGCCGATCGTCGCCAGAATGGTATACTGGTCCAGACTGAAAGATTTTCTTTCGCCATGTCTCCTCCTTTATTTTTGTTGCTCTATTGATTCATCTGTTATAGGGTTATATCGTTTATCTGCCTCGGAGATCAAATAGAAATAGAGGTGAGGGATAAAGAGATATGCCACCATCGTAACCATCAATACTTTGGAAGTAAATTCGTTACTTTGGATCATAACAGAAACATCGTACAAGCAGTAAGTTTGCAATGCCCAAAACAGATATCCGAGAGGCATCCACTTTTTGGAAAAATATCCCATTTTCGAGAGTGTGATCAGTGCCGCATACCCTACTCCAAAAATAAGAACGAATGACGATTCAAGAAAAATAGGGAGGAATAGATCCAACGCAATCTCTGGTCGTATAGCAATATTTTCCATATATGTCTCCTTTAGAATACCTGATTTATACAAGCATGCTGAATTATGACAGTTTCTGGCTAAGAAGAAATTGATACATGTCAAGAAAATGAAAAATAGCGAAAAATAAAAAGGAGTTTGTGTACTTTAGGTAGATTTAAGGTACACAATACCCGGATGTTCGTCTCTTATTTGACGATACATCTTGCCGAGTGGAAAGGCCTGTTGTAGTTTGGAGAAATGAAATTGTCCCCCTCCATAGACCACTCAAGTGACTTTTGGACTATGACAGATTGAGCCGCTTTTCTCTGCATACGACTTTCACAGATAACAGGCTGATCCTTTTCAAAAGCGCTTTTGACTTCTGCCATGCGGTTCATCGTACTGCTGTAATGCCACCCTATCAAGATGGCAACAACGGCCAATATCCCTGTCATACCTTTTTTGACCGATCCTTTTGCCATGAATGGTCTTGTTGTCACAAAAAGTATAATCAAAACGAAAAAGAGTCCAATAGCCAGATTGCCACCCTCTAAAATAAAAAACTTTTGCATACTGCTATCTACCAACTTTCTCTCTAAAATTTTATATTTTTGGATACTACCATACTTTTTATCAAGTCAAATTGATATTTATCAAGCAGATTTTAGCCTAATCTCTCTATACTGGTACGAAAATTTAACCTAACTATAGAATCTTATGGAATTCTATTTGGGGTTTAAGGCTTCATCTATAATGGAAAAATTTCTGACAATTATGCGAAAATATCTTATCTGGGCACTGGCCGCCGGTTTTCTAGCCATAGGTATCACTGCCTTCTTCAAAAGCCAGCCTGAGCCAAAAAACAAACGGGTCTACGAAGAGGTCATAAAATACAGTCCTTATTATATAGATAAGCGTGTCGGCGGTTTGAATATCAAGAGCAGAGAAGATGAAGAATTCAAAGAGAAACCTGACAACATCGATGTCTTTCGCCGTCTTGATGAGTTGGAAAAAGCGTGGGGGAAAACCCATCTCAAACTTCAGAACTCTCAACTGCTCATTCTCGACAATAATGGCTCTACCTTGACAACTTTC